>NZ_LT629772.1:6120830-6426872 GCF_900105385.1 Microlunatus soli | reverse complement strand
ATCAAGGACTTGTTCGCGTCCGGTCCGGAGTATGACGGGCGTCGGATCAAGGTTGCCGGGATGGTCACCCACCGACAGCGCCCGAGCACGGCCGGCGGTGTCACCTTCCTCAACCTGGAGGACGAGACCGGGATGCTCAACGTCATCTGCACCGAGGTGCTGTGGAAGCGCTATCGCCGGATCGCACGGAACACCGCAGGCATGATCATCCGCGGAACGATCGAACACACCGACGGTGTCACCAATCTGTCGGCCGATCGGCTCGACCGGTTGGTCCAGGTGATCCCGCGGGCCGCCCAGGTGATCCCGCGCAAGTACGTCTCCCGTGATTTTCGCTGATCGCCGACCCTCGTCAACGAAGACTCACGTGTTTCGACCCATATCGAATCGCGATCAGCCTGCCCCGAACCCTCATTCAATCTTCTGCGACGACGATCAATCCTCAACCAGTGAAGGAAAACACGATGATGCGACGTATCGTGATGCTTGCGATCGCTGCTGCCGCGGCACTCACCATGACGACGACGCCCGCGCAGGCGGACGGAGGAGCCGACACCGCCGGGAAGAACGCCGGCACCGTGTGGTTCCAGTCCTACGGCGAGCACTTCACGGTCAACGACTGGACCGCGGATGGCAAGGGTGTGCGCGGAGTGATCGAGGTGTTCAGCCGAACCCGGAGACCGGGTATCGCGAGTGGATGGAACTCGACAGGGTGTTCAACGGCAACGGACTGAACGGCGCGGCAGAGCATCGCAACTACAAGATCGTCGAGAACAAACCGGTCAGATACATGGTGTGCCTGGTCGACAGCAAGAACGACAGCACACCAGAACGCTGCAGCGCCTGGGAAGACGACGTCGCCTGACTCACTGCGCCGACTCATCGCCCGAAAACGACGAATGGTGCTGTCGAGTCGGCCGGTGCCGAGCCCACCGATACCAGCGCATCATGGGTTCCCCGACGACAGGTGACTCCGAGGCGTCTCCGCCATGCCACTGTGGAATGCTTCTGGGCGGCGGAGTGAGTCTGCGACGACCTGCAGGAATCGCGGCTCCGCTGTGAGTTGACGAGAGGAGTGCGGGACGATGGCCGCGATCGGCGTGATGACAACAGAGTTCGATGGTTCGGACCTGGCGGAGGTGGCGGATCGGATCGTCGAACACGGCATCGACACCGTCCAACTCCAGCTGGGTTCGGCCGTGGCGGAGGTGGCAGTTCGCGACGCGCTGCTCTTCGGTCTGGATGTCCTGGGTCCCCATCTGGACGCGGACTTCGCGGCGCAGACCAGTGAGGTATTGCGAACCCGCGGGATCCGCGTCGCTGCGGTCGACGGCACCTACAACATGATCCACCCGGACCCGGATCGTCGTGAGCGCAATCTCCGACATCTGATCACTTTGATCGATCTGACACACCTGTTCGACACCGACATCGTCGCCGTCTGCACCGGAACCCGTCAGGACATCATGTGGCAGCACAGTCCGTTGAATGCCTCCGACGAGGCATGGTCGGACCTGCTCGATCAGCTGCGACCGGCGGCCCGGGCCGCCGAAGCCGCACAGGTGCGGCTGGCATTCGAGCCCGAGTACAACAACGTCGTCAACTCTGCCCAGAACGCTCGTCGGTTGATGGACGAGATCGGTAGCCCGGCGGTGAAGGTGCTGATGGATGTGGCCAACATCTTCCACGCCGGTGACCTGGAGCGGATGTCGGATCATCTGGACGCGGTCTTCGATCTTGTCGGTGACGACATCGTGCTGGCTCACGCCAAGGATCTTGATCATGACGCGGACGCCGGTGGACGCGCCGCAGGACAGGGCAAGCTCGACTATGCCCACTATCTGCTCCAACTCCAGCAGCACCGCTTCGACGGCGCGATCGTCCTGCACCAGTTGAAGGAATTGGCTCCGGACCGATTCGACGAAGCATTTGACCACGTCCGCCGGCAGGCACCGGCCGGTTACCTGACCACCTCCTGAGGCGAGCAGGCCGAGGCGTCCAATTGTCGGAGCTCGAGCATTGCGGGCTCAGTGATCACGGGCCGATAGGACGCTGTCCAGCCGGTCCAAGGCCGAATCCCAGCCGTAACCGGCGGTCAGCCCGGCGGTGTTCCGAGAGCGGAAGGTCAACCAGAACAGCATTCCTTCGTCTTCCTCACCGGCGGTCACAACGTGTGACCACCGGTCGGGAGCGTCCGCCGGCGCGGCCACCCAGAAGTAGTGCCGGACCATCGACGGCGCGACCGCCTGGTCCCAGATCCGGGATTCCAGATACACCGCCGGCGACCTGCTGTGCAGCCCGGTCTCCTCGGCGAGCTCCCGAACGGCTGCCGCTGCCGGCTGTTCGCCCGGTTCGACGCCGCCGCCCGGCACCTGCACGCCGGCCGTGGGATATTCGTCGGTGTGTTCCAGCACCAACAGCTCGGACGGATCGCGGGTCAGGTAGATCAACACCTTCTCCCGCCAGCCATTGCGGGCCGCGGTCAACCGCGCTTCGGTGAGTGGGACGACATGATCGAGTCGGTGTGGGCCGGGTGTGCTCGTCACCCGTGGAGTCTAGGGAAGTCATCAGCGGTTCCCTAGAACCGGGAGTCGAGATCGGCCCGCGGAGCTGCACTCGGCGGTCCGATAGGCTCGCCTACCGTGTCCGAGGAAGCACTGGTCCATAGGTCGGGGATGCTAGCTGTCGGTGACGGGCACGAGGTCTTCTGGGAGGAATCGGGTGCGCCCGGTGGCATCCCGGCTCTGTACCTCCACGGCGGTCCTGGTGGCACGCTCGGACGCGGCGGTTACCGGGAGAAGTTCGACGCGTCGCGGTTTCGCATCATCGGTCTTGATCAACGCGGTTGCGGCCGGTCGACTCCACACGTCACCGCCCCGGGCTACGACCTCGCTCAGAACACCACGGTGCAGCTGATCGGCGATCTTGAACAGTTGCGTGAGCACCTCGGTGTTGATCGTTGGCTGATCAACGGCGTCTCATGGGGCTCGACACTTGCACTCGCCTATGCCCAAGCGCACCCGGAACGCAGTCTCGGAATCGTTGCAATGGCAGTGACGACGACTGATCGATTTCAGGTCGAGTGGATCACCGAGACGGTCGGAGCGATCTTCCCGGAGGCATGGAACCGGCTGGCCGCGCATGCCGAGCAGGCAGGGATCGGGTACCACCGCGGTCAGGGCCGCGTCATCGACGCCTACGCGCAGCTGATGACCCATCGGGACCCCGCCATCCGAGATGCCGCATCGATCGCTTGGGCGGAGTGGGAGGACCACCACATCTCCATCGGCGCAGGTTTGCACCGCGACCCACGCTGGGACGACCTCGAGTTCCGACATGTCTTCGCAACCCTGGTCACGCATTACTGGGCCAACGATGCGTTCCTCGCCCCATCGATCCTGGAGCGAGCAAGCGAACTGTCGGGGATACCTGCCACGCTGATTCACGGTCGACGGGATGTCAGCGGGCCGGCCGTCACTCCCTGGCAGCTGCACCGGGCATGGCCGGGCAGCGAGCTGATCATCGACGAGGGAGAAGGGCACGGCGGGCAGAACATGATCGACACGTGGCGGGCGGCCAATACCCGGCACGCAGACCGCATCGGGGCACGTGGCTGATCTGCCTGACGGGCGACACCTTCCAGTCAGGACAACCGCGGTCGCAGTGCTATCTGGCGGCAGTCTGCGATGAAGCCGAGCCGTTCGGCGATTCGGAGCGATGCTCGGTTCGTACTCAAGGCACGCCAGCGCGCGATCCCGAATTCCTGAACGGCGTAGGTGGTGGCGACCGCCGCGACGGTTGTCGCAGCACCACGGCCGCGCGCACCCGGATCGGTCAGCACTCCGACATCGGCGGGCTGCCCGTCGAAGGGTGTCAGGTTGGCGGCAGCGACGGTCCGGCCGGCATCGTCGGTGGCGCGCCACGCCAGCTCAACGTCACCGCCGGCAAAGCCGCTTTCGCCCCATTCGGCACGATCCACTGTCGACTGCAGGTCGCGGAGTCGGCCCGGTGTGATCGGTTCGATCCGGAGTTCCGTGGGCTGCACGCTGGTCGATGGGG
The DNA here is from genome assembly GCF_900105385.1 of Microlunatus soli. Lineage (NCBI taxonomy): Bacteria > Bacillati > Actinomycetota > Actinomycetes > Propionibacteriales > Propionibacteriaceae > Microlunatus > Microlunatus soli. The sequence goes on along the minus strand of NZ_LT629772.1, from coordinate 6,422,813 downwards.
ACGCGTCGGTGAAGCCGTGAATGCTGGGGCCCAGAACTTCCCAGTCCGGAAGGTGCAGGTGCCACCAGTTGGCGTCGGTGACAGTAACGGTCGTCGGCTGCCATTGGCGGATCGATGCCACGACGTCGGCGGGCGCCGAGACGTGCACAGTTTCGTGGCGAAGGACCGCATAGATTCCGGGGGAGTCGCGGAGCTCTGGGATGCGATGTCGAGTGATCACGGGACCGATTGCGCGCTCGGACACACCGAAGATCCGGCGCCAGAACGTATCAACGCGATCCAGCCACCCCAGGTCCACCCGAGTAGTTCAGCACAGCAGGCCGCACACTCACGTCGATTTCATGTCAGATGCCCGACCAGACTGGGCGAGGATGCAAAGAAGAGGGCATCCCTCCAAGCCTGTACGTGTCCATCGACCGACGACCGGCAGACCGGAATCGTGGACACTCGCGTCGTTTCGTCCGCTTGAGTCGAGGACGGGTCGGGAGAAGTGGACGTGTGTCCGATTTTCGCGCGACTCCTCGGCTCCGCAACTTCTCGCCGGTCTGAGGGCTGCTGCTGGGCTATCGCGTCCGAGGCTGAGGGCTTCAGAGAGGGATCAGGATCTCGCCGCCGACGTCGATCCGGCCGGCGCGCAGGGCGGATCGGTAGGCGGTGACGTTGTCGGTGTGGATGGTGCCGAGCAACAGTTGATCATCGTCCAGCGGCAGTGCGCGGGCCAGCAGCAGGCTCAGCTGGTTGCCGTAGCCGCGGCCACGGAACCGTTGATCAAGTGTGAGTTCCTGGACCACGGCGCCGTGGATGCCGCCCTTGCTCTCGATCTCGGCGGCGACGACGCCGGCCCACTCACCGTCGACTAGGACGTCGAAGATCATTCCCGCTTCGGCGAGCCGGACGAAGTCCTCGCGGTCCTCGGGCTGTGCCCACCTGCGGCGTACCCGGTCGGCTGCCTGGTCGCGTTCGTAAATCGCTCGGTAGCCCGGGTAGCCGTCGACGTGATGGGGGCGGGTGTCGAGCCCGGGGGTGACAGGTCGGGACCGGAGTTCTCCGATCTCGCCGACCAGCAGCCGCTTCTCCGACCGGCAACCGGACCACGCCGACAGCGGAGTGGAGGAGGAGAGCAGCACGAACTTCGGCTGGAAGGGGGCGAATTGGGTCCGCGCCAGGCCGATCAGCGACTCCTTGTCGGCCGGTCCCAGCACCCGATCGGCGGCCGTGATGCCGACGAAGGGCAGTTCGGGATCGCGGCCGAGATAGCGCGGGCCGGCGAGTACCGACGCGTCGGGCGACAGCGGCAGCCAGCGATCCAGGTACGCCGAGACCGGTTGGCCGATCGACGGTGCATGGGCCGCGAATCCACGGGCATGGTCCAGGTCCTGGGCTGCGGTGTTCAGCCAGAAACCGATCTCCGCTGCCAGCGCGGCAGCCCGCTCCGCCTGTCGAACCCGCTGACGGATCCAGGGGTGCAGCCCTTGGTCGGCCGACGTCACGAGCGTCGTCAGGTCGGGCAGTCGACTGCCCGAGCCGCCCGCGGCGGCCGTCTGTTGATCATCGGTCATCGACGGCAGGCTGCTGGATACCGCACGACGACGCAAGTCATTTCACTCCGACCATCGGTCGGCTCACCGGGCGGACCGTGGGCGGCGGACAGTAGGGTTTGACGGTGACCGACACGTCAGGAGGATGCCCGTCATGACCGACCACTCCGACACGCAGGAGCAGCAGGCCGCGGCAGCCGATGCCACCACCTTCTGGGATCGGCGCTATCAGGAGAAGGACCAGATCTGGAGTGGGCGGGTCAATCCGGTGCTCGCCGAGGTGGTCGGCGAACTGGAGGTCGGCAGCGCGCTCGATCTGGGCTGCGGCGAGGGCGGCGACGCGGTCTGGCTGGCCGGGATGGGCTGGCGGGTCACCGGGATCGACATCTCCGAGACCGCGTTGCAGCGGGCCCGTACCGCCGCTGAGCAGCAGCGGGTGGATGCCCGGACCAGCTTCGAACGTCACGATCTGGCGACCGATTTTCCCAGTGGCACCTTCGATCTGGTCTCCGCGCAGTATCTGCACTCGCCGGTGGACTTCCCCCGTGGAGCGGTGCTGCAGCAGGCCGCCCGCGCGGTCGCACTGGGCGGACGGTTGCTGATCGTCGACCACGGCGCGCCGCCGCCGTGGATGCCGGAGGGCCACGAACACCCGCCGTTCCCGACGGTGCAGCAGACCTTCGACGAGCTCGGGCTGATCCAGGACCATTGGCGGGTCGAGCGGCTGGAGGCGATCGAACGGCCGGCGGTCGGCCCGGACGGTCAGCAAGGCGTGCTGCTGGACAACATCATCCTGGTCTGCCGACTGGCCTGACCGCCCCGCCTCGCCGCCTCGGCGCCCTCCCGGGCGTTGGATCCCGCCCTGTGTAAGGTCGGCCTGCTGCAGGTCGGGACATCTCGGTCGGGGCACGGTCGGTGGGCCTGTCGGGACCGGAGGCGCAATCGTGCGACCGTTGGCATGTTGACTGGATCCGGTGGAAGGACGGCAGATGGCGACAGCAGGCAGGTTGCTGCTGGTCGAGGACGACGAAGTGATCGGCGAGGCGACCCAGCTCAATCTGGAGCGCTACGACTACGACGTCAGTTGGGAGCGTGACGGCCTGGACGCCTGGCGGACGTTCACCGGTCGAGAGCCGGGGACCGAGTTCCAGATCGTGCTCTGCGACGTGATGCTGCCCGGGCTGGACGGGATCAGCCTGTGCCGGCGGATCCGGGAGGCCGGCAACACGCCGGTCGTGATGATCTCGGCCCGTTCGGAGTCGATCGACATCGTGTCCGGCCTGGAGGCCGGTGCCGACGACTACGTGACCAAGCCGTTCGACATCCAGGTGCTGTTGGCCCGACTCCGCAGCGTCTCACGGCGTTCCGAACCGGCGCCCGCACCGGCGCCTGAGGCGACCCCGACGGCCGACGCCGGCGACCACGTACGGATCGGTGATCTTGATCTTGATCGGCGAGCCCTGGAACTGACCCGGTCGGGCACGTCGATCAATCTGACCCCGACCGAGATGCGATTGCTGTTGGAACTCGCCGCCAGCCCCGGGGTCGTGCTTTCCCGATCGGCCCTGTTGCAACGGGTCTGGGACTACCCGGAGTGGGAAGAAGATGATCACCTGGTGAACGTCCATGTCCAGCGGCTACGCGCCAAGATCGGCAACGACCGGATCGAGACGGTCCGCGGGTTCGGCTACAAGCTGCGGCGCTGATGGCCGCCGCCACGCTGCACCCCGGACTTCGGGTCCGGATCGCCGCGACGATCGCCTGCATCGTGGTGGCAGCGGTCGCGATCCTCACCCTGGCGGTGCACTTCCTGGTGATCCAGAACCGGATCGATCAGCAACGGGAGGCGGCGAACACCAATCTGATCGCCGCGATGGGCATCTACCGCTCGACCGGGTTCAAGAGCTTCGACGCCGAGCTGAACGATCCGCGGGTGCCGGCCGATCTGCGCACGGCACTGACCCACGACGGAGCTCACGGCACCGACATCAGCGGCGGCCAGACCCGGGTGGTCTGGGCTGCGGGCCGGGTCGGCGACGACCTGCTGAGCATCCGCACCACCTTTCCGGCGGTCGACGCGTCGGTGCAGGCGGTCGACCGTGCGTTGCTGATCGCCGGGATCGGGACCGCGATCGCGGCCACCATCGGCGGGGCGCTGTCGGCCAACGGGCTGTCCCGGCGGTTGCGGTTGGCGGCCCGGACGGCTCGCGGGATCGCCGCTACCGCGACCGGGACGACCTCGAGCGCAACGCTGCTGCCGGACAACGGTGAACGATCGCTCCGGGCAGCGGTCGGCCCGGGCGAGGACGAGGTCGGCGACCTGGCCGACGCCGTGGACGCAATGGCCAATCGGCTGGCGGCCCGGCTGCGTGCCGAGCAGCGGATCACCGCCGACGTGGCTCACGATCTTCGGACGCCGCTGACCGGTCTGACCACTGCAGCGGCACTGCTGGACGATTCGCGTCCCTCGGAGATGATCCGGGACCGGGCCAACGCGATGGCGAGCCTGGTCGAGGAACTGCTCGAGATCGCCCGTCTGGACAGCGGTGTCGAAACCGCCCAGTTGGAGTGGGTCCGCGTGTCCGACGTCGTCACCCGCGCCGTCCAACGGGGAGTTTCCAAGGGTGAGTATCCGGTCGAGGCGCTGACGGTACGCCCGGACGCCGATACGGTGACCGTGCTGACCGACGCACGTCGGCTCGAACGGGTGTTGAGCAACCTGATCCGCAACGCGCTGCAGCACGGACAGCCGCCGATCGTGATCGAGGCCTCCGGAGGCCGGATCGTCGTCACCGACAACGGTCAGGGCTTCGGCAAGGACTTCCTGGCCACCGGCCCGCAGCGGTTCCACCGGTCCTCGGCCAGTCGGGGAGGCGGTCACGGGCTCGGGCTGATCATCGCCTCCGGTCAGGCCTCGGTCCTGGGCGGACGGCTGTACTTCGACAACGCGCCCGGTTCCGGCGCCCGGGTGACCATCGAGCTACCGACCGCCCCGCCGGGGCAGGAGCGGCCACCGGGGCAGCAGGAGGTGGACACCGTCAGGCGGTGATGACGCGACGGTATGACGGTCACCGGCATCGGTGCGGTGCAGGTCGGGCTGCGGATGGAAGGTCACGAATGAGACGTGGTTGTGATGGGCACGAGATGGGCCCGCGAGACCGACACCGTACTCTCTCCGACATGACCCCACGCCGACCGGTTCGCGCTGCCTTGACGCTGGTCGTCGGCATCGCCGCGGCGGCCACCCTGGTCGGCTGCGGCAACGGGATGCAGGTTGCCGGACCGAGCGACCCGCACGAATCGGTCGTCTCCGGGCGAGCGACACCTTCCGCCGCTGGGCCTGATCAACCCACCCCCGAGCCGTCTGCCGACGACCAGAGCCCGACGCCGTCCGCCGAGCCGACCGACCAGGACGAGCCGAAACGCGACGGTTCCGGCGGCGGTTCGGCCGATGAGAAGACGTCCGACGATGCCCCGAAGCACCGCAAGGGGTCCAAGCACACCAAGAAGTCCGGCGACGGTCACCGATCCGGATCGGACGACAAGTCAGGCGAGGGTTCGCAGGACACGTCCGGCAGCAAGGACAAGTCACAGCCGGATCCGACGACAGAACCGACCGAGGAACCGTCCGACAAGCCGGACAGCACGCCGACCACGTGCACCCTGGAGGACCTGTCGATCGGTGCCCGGATCCCGGAAGGCAGCGGAGCCGCTGGCAGCAGCTATGTATTGATCACCTTCACCAACACCTCCGGATCGCCGTGCACGATGTACGGCTACGCCGGTGTCTCGTTCGTCGGCAAGAAGAACGGCACCCAACTCGGCAAACCGGCCGCCCGGGATCGATCGGCGAGCCCGGAGAAGGTCAAGCTCTCCGACGGCGAGGTGCAGACCGAGTTGCTCCGGATCGCCAACGCCGGCAACTTCGATCCGGCCGAATGCGTCCCGACCACCTCCGACGGCTTCCGGGTCTACCCGCCGTCCTCCTACACCTCGGCCTACGTCAAGTTCGAGACCGACGTCTGTCAGAGCAAGTCGGTACGCCAGCTGACCGTCTACCCGGTCGGCACCAAGAGCTGATCGAGCTGTCGGCCGCCGCCGAACAGTCCACGATCACTGCGGCCAGTTGATCTTCACCGCACGAGACGACGCTGCACCGCCGAGGATGTCGATCAGCTCACCCGATCGCAACACCGCGGAGATGTCGGCGCGCGGATCGATGATCGAGACGGTGTCGGCGGCACGCTCGGCATCACCGACCACCCCCAGGACGGCGTCGCGACGTTTGCGCGCGGCCCGGATCCTCCTGCCAAGGGTGCCGTCGGACTCGACCCGGGCCCGCAGTGCGGCCGCGGTCATCCGGTCCGCCAGCCGCCGGACATGATCATGGTGGTCGGGGTGCACCGGGAGCAGGCAGAGCTGGACGGGGGCCAGCCACAGCGGGAGCCTGCCGTCGTGGATCTCCAACAGGAAGCCGACCATCCGCTCCATTGCTCCGAGGACACCGCGGTGCACCATGATCACACCGCGATCAGAGCCGTCGGCGTCGACATACTTCAGACCGAATCGCTCGGGTTGGTTGAAGTCGACCTGGACGGTGGCCAGACTTTCCTGATGGCCGCGGGCGTCGAGCACCTGGACGTCGATCTTCGGGCCGTAGAACGCCGCTTCGCCGGCGGCTTCGCGGATCTGCAGCCCGGGACGAAGCGCGCCGACGCGGTCCAACACGCCGCGGAGTTGATCTTGGGCATCACGCCACTGATCATCATCACCGAGGTAACCGTCGCCGTCGTCCCGCAGGGAGAGTCGAAGGTGATCGATTCCGACTCCGAGGACGGTCAGCCCGCGCAAGACACAGTCCAGGGCGAGCTCCGCCTCCTGGGCGATCTGATCCGGCCTGCAGAAGACGTGGGTGTCGTCGAGGTTGATCTGCCGGACCCGGCTGAGACCGGAGAGCACCCCGGAGCGTTCGGCGCGGAACATGGCGGCCATCTCGTGGTAGCGGATCGGCAGATCCCGATAGCTGCGCTGCTCGCTGGCGAAGATCAGCGCGTGGTGCGGGCAGTTCGCCGGCCGGAGCACCAGCTGGTCACCGGCGTGATCATGATCGCCGACGTCCATCGCCGGGAACATGTCGTCGGCGAACTTCGCCCAGTGACCGGACCGCTGGTACAGCTCCTGTTTGGCGAGCACGGGGGAGTAGACCTCCGCACAGCCGCTCTCCATCGCCAACTGGTGGGCGTACTGCTCCAGTTCGCGACGGATGATCGCGCCGCCGGGAAGCCACAGGGGCAGCCCGGAGCCGATCAGGGGATTGCTGGCGAAGATGCCCATCTCGCGACCGATCACCCGATGGTCGGACGACGGCAGGGCCGCCTCGGAAGATAACGCCTCGGGCAGTGGGTCGGTGTGGTTGTCGATCATGATGTGCTCCTGGTGGACGGGGAGTTCGGACCCCGAGCACGACAAAGCCCCGGAGTCATCGACTCCGGGGCTTGGAACGAGCTGTGGGTCAGGACAACTCGGATCGGACGGCGCCGGAGTGGACCGGCGTCGTCGTTGCTGAGCGATGACCTGACATGCCGTCCAGCGTAGGCCCAGCCGTGCTCGTCCGCAACAGAGTTGGTCAGCGGCGTCGTCGGATGATCTTCGGGACCGTCAGCAGGCCGGAGCTCACTCCGTCCAGGGCCCGATCCAGGTCCTGCATCACGAACCGCTGGCCGTATTGACCCCGCGACACCTGGACCGCCCGGTCGATCGCCGTGTCCTGGGACAGCGCATTCGCGGCCGTGTTGCTGACCCGGATCTGTACGGCGTTGCTGCCGGTGACCAGCAGGTCGGACAGATCGACCTGGTAGGGCGGCGCCCACACCACCCCGGCGGTGCGGCCGTTGATGATCACCTCGGCCACCTCCCGGATCGGCGCCGCACCCTTGACCCGGTAGGACCGACCGCGGATCCCGTCCCGATCGTCGGAGCCGAGCTGGGCCGGTTGCAGCTCTCCGAAGTCCATGATCAACTGCGCCGGGTCGCCCGACGGCGTCCCGTCCGGCTGATCACTGCTCAGCTCGATGGTGCCGCGATAGACCGCGCTGCCCGAGTAGCCGTCCCGGTCATCCTCCCAGCGATGGGGAAGCGTGACGGTCCGGGGCTCCTGATCGTCGTACTGAACGGTCCAGTCCGACCCCAGCGGCATCTCCTCACCGGCTCCGGGAACGGTGGACGAGGTCGGGTTCGCGCCGTCGTGGCTGACGATCACGACGCTCTGATAGGGCTCCAGGACGATCGGGATGCTGCTGTCCGAGAACGTGCCGACCGGCTGGCCGGTCATCGGATCCCAGAGCTCGTGTCCGGCGTGCGACGTCCGTGGTGTCGCGCTGAACTCGCGACGGTGCGGTCCGGTGTTGATCAGCAGATAGGCATCGACGGCACCGGCATCACCATCGACATCGCCAGCGAGCCGGCGGTGCACCATGCCCACCTCACCGCAGACCGGCGTGATGGAGAGATCGGGGGCGAGTGCGCCACGGATCGCGGCGTCGAGATCGGTGACGGCGCCAGGGGTGCCCACGGTCGACGATCCTTCGACGGCCAACACGATTCCGCCGTCGGCCTGATAGTCGGCCAACCACTGGCGCGTGCGCTCCGGCAACCGGTCGACGGCCGGCAGGATGAACACCGGTCTGGTCGTCGGGTCGATCAGCTCCAATGCGTCGTCGTCGACCAGATCGTAGTCCCAGCCACCCGCGCGGATGGTGGCGACGATCGTCGGATCGACCGTTCGGTTGGTCTCCCGCCACAGGTCGAGGCTGCCACCGACCTCGCGGCCGAGGTGCGGATACAGATCATCGGACGGGACGTAGAGCGCGATGTCGGCCACCGGCGTGCCCTGTCGTTGCAGCCAGCTCAGCCGTTGCAGGTAGCGCATCAGGCCGGGCATCGCCGGCCACCACGGATTACGGTCGTCCAGTGCGCCGGCGGCGTAGAAGAACCAACCCAGTCCGTCCCGTTCGGTGCCCGACGGGGAGTAGGGCCAGCCGTGACCGATGAACTGGTTGACCCCGTCCAGCAACAGTTCGTGCGCCTCACCCAACAGGTCGAGCGGGGTAGCCCGGAACGTCGGCGAGTGCACCCAGGTCCAGGATTCCGCCGAGACGACCGGCAGCCCGTCCAGGTGTGCTGCCGACGACGCCCACCGGGTCTGGGTGATCGTCTGCCAGCCCCAGCCTTCACCCTCGTACAGATCGGCAAAGCGGTAGCTGCTGATCTTGGCCGGCGGTGCACCGTAACCCTGGATCCGGAACCGGACCCCATGATCGGCGGCCCAGCGCTGGAAGACCGTCACGAAGTTCTCTTCGTACAGCTCGGTGAGGGTGCGGTAGTAGTCGATCCGCAGCTGGTCGGAGGCGTCGGTGTTGATGATCAACTCGTACAGCCGGGGGAGCAGCGGATAGCCGCGGCGGCGTTCGAATTCGTCGACCAGGTCGGGTGTCCAGTTTGCGCCGTACACCTCGAGACTGTCACAGAAGACCGAGCCGATCAGCTCCGCCGGCACCGCGGCCAGCAGCGGTTCGGCGAACGTGTCCAAATGCGCTCGCGCGGCGGACGCGGAGTAATGGTCGAGGACCGGCCCGTCGGCGCCGGCGGCCGCCCGCTTGACGACCTGACCGGTCGGCCGTTCGATCGCCAGCAGCAGTTGCCGCGGTCCACTGCCTCGGGGGATCTGCAGCCGGTCGTCCGCGATCTCCAGCCGTACGCAGTCGGTCGGCGGTTCCTGTGCGCTGCCGCCACCGAGGTAGGCCGCCACCAGCCGGTCGCCGGGCCAGGTCCGGATCGGAAGATCGACCGGTTCGCCGGTGATCTCCCGACGCTCCCAGTCCAGCTGCTTGGCGGCATGGTCGGCGTCGATGTGCGGACCGCCGAAGGACCAGCCGCTGCCCAAGGTGAGATCGAAGCGGAGGCCGAGATCACGTGCTCGTTCGGCGGCATAGCGGAGATGATCAAGGAACTCGGGGCCGAGCAGTTCGGGGCTGTCGGCGCTCAGCGGGTACACGTAGGAGACTTCGACGCCGCCGATGCCGGCCTCGGCCATCACCTGGAGTTCGCGATCAAGCTCGGCCCGGGTGACATCGGGGCCGAACCACCACCAGCGCATCATCACCCGGCTGTCCGGTGACGGTTCGGCGAATCCGGAACGCAACGCGGTCAACTGGTCCGAGGGTTTGCCTGATGACATGACGGGACTCCGATGTCGAACGGTTGAATGGTTTCAACACGGAGTGTAGCGGCCACCTCACGGGCCGCGGTGGCATGGTCGGGCGACCGCGCGTCAGACGATCTCGACCGAGATCGTGCTGTTGGTACAGCCGGCGGCCAGGTCCTCCATCGCCGATTTCTCCGCGCTGTCCACCGCCAGTGTCCAGCGGATCTTGACCGCGACATACTCCCGCAGGTAACGGCATTGCTGCTGATCGGGCAGCCACTCGGCGAGATCCTGATCGCTCTTGGACTGGTTGACCGAATCGGTGACGCCGACCAGTGTCCGATAGTCATCCAGGTCGTTGGCGTAGGCCTCCCGGCGGTCGGCGGTCCAGTCGCCGGCACCGGAGTCCCAGGCCTCGGCCAGTGGGACGACGTGGTCGATGTCGATGTCGGAGGTCGAGGTCTGCGAGACGCCGTCGTAGTAGGAGTACCACCGGCCGCCGCTCAACGAACAGCCGGAGCCGACGTCCGGAGCATCCTCGGCCTCGGAGATCAGCACCTCATCGCGAGTGTCGCAGCCGTCATCGTCGGCGTCGATCCAGAGATTGAACTTGTCCCGTTCATAGCCGTCGCGATGCTCGGTCGCGACGCTCAAGTCGCCGATCGCGGTCTGCAGCGGCTCGGAGTAGCTGGTCACAGCCGAGGCTCTCAGGGCCGGGGTGAGCAGCACGCCGATCAGGATGATCATGGACGCCATCCGCAACAATGCGGCGGCGGGCAGGCGTCGAGCTTGGGTCGTGATCACGGAAGTTGCCTTTCCGTCAGGGGGCACAAACCGTCCTCACTCAACCTCAGATCGGCGCTGACGGCAATGACCGGTGTCGTGCACCAGCGGTAACACGTCGCCGACACCGAGATTGCCGACCGGTGTCGGCGGTCGTCGTCAGCGGGGCAGCACCCGGATCGGCGAACCGTCCTGCAAGGCCATGATGTCCTCGACCGCGTCGGAGAAGAAGCGCCGGTAGGTGTCGACGGTCACGTAGCCCAGATGTGGGGTCAGCACGGTGTTCGGCAAGGATCGCAACCGATGATCGCTGGGGAGAGGTTCGCGGTCGTAGACGTCCAGCGCGGCTCCGCCGATCCGCCGCTGGTCGAGGATGTCGAGCAGGGCCGACTCGTCGACCAACGGTCCGCGGGAGGTGTTGATCAACCACGCCGTCGGCTTCATGATCGACAACTCGGCAGCACCGATGGTCCCGCGGGAGCGGTCGGACAGTTTCAGATGCAACGAGACGACGTCGGACCGGCGCAGCAACTCCTCCTTGGCGACCGGCGTGACTCCCAGCTGCCGGGCATGCTGCTGGTCCAGATGGGTCGACCAGGCCAACACCTCCATGCCGAAGGCGATGCCGATCCGCGCGACTCTGCTCCCCAGTCGACCGAGGCCGATCACACCGAGGGTGTGCCCCTCGAGATCGGTGCCGATCGTCGTCTGCCAACCGCCGTTGCGCATCGATCGATCCTCGTCCGGGACGTGACGCAAGGCGGCCAGGATCAACGCCCAGGTCAATTCGGCCGCGGAACCGTCGATGCCGCGGGTCCCGCACACCTCGATACCGCGGGCGCGGGCCGCGTCGAGGTCGATCGACGCGTTCCACATACCGGCGGTGACGATCAGTCGGAGCTCCGGCAGTTGCGCCAGAATCTCGGCCGGCAACGGCGTCCGCTCCCGCACGGCGACCACCACCTGAGCGTCGATCAGCGCATCGATCAGGTCGCTGCCCTCGAGATGCTCGGCCAGGAAGGTGACGGTGCTCTCGGCACCGAGCCGTGACCAGTCGGCCGAGGACCCGATCAGTTGCTGATAGTCGTCCAGGACGACGACGTGAAGCTTCGACGGCAGCGGCTGTGTGGTCATGCGACCATCATGGACCAACCCTGCGGATGATCACCGTCGGCGGCGGGTGATCACATATCCGGTCGGCGTGGCGCCACCGTAGCGGAATCCGGCCTGATTGATGATCTTGAGCCCGCGGGTGCGTTGCACGCTGTCGGTGAACAGGCGCTTGTCTTCGGTCAACAATACGGCCCGACCGTCGGCGCTGAGCCGACGGGCAATGCCGTCCAGCAACGCGGGGTAGAGCCGTTCGTTGTCGCGATGGCTTCCGACCTGTTTGCCGAACGGCAGGTTGCCGATGATCCGATCGACCTCGCCGACCCCCTTCATCGTTCCCAACGCCTCGGCATCACCGACACGGAGGGTCGCCGGGAGCCGCAGGGTGTCCAGGTTGCGGGTCGCGACGGCGACCGCCTCGGGATCGCGATCCACCCCGTACAAGGTCGTTGCGCCGGCAAGACCGGCGGCGACCAGCAAGGTGCCGCTGCCACAGCAGGGATCCAGGACCCGATGTCCAGCTCTGATCTTGGCCATCCTGACCAGGACGTCGGCCAATGCTGCCGGCGTGGACCAGGGGAGACGTTCCAGCTTTGCGTTCCGGCGGCTCCAATGCAGCGGACCGATCTGGGCGGACCAGCCGTCATCGCCCGGGACCAGATTGAGCACCCAGTTGCTCGGCTGCTGGCGCCAACCGATCGCGGCGGTGATGGAGGCAGCGATCTCATCCCGTGCCTCGGTGGACGGTTCGGCCACCCGAAAGCCGTGATCACCGGCGAATCCCGCCTTCTCCATGATCATGATCAGCTCCGAGAGAGCGGCATCGAACGCCGGCTCCCGGGGTATGCCGGGCAGCGGGACGGCCACGCCGGTGAAGCACCGCGCGGCGGCGAGCCGTAGCAGTCGGTCGGCGACCTCCTGCACCCCGTCGTCCGGAGCGCCGCGCAACTCGACCCAGCCCGCGCCGATCGGACGGGCCGTGCCGTGGTCAGCCAGCTCGGCAGCGAGGACATCCTCGGCTCCCTGCACCGTGTCCAGCCGAAGCACCAGTGTCATCGCCCGGCTCAGCTGCGAGTCGCGGTGATGACGAACAGGGTCGGCAGCGCGGTCGACCGCTCGTCGAACCGGGTCGGCTGCAGGCCGGCCGCGAGGACGGCGTTCAGATAGCTGGACAGCTTCCGGTGGTGGGCACCGACGTGGCCGCGGACGCCACTCTGGCCGGTCGTCCACCAGCCCTCCGCGTCGTAGCCACGGTCCGGTGGCCAGCTCGGCAAAGATGTCGGATCCTGCGGGTCGCCGGGGTAGCAGGGGTGGAACAGGGTGGCGGTGAACCAGCCGCCCGGCCGCAACACCGAGCGCACCGTTGCCAGTGCGGCGTCGAGATCATCGATGTCCATCAGCGCCATATTGCAGACCACACCGTCGAATGCGGTGCCGTCCCACCAGTCCGTGGCCGTCGCCGACCCGACGTGATAACTGACACCGCGCGGTTCTTCGGACTCCTGCTGTCGGGCCCGATCGATCAGTTGGCCGGCGAGATCGACGCCGACCACGGTGGCGCCGCGATCTGCCAGCGGGCGGCTCAATTGGCCGAATCCGCAGGCCAGATCGAGAACCCGTTGATCGGAGAGATCCTCCGGCAGGTAGTCGGTCGCCGCCGACCTCCAGTCGCTGCTGTAGTCGATGAACCAGTCCGCGTGACTGTCGTACCGCGCTGTCGAAGTGGTGGACATCGGTCCAGACTAGCGACGAACACACCCGTCCACCCTCGGCACCGATCAGCCGGGCTCGCCGAGGGTCAGCCGGACCGTGATCCGATCGCCTTCTCCGATCCCCTCGGCCCGGCGGACAGCATCCTTCAACGGCACCGCGTAGCCACCGTCCTTGGGGAAGAGCGAGGTGCCAAATTCGGTGTCCCCGACCCGAACCGTCACCGGGATCACACCCCAGCCGTAGGTCAGCGCCCTGGCGACCTCTTTGATGTCGAGACACTCTTCGTCCGGCACACTGACGAAGTAGTACGGCGCCGGGCCACGCCAATGCCAGACGCTGCCACTGAATCGCAGCTCCATCGCTGCCCTCCTCCTGGTGGCCTGATGAGGGTGGTGTCCAACATCCTCGGGTTGCGCATTCTGTCAGCAGGCCCCGACACAGCGATCAGGGACACAGCGATCATGCTGCGCACCGACACGCCCCGGCGTTATCGTGGCTGTCCGGACCCGACGCGGGTCGCCGACGCGAGATGGCGGGTGGCTGATGAGTCAGATCCAGCATGCCGTACCGATCGCGGTGCAACGCTGCGTGATCTGCGGATTCGACTTCGGGACCGGGCTCGACGACTGTGTCACCCACGCGACGGAACTTCCCGAGCTGCTGCAGGAGACGCTCGGCAAGGTCGATTCGGCGGCTGTCCGGCACCGGCTGGCGCCCTGGGAGTGGTCGATGCTCGAATACGGCGCCCACCTCGGTGAGGTGATTCCGTGGTACCTCGGCCGGGTGCAACAGGTGCTTGATGAGGATCGTCCACAACTGCAGCCGATGGATTGGACGATCGAGGCCGAGGTCGGTGAATACCGGCGGCGCAGCGTGCAACGGGTCTGCGCCGACGTCGACCAGGCCTGCCGGTCACTGATCGCGATGATCAACTCCCTCGACGATGATCATCTGCGACGGGAGGGGATCGGCAGCGACGGATCGCCGCGGACGATCGAGGTGCTGCTGACCCGGGCCGATCACGAGATCATCCACCACGAGCGGGATCTGCGGCGAGCATTGGATCGCTTGCAGGGGTGACCTGAGGATGCCTGGCTGCTAGATTTGTCGTGTCCAGGCCACTCTGCCTCTGAGTCCGGGGAATCCGGACGTCATCGCATTTGGCAACGGGCGCAGCGATGCCGGCTCGACCCATGAGGATCTTCCGATCGTCATGATCAACTGTGCTGCGCTGTCGCCCTGCCCATGCCCGTGTCGATGTGTGCAGAGGTTGCCGTGTCCCGGTCCCGTCGTGTTTCGCCGTCCTCAGACCTGTCCTTCCGCAGTGCCATTGCCGTTGCGGCTCGTACGGCCCGGCGCGGGCTACGGGACGCCGCCGGCCAGGCCCGCCGGTGGTTCCTGGTTGCCGGCCTGTTGACCCTGGTGCATGCCTTGGTCCCGCCCGCAGAGGTGTGGCTGTTGAAGGCTCTGCTGGAGCAGGTCGATTCGCCGAGTCCGCAGGACGCCCGGCTGGCGATCACCCTGGCGGGATTGACGATCGTCGTCGGACTGAACTTCTCCCTCGGGTATCTGGCGCTGTCGGCGTCGCAACGGACCGGATTCCGATTGGCCCATCATTACCGGTCCCGGCTCGCCGCCGCTGCGGCTGGTCTGCATCCGCGGCAGCTCGCCGAGGCGGCCACCAATACCCGCCTGCAGGCCGCTGCCCTGGCCGTCGATCGGATGACCCGGGTGCCCGGCGACACGCTGCAACTGGTCGGCACCGCGTTGACGTCGATCGGCCTGTGCGCAGCGATCTTCGGCTTCTCCGCGGCGGCCGGCATCCTGGTGCTGTCGGCCCTGCTGCCGACCGTCCTGGCGATGACCTTCATCGCCCGATCGGAGTCGGTGGGTTGGCCGCCGATCGCTGCGGTGGAACGACGATCGACCTACGCCATGGAACAGTTGGTGCAGCAACGCACCGGCAGTGAGCTCGCGCTGCTCGGCAGCGGCCACAAGGTTGCCTCGTTGGTGTCGCAGACCCAACGACAGAAGATGATCATGCTCGACCGGCTGATCGCGATCGACATGCGATGGGAGTCGGCGGCCTCGGCGGCGACCGCCCTGCTGCTGGCCGCCGCTCTGGTGTCGATGATCATCACCGACGTCGGCGCAGCGTTGGCCGCGGCGGCTGTGGCTGGCATCCTGTCCGGTCTGTCGGCGATCCGGTTCACCGGCTTCGCGTTCGGCAACATCGTCTCCACCGCACCGCAGGCCGAGGCGTATGCCGCGGTCGTCGGAACCGCCGAGCCGGACGATCCGACGTCCGGGCCCGCGACCGTCGGACGGCTGACCGCCGAGGCAGTGAGCGTCAGCTATCCGGACGCGGCCGGTTGGGCGGTCCGGGACGTGTCCCTGACCGTCGAGAAGGGCGAGGTGATCGCCCTGGTCGGAGCCAACGGTGCCGGCAAGACGACGACGGTGAACGCCATCCTCGGTGTGGTCGAACGACAATCGGGGACGATCATGATCGACGGGATCAGTGCAGACGACCTCACCCATGCCGACCTGTTGAGCCGCATCGGTCTGCTGACCCAGGAATTCGGACGGTACGAGTTCCGGGTCCGCGATGTGGTGGCGTTGGGACGGTCGGCCGGGGAGGTCGCGGACGAGGAGCTGTGGTCGGCGCTGCGTTCGGTCGGGCTCGCCGAACTGGTGGCGTCGATGCCGGACGGCCTGGACACCCAGCTGGGGCAGCAGTGGGGTGGCGTCGGTTTGTCCGGCGGACAGTGGCAGCGGTTGGCGCTGGCCCGGATCCACCTGCGCGACGCCGGAATCTGGATCCTCGACGAGCCGACCAGCGCGGTGGATGCCGAGGCCGAACGAGAGATCTTCGCCGAACTGCAGCGGACGAAGGGGAACCGGATCACCATCGTGGTCTCGCACCGCGCCTGGACCTTGAAGGGAATGGACCGGATCTATGTCTTCGATCGGGGCCGGGTGGTCCAGGTCGGCAGCTACGACGAGTTGCTCTCCCGTGCGGGACGGTTCGCCGATCTGTTCGCCGAGCAGCTTTCCGGCTGAACCCGGCCACCGACGGAGCCGATGGGTTCATGCTCCGCGGCGACCGTCGAGCAGCTCGGCGAGGATGTCCAGGTGGCCGAGATGGCGGGCGGTCTCCTCGATCAGATGCTGCAGGATCCACCGCAACGACAGCACGGGCATCCCCTCCGGCGCATAGCGTTCCAGCTCGTCGAGCTGGTGCGCGGCCACGATCCGGCGGGACACCTCACACTGTCGGAGGTAGCGATCCACGAGACTGTCCAGCGGCTCGTCGTCGACCCAGCCGTCGTCGTCCAGCGGGCCGGCAGGTTCACCGAGGAACGACCCGACCAGCCAGTGCCGTTCGACGGCGATGAGGTGACTGACCAGTCCACCGACGGTCATCTCCGGCGACGTCGGCAGCAGCCTGCGACGAGCCTGCTCGTCGGTCAGGCCCGCGCACTTCAGCGGTACCGTCTGCCGCTGCCAGTCCAGCCAGCCGGTGATCATGGCTCGCTCGTCGGCAGACGAAGCCGGTCGCAACCGCTGATCGTTCTGCATGCTGATGATCCTGTCACTCCTCGCGCATCGCCTCGACCGCGCGTCGGGTGTCCTCGGCGATCAGATCCGCGTTGATCATTCCGCCGGCCAGCACACCGGCGCCGGCAGCCGGTGCGACGGAGGCCGAGAGGTCACTGGCGTTGCCGACCGCGTAGACGCCCCCGATATCGGTGCGACCGCCGGGGTCGGTCGGAATCAGCACCCCGTGCGGATGCTCGGCCGGCTGCCCGCCGAGTTGCTCGTAGAGCTCCGTCCGGGCCCGGAAACGCGGCCCGACGACGAGCGCATCGACCGGTATCGTCCGACCGTCGGTGAGCGTGACGCCGTCCAGCATGCTGCCGGTGCCGTCGAGATGATCGACAACGCCGGCGACGACGCTGATGCCGAGCGCCCGGAACTGTTCGGCCTGCTCGGGTTCAGGATCACCGGCGGTGTGGGTGAAGAAGGTGATCTTGTCGCTAAGCTGTCGGAAGAGCAAGGCCTGATGCGCCGACATGCCGGTGGTCGCGAGGATTCCGATCATCTGGTCCCGGACCTCCCAGCCGTGGCAGTAGGGGCAGTGCAGCACCGTCGTTCCCCACCGTTCGGCCAGGCCGGGGATGTCCGGCAGCTCGTCGACGAGTCCGCCGGCCAACAACACCCGCCGTGACCGGACGCTGGGTCCGGTGGCGGTTGCGATCTCGAACACTCCGTCCTGCTGTCGGGCGGTGGTCACCTCGCCGTCGACGATCTCGACGCCGTACCCAACCGCCTCAGTGCGCCCGAGGGCCAACAGTTCCCGAGGCGGGATGCCGTCCCGGGACAGCACGTTGTGGGCTCCGGCGGCGGGCGCATTGCGGGGTCGGCCGGCGTCGATCACCAGCACCGAGCGACGGGACCGCCCCAGGGCGATGGCCGCGCTGAGACCGGCGGGGCCGCCGCCGACCACGGTCACGTCGTAGAGTGCCTGAGCTGTCGGGTTGTCGCGCATGTTCGGGTCCTTCGGTGAGAGCGTCGGTGATGTCTCCATGGTCACCGGGGGACGACACCTGGCAAATCTTCTTGCCGAAGCGGCAAGGAGCGGAACAGTCCGACCGAGGGGCGGAGGTCGGGTCCGGCGTCGTACAGCGACCAGCCGGTAGGGTCGAGGAGTGCGAGTGATGCTGTTGCATGGCGCAGGTCTCGGCGACCTCGTCGATGCCGCCATGGCCCAGGACCTCAAGGCGACCAAGATCTACGCCGACGACAGCGCGATGATGATCGACACCGCTGGCGGCGCCTCGAAGATCACCCGGCTCGGGTATCTCAAGAATGCCTACCGGGTGATCGGATCGGTGCCGCGTCGGGGCGCGATGCAACGGTCCCTGGACGAACTCGCCCGGCGGGCGTCCGGCTGGGAACTGCCCGGCGGCAAGCAGCCGTTCCGGGTGATGTTCTCCGAGGACGGGCAGCTCGCGTCGGTGCCGCCACGATCGCGATCCCGGCTGGAGGAGTCGATTGCCCGCCGGACCCGTGGCACGGTCAACCGCCGGGGTGGGCGCGGCGGAGAATATTGGGTGCTCACCCGCCGGGACCTGGACGAGGTGCTGTTGACCAGCAGGATCCAGCTGCCCAAGCCTGGCCAGCAGCAGCCCGGCGCGCTGCGACCGGACCTGGCCAACCTGTTGGTGGGGGCGGCCGGACGGCGGCCGACCGACGTGTTCCTCGATCCGTTTGCCGGGAGTGGGGCGCTGGTCGCTTCCCGGCTCGGTAGTCCGCTCCGGCAGGCGATCTATTCCGATCTCCGCTACGGCAGCCGATCGGGTCCCCGGATCGATCCTGCACTGCAGCGGTCCCGACAGGTCACGCTGCTGAGCGAGGACGCCCGAACGCTGCCGTCCGTCGACGACCACACCGTCGACGCGATCGTGACCGACCCGCCGTGGGGCGAGTTCGAGGATCTCGGAGCCGACTACGAGGAGTTCATCGAGGACGTCCTGACCTCGTTCGACCGTGTCCTGAAGACCGACGGACGGGTCGTGATGATCACCGCGCGACGCCTCGTCGGCGCCACCCTGCGGCACTGGCAGGCCCATCGGCTGGCCGTCGATTCCAGCCACGACGTGCTGGTCAACGGCCATCCCGCGACCGTGATCGTCGGCCGGCGACAACGGGCACGCTGAACCGGCAGACTGGCCGGATGGAATTGCAAGCCTTGCAGGAGGCCGCGCGGACGATCAGGTCCCGGTATGCCCGCTACGAGGAGCGACAGTACGGTCGATCCTGGACACCGGAGGAGATCATGCTCGGGTTCGTCGGCGACGTCGGCGATCTTGCCAAGCTGACACAGTCCGCGGCCGGTGTCCGCGGTTCCGCCGAGGTTCAGGACAAGCTCGCCCACGAGCTGGCCGACTGTCTGTGGAGCGTGCTGACGCTGGCCGACTGCTACCGGATCGACCTGGAGTCCGCGTTCGGAGCGACCATGGCCGAGATCGACCGGTGGCTGGAACAGCATGAGGCATGACCAGCATGAGGCATGACCAGCATGAGGCATGACTGGGCCTCGGTTGGGCGCGGCGGATAGCGCTCGCCGCCCGGCTGTGGTGTGATCGTCAACGATGACCGTTCCGGCGAGCGACCCGCAGCGACGGCCGCCGAAGACGCGCACCCGGCCGCGGCTGACGGTGGTGCGCGCGATGAATCGCCGCGGCATCCGGCTGCTGCACGTCGCGGATCTGCTGATCGTCTACGGGCTGCTGTTCGCGATCACTGCGGTCATGATCCAGGTACGCCCCGGATTCAATGCCGCATCGCACCTGAGTCGCTACGTCTGGTCCTACGGGATCGTCGCGATCATCCACCTGGCCGTCTTCTCCTTCGGCGGCCTCTACGACCGTGAACGTCGGCTGGTGGTCCCGCCGTCGGCGTCCCGATTGATCACCCTGGTCTGGTTGGCGTCGCTGATGATCGGCGTCACCAGCTGGTTGTTGGGGGAGTTCCTGATCCCGCGAAGCGTTCTGCTGGCCTACGCGATCGTCGGGCCGGTCGGGCTCTGGATCACCCGGGCGGTGTCTCGGCGCCTCCGCGAACGCAACGCCGGCCCGGCGCGGGTGTTGTTGATCGGCAGTGCCGAGGCCTGCCTGCGGGCAGCCGAGCATCTGGGTCAGACGACGGCGGTCGTGGTCGCGGGTCAGGTCCGGGGGACCGATGACCTGGAACAACGGGTCGACCGCTACGCCGCTACCGGTGTCCTGCTGCTGGACGGCACCGGGCTGAGTGATCTTTACGCCGACGCGTTGTCCCGGCTGGAACTGCGAGGGGTGGAGACCCTGCAGCTGGTGCGTCCCCACGACTCTCTGCTGGGATTGCGCACCGTGGGTGAGATCGGCGGGATGCCGGTGGTGTCGTTGTCGGCGCACATCCTGACCGGTTCGCAGCAGCGGCTGAAGCGGTGGATGGACGTGATCGTGTTGGTGTTGACCGCACCGCTGACCATCCCGTTGATGATCTTCACCGGCGTCCTGGTCGCCGTCCGGGCCGGTGGGCCGCTGCTGTTCGTCCAGCATCGGGTCGGCCGCGACGGGGCGCCGTTCCGGATGTTGAAGTTCCGCACCATGCGACGCGACGCGGAACGGTTCTCCGGACCGGTGCAGGCGACCACCGACGACCCGCGGATCATCCGGGGGCTGGGTTGGCTGCGGAGCACCAGGCTGGACGAACTCCCGCAATTGATCAACGTGCTGGCCGGCCAGATGACCATCGTCGGCCCGCGCCCGGAACGGCCGGAGGAGATGGCCGAATACGAACGGCTGATCCCCGGCTACCGTCGACGTCACCAGATCGAGCCCGGCATCACCGGCCTGGCCCAGGTCTACGGCCACTACCACACGCATCCGGAGTTCAAGCTCGGCCACGACCTGCAGTATCTGGCGAACTGGTCACCCTTCCTCGACATCCAGATCATGCTCCGTACCGCTTGGGTCATCCTCGCCCGACGGCTGTGAACCACCCGACACCTTCGGGGTGCGTATGGCAACTTTTTGGCAAATGGGCCGAGCTATGGCGGTTGGGGTAGCGGTGCTGATGATCTTGGCCTAGGGTCCGGAAAGGCCTTTCCGATCATCATCGCGGACCACCATGCGTTCAAGGGAGAACCTGTGTCAGCATTCAGTGCCCTGCCCCTGATCGACCGCCGGAAGCTGCTGATCGGCGCGGGCGGCACCGCCCTGGTCGCCGGCGGACTGAGCGGTTGCAGCAGTTCCAAGGCGGAGACCAACTCGGCCAGCACCAACCAGTCGGTCAAGCTGC
This sequence comes from Microlunatus soli, assembly GCF_900105385.1. Taxonomy (NCBI): domain Bacteria; kingdom Bacillati; phylum Actinomycetota; class Actinomycetes; order Propionibacteriales; family Propionibacteriaceae; genus Microlunatus; species Microlunatus soli. The sequence goes on along the minus strand of NZ_LT629772.1, from coordinate 6,401,618 downwards.
CGAGCTACATCCCGATCGAGGGCGCCAAGCCCGATTTCCCCGGCACCACCGAGGGCGTCGAACCCGCCTACAAGCTGTTCCCGACGGAGCGGAAGAAGACGGTTCCCGAAAAGCCCGGCACCGGGAAGGACACCATCACCGGGATGGTGATCAACTACGCGACGGTGCCGCCAGGAGTCAGCAAGAACCCGTTCTGGCAGGGACTCAACGAACGGCTCGGCATCGATCTCAAGCTCCAGATCACCCCGAACGCCGACTACATCCAGAAATTCTCCACCGTGATCGCCGGCAACGAGTTGCCGGACATGATGCTGACCCAGGTGGTGGCCAACTTCCCGTCACTGCTGGAGAAGCGGTTCAGCCCGCTGGACGAGTATCTGGGCGGCGACGCGGTCAAGGACTACCCGAATCTGGCCAACATCCCGACCCAGGTGTGGAAGTCGGTGATCTACAACGGCAAGATCTTCGGGCTACCGCTGCCACGCGGCCTGATCGGCACCTACAACTTCATCCGCGCCGACCGGTTCAAGGAAGCGGGGGTCTCCACCGAACCCAAATCGCTGGCCGAACTGCTCGATGCCGGGAAAGCTCTCACCGATCCCAAGAAGCGGCGGTGGGCGTACTCCATGATCGGTCAGCCGCGGGCACTGCTGGCACGGATGAACGAGGAGCCCAACGTCTGGCGCAACGAGGGTGGCACCTTCACCCACGCCTACGAGACCGACGCCTACAAGCGCAGTGTCAGCGATCTGATCGCAATGTGGAAGTCCGGCGTGATGCACCCCGACGCGTTCAATCCGCAGCAGCCGTTCAAGGAGCTCTTCGCCGCCGGCAACATCGCGATCAACGCCAGTGACGGTTACACCGGCTTCAACAGCTATCAGAGCACCGGTGCGGCCAGTGAGGGTTTCGAGCTCGGCCTGATGCCGGTCTACAAACGCGACGGCGGCGAGCTCGCGCCGTGGGCCCTGGGATCAGGCAGTTTCGGCATGGCGTCGATCAAGAAGATGGACGCCGAGCGGGTGAAGCTCTGCCTGCGCCTGGCCAACTACCTGGCCGCACCGTTCGGCAGTGAGGAGTACTACTACCTGTCCTACGGCGAGGAGGGCGTCGACCACAAGGTCGACAAGGCCGGCAACCCGACACTGACCGACTCCGGCAAGGTCAACGTGGCGATCCCGATGCGCTACCTCGGCGACGGGCCGAAGGCCAGCTACTCCCCGGGGCGGCCGCAGGACGCCAAGAAGCAGCACGACTACCAGTCGATGGAGGTCCCGCACGGCGTGGCCAATCCGGCGATCGGGCTCTTCTCCAACGCCCAGGCGACGAAGAACGCCACCGCGGACAAGGCCTTCCTGGACAGCGTCAACGAGATCATCCAGGGCCGCAAACCGTACTCCGGCTTCGGCGACGTGCTGTCCACCTGGAAGTCCGCCGTCGGCGACGAGATGCGCAAGGAATATCAGGACCAGCTCCAGAAGAAGGGATCGGGCGACAAATGATCATGCCCGTTCGCAGCGCCGTCACCGAGCCCCGACCGTACGCTCTTCCCGACGATCCCGATCTGCCGTACGGCCGCGGCGAACTGACCGCACTGATGCCGCCGTCGCTGGTCCGATCGGTCTTGGGCGACTGGCATCCCTTCCCGACCGTCGACGAACGGGAGCCCTGGCGCAACCTGCCCGATCAGGTACGGGACCGGTCGATCGAGACCGCCGATCAGGCGCTGAACGAACCGTGGCCGGATCTGCGGGCCTCGGTGTTCGCCGATTTCCAGCGCAACGGCAACCGGTCCCGCTTCGAGTTGTCACACTTCGGCCGCCGTCGGATCCTTCGCGATCTGGTGCTCGGTGCGGGCCTGACCGCCGAGGATCGGTTCACCGATCCGATCATGGACGCGGTCTGGTCGATCAGCGAGGAGTCGTTCTGGGGCGTGCCGGCGCATTCCTTCTCCCGGCGCCACGTTCGGCTGCCATTGCCGGCGACCGACGAGCCGGTGATCGATCTGTTTGCGGCCGAGACCGGCGCTCAACTCGCCTGGACCCGCTACCTGATGGGGGATCGACTGATCGCCGCCGGCGGCGATGCCTTCGACGCCAGAGTGGTCGGCGAGATCGACCGGCGGTTGATCACTCCGCTGTTGGAACGGGACGACTGGTTCTGGCTGTCCCAGCAGGGCCGGACCCCGAACAACTGGAATCCGTGGGTCTGCTCCAACCTCCTGGTGGCCACGCTGTTCACCGAGAACGACGCCGATCGTCGGGCGGCGGTTGTGAGCAAGATCATCGCCGCACTGGACGCCTATGTCGATCAACTGCTGCCCGACGGCGGGTGCTCCGAAGGTCAGTCCTACTGGGCGGTCGGGCCGGCCAAGTTGCTGGACTGCCTGGACGCCTTACGCGGTGCGAGTGACGGACAACTGGACGGATTTGCGCTGCCGGCAGTCGCTGCGCTGTCCCGCTACCCGGTGGCGATGCATGTCGACGGTCGGGACATGATCCAGCACGCCGACGGCCACGGGCAGTGGCTGCTGGAGTCCTCGGTGCTGCACCGGGCCGGTCGACTGTTGGGCGATCCGCAGGCCGAACAGTTGTCGATCTTCCTGCGCGACGCTGCCAATCCTCGACCGGAACGAGCGCGGACCAATCTGTGGCGCGGTCTGTCGGAGATCTTCGAACCAGGCTTCCTGGAAGCACCTGCCACCGACGCTCCGTTGATCAAGGAACGCTGGTTTCCCGATCTTCAGGTGTTGGTCGCGCGGGAACAGCAGGGGAGCAGCGATGGGTTCCTGCTCTGCATGAAGGCCGGACACAACGCCGAACATCACAACCAGAACGACGTCGGCGGCTTGTCGATCGCCGTCGACGGCCACCCGTTGATCGTCGACCCGGGTGTCGGTGTCTACAGCAAGAAGACCTTCAGTCCGCAGCGCTACGAGTTGTGGGAGATGAACAGCGACTGGCACTGCCTGCCGATCATCGACGGCACCGTGCAGTCGGCCGGCGCAGAGTTTGCCGCGAGGTCTGTGCAGCAGGTCGACGACGACCAGGGGGTCAGCGTGTCCGCGGAACTGATCGACGCCTGGCCGTCGGGGACGGGGATGGACAGCTACCGGCGGACGGCGCGGTTGGATCGAGCACGGCGACAGGTGGTGATCACCGACGTGTGGCAGGGGAACGGCAGCCCGACCGTGGTGCTGCCGCTGACCTGCGCCCGGGAGCCACGGATCGACGGCAGCGCCGTGACCTTCGGCGTTGCCGGCAGCTCGGTCACGCTGCGAGTCGACGGGGCAACGTCGATCCGCAGCGAGACCAAGCAACTCGACGACCCCAACCTGATCGGGCTCTGGGGACCCGAACTGTGGCGGTTGTTGATCACTCCGCAAGCGGTCGATCATGGACGGCTCGAGTTGACCTTCACCCGATAGTCCAACGGTTCCTGAGCTTGTCGAATGGGACCTCTGGCTCAGGGATCTCGGTCGTCCTGGGGATCAGCTGTGGTCGGCGGGCTCGCCGACTCCGCTGATCTCGTTGGGTACCTGCGGCAGCTTGACGGTATCGACCCGCTTCCCGGTGGGCAGATAGACCACGTGCACCGCGGAGTTGGCCGGATCGGTCACCCAGGCGGTGTCACCCTCCACCAGCAGTGTCGGGCGTGGGTCCTGCCAGGCCACCGGTTCCTTCCAGGCATCCAGCACCTTGATCCGTTGGGTGACCTTGCCGGTGTCGGGATCGATCACGTGCAGCTTGCCGTCGGTGCCGAGGACCAGCGCTTCACCCTCCGGCCCGCGACCGAGGGAACGGAAGGAGTAGCTGGCGCCGATCTCGACCAGCCGGAACTTCTCGTCCTCGGTGTCGATCAGGCTGATCCTGGTCGGCCGTTCGATCTCGGCGTCCGGATCGGTCTTGTAGTCGCCCAGGACGACATCGGACTCCGGTGACCCTGCCTGATTGCCGACCCGTCCATAGTTGTCCGGACTGTCGACCTTGACGAACTTGCCGTCCTTCCACAGCAGCACACCATCGGTGCAACCGGCGAGGATCGTCCCGTTGCCGGCTGCGGCCTCGCCGTGCAGATCGGGACAATCGTCACTGGCCGCTATCTGCTGGTGGTCTCGGTCCAGCACCGCTGCTCCGGTCCGACCTTCCTCGGTCCCGACGCTGACCAGCATCCCGCCCTGCTCGGTCGGGACAGCGACTCCGTGATGCGGTGCGGGAGCGGTCCACACCGGTTCGGCGGCCGGCTTCGCTGCCACCGTGGCGGGATCCAGCAGTCGGACGGTGCCGGCGGCGTCACTGAACAGCGCGACCTTGCCGGCATGGCGGACCACGTGCCCCGGCTCCGGCGCGGTGTAGCTGACGTCGGTGAGCGCCGCACGACCGGCGAAGTAGTGGCTGTGATCGCCGTGCGCCTTGACCTCGACCCCGGTGTCGAGCACCCGGAAGCCGTCGCCGGTCGACACCATCAGATGCCGTTGGTCCCCGGCCGGGTTGAGCCGCAGGAAGCCCGGTAGCTTCAGATCGGCGACCGGCTGCAGGTTGTCCCGATCCAGCACCAGGATGCCGCCGTCGTAGCTGACCGAGATCCGTGTCCCGGTCACCTCGGTCCGTTCGGCGGCAGGGGTGCGTTCCGGAGCCGCACTCGGTCCGGAATCGGCGGCACAACCGGCAGCGGTCAGCAGCCCGGCCGTCGCAGCTGCGATCAGCCCGGCTCGCCAGGGTCGAGTAGTCGTCATGATCAAACTTTCTAATGAGAATGATTGTCGTTACGACCTTAAGTGATCGGATGCCGGTGTGCAATCACCGGGCACAAGCCTGGCTTGGATGGCTGCCGCCGGCCGTGAAGTGGGTGACATGCAGGTGCGCCGACCAACGGCGAGCCAGTTCGGGTGCGACAGTCACGAGGGTGCGACAGGCGATCGGGTGCACCGAGCTGACCGCGGCTTCCGGTGAGCCGGTTTCCCAGAGCTGTCGGCCGGATTTTCACCGGGACGGCTACACAGCGGACGCTACGCAGGAACGGGGCGGTTCCAGTCGGCGAACTGGGCGACGAGCGTTTCCTGATCGGGGGTTTCGATCGCCTCCGCGCAGTAGAGCTGCCGGACCCATCCGACGGCGTCGCCGGCGGACAGGTGTCCGGTCAGGTCGGCTGAGCGCAGCCAGCGCGGTACCGGTACGTCCGTGACCTCCACGGCAGCCGACCTCGACCCGCTGGCCGGCCGCGCCGCGACGCCGGAGCTCCTGGAGTGCAGCCGCCATCGCCGGCCGGTCGCCGGGGACGCCGAAGCCCGGCCGATCGAGCAGTGCGTGCTGCCACGGAGGCTGCCAGCGGCGATCCGATACAGTCCGAAGTCCGGTATGTGGACGCGCGCACACGGTTCGAGCGGATCGAAGGAGACGGCCGTGACGCGGGTCCCGTCCGGAAACCGATCGGGTCCCGGTGCCGATGCATCTGGTGGGTCCGATGATGATGTCGGGAGTCGGCACAGGGCGCCGGATCGGCCCGAGCGGCCAGCTCAGGCCCTGCTCGGCACAAGCAATAATTGTGCGGATCTCCACCACGTCGGGCTCGGAGGTTCCTCTCCGACTGGCTCAGGAATACGTCGGTTCTTTGCCCACCGTATTGCTCTCATTGTCTCGAAACGATAACGTCCAGGACCGTGCCCGGGAATCCCCGGTCATCGTCGCCGGGGAAGCCGGCTCGATCACGGACCAGAAGACGTCCGAGATCTCCTGCTGGTCGATGCCAAAGAGCATCGGGGCGACGCCAGGAATCGAGGGGAGAAGTACATGCCCGCAACCGGCCGACAGCCGGTCGCTCGACGTGTGGATCTGAGTCGTCCCGCCGAGCCGGCAACGTTTTTCAAGCGAGCTCATCAGCAGCCCCGGCGGGCCGTCGCGCCCGCCCGTACCGCGCAGCCGAGCAAGGCACCCAAGGCCGCTGTCGGCGTCCTGGCCAGTGCTGCACTGGTCGGCGGGCTCGGACTGGCGACCGCTGAACCGGCGTCGGCCGCACCGATCGGACACGACCTGCCGAAGCTGAGCAAGGGCAAGTCCGGAGCTGCCGTCACGCGGCTGCAGCGTGAGCTGTCGGCCTACGGCCCGAACGTGTCCGACACCGGCTACTTCGGCACGAAGACGACCAAGCGTGTCAAGCGCGTGCAGCGGCTCAACGGTTGGAAGCAGACAGGTGTCGCCGGAAGCCGCGTCTGGCACGAACTGCTCACCGACGGCCACCACGTCAGCTCGCCGAAGATCGCCTCCTTCACCGGCGGCAAGCGATCCAGCAGCGCTTCCACCAAGTCCAGCCGTCCGCGGCTGCACCACGGCGATCGCAGCGGATCGGTCAAGAGGCTGCAACGCGAACTGTCGAAGTACGGGCCGAGCGTCCCGACCACCGGATACTTCGGCGACATCACCAGCTCCCGGGTGAAGAACCTGCAGCGGCGCGAGGACCTCAAGGTCACCGGCGTCGCCGGCAAGGCCGTCTGGAGGGTCCTGCTGAATGACGACAACAAGCCGTACAAGGGCTCGTCGCACAAGAAGGCCCGCAGCTCGAGCAAGAAGGTGAAGGCCGCCAGCTACAGCTCGCGGAACACCGTGTGGGACCGGCTGGCCCAGTGTGAGGCCGGCGGTAACTGGTCGATCAACACCGGAAACGGGTTCTACGGCGGGCTGCAGTTCACGCTGCAGACCTGGCGGGGCTACGGTGGCTCGGGAATGCCGCACCATGCCTCCCGCGCCGAGCAGATCCGGATCGGCAAGAAGGTCCAGAAGGGTCAGGGCTGGGGCGCCTGGCCGGCCTGCAGCAGCAAGCTCGGACTGCGCTGACACCCCGAACACAACAACACCCCGGGCCACGGTCCGGGGTCAGAGCCTCAATCATCGGCCGTCGACGCTGCTGCGTCGGCGGCCGATGGCGTTCAGGCCCGATCGATCCTGTTCAACAGCGTGAAGGCGAGTCCGCCGGCTGCGAGCAGGGTGAGCAGCCCCAGCCCGAAGCCGTAGTCGGGGAGCAAGACCTGGTACGTGGCTCCCATGATCAGCGGCGGGAAGAAGCCGCCCAGACCGCCGACCGCGCCGACCACACCGGTCACACTGCCGACCCGGTCCGGCGGCGCCAGCACCGCCACCCAGGCGAACACCCCACCGGTGCCCAGGCCGAGGAACAGTGCCAGCAGCACGAAGGTGCTCCCGGACCCCAGGTCCGGCGGCGGCTGGAACGCCACCACCACGGCCAGGATCGCGGTTCCGGCCAACGAGATCGCCACCACCTGGCGCGGGCCGAGCCGGTCGGAGAGTGCGCCGCCGATCGGGCGGGCGATCACCGCGGTGATGGCGAAGATCGCGGTCCGGGTGCCGGCCTCGGTGAGATTGAACGAGTAGACGTCCTTGATGTAGCTCGGCAGGTAGGTGGAGAACGCGACGAATCCGCCGAAGCAGATCCCGTACAGGAAGGCCATCTTCCAGGTGATCGCGAGCCGCGCCGCGCCGGCGATCTTGGGGAGGACGGGCAAGTCACTGGGCCTCCAGGACGGCGCGTTCCGCAGGGCGAACCAGCACATCGCCGCACCGAGCAGGACAGCGACGGCAATGATCAGGTGGGTCGCGAAGTAGCCGAACCACTCCACGAAACGCGGCGTGAAGAAGGCAGAGAAGGCGGTTCCGCCCATCCCCGCACCGAAGATGCCGGTCGCCATGCCTCTCTTGGCCGGCGGATACCAGGCGTTGACGAACGGAATACCCACGGCGAAGGTCGTACCGGCGATTCCGAGCAGGAATCCGAAGATCAACAACAACGGGTACGAGGCCGCCGCACCGGCGACGCCGACCAAGATCACGAACGGTGCGGTCAGCGCCAGCAGCACGGTGAACATCAGCCGGCCACCGAACTTGTCGGCGAGCGCCCCGGCGATGATCCGGCCGAGCGAGCCGACCAGCACCGGGATGGCGACCAGGAATGCCTTCTGACCACCGCTCAGGCTCAGCAGCTCGGTGTAGTGCACGCCGAGCGGAGCGATCACGTTCCAAGCCCAGAAACTGATGCCGAAGGCGACGGTCGCAGCGGCGAGGTTGCGGGACTGTCCGCGGATCGCGGTCGGTGCGGACGCTTCGGTGGTGGCCATGCCGGATCACCTCGTGCGGTCGCGGTCCCGGGTCCCGACCGGGCTCCAGCCGGGGCGCGGTGCCCGGCTCCCGGTGGGGCCGGCGTCGCGGCTGCGGTAGACGATGTAGGGACGGAACAGGTAGTGCACCGGCGCTGTGAAGGCGTGCACCAGTCGAGTGAACGGGAAGATCGCGAACAGCAGCATCCCCACCAGGGTGTGGATGTGGAAGGCCAGCGGCGCTGCGGCCATCGAACCGATCTTCGGCTGCAGGATGAACAGCGAGCGGAACCAGGGCGAGACACTCTCCCGATAGTTGTGGGCCTCGCCACCTCCCAGACCGCCGTGGAAGAGCGTGGTGAAGAGTCCTACCACCAGCGCCGCGACCAGGACGACGTACATCGTCTTGTCGTTCTTGGTGGTCGCCATGAACACCGGTCCGGTGGTGCGTCGCCGGTAGATCAGGATCGAGATCCCTGCCAGGGTGCAGATACCGGCCACCGTGCCCAGCCCGAGGGCGATGATGTGATAGCCCTCTTCGGAGAGCCCGATCGCGCTGGTCCAGGACTCTGGTATGACCAGGCCACCGAGATGGCCACCGATCACCACCAGGATGCCGAAGTGGAACATCGGCGACGCCCAGCGCAGCAGGCGGGATTCGTACAGCTGGGACGACCGGGTGGTCCAGCCGAACTTGTCGTAGCGATAGCGCCAGATCGTGCCGCCGATCAGGACCACCATCATCAGGTAGGGGAGAATGCCCCAGAGGAAGAGATTCATCGGTATCCCTCCAGCCCGACGGCCTCCACCGGTGGCGGCCCGGCCAGTTCCTGCACTCCCGCGCGATCCTTCGGGGATTGACCGGGCAGCGTCGAACAGACCGCGACCAGGACGTCGGCGAACGGCGACCCGCGGTCGGCCAGGGCCAACCTGATCAGCTCCAGCGACGGTCGGTACTGCTGCAGCAGCCGGGTGCCGGCCTGCGGGTCGACGATCGCCGCGAACTCCAGCACGATCGTCAGATGATCGGGGAGTTCTTGATCATCGGTCAGCCGAAACCCGCTGAGCCGGTACTGCTGCTTGAAGTCCGCCAGGGCCTGCCCGCGCCGCCGGGTGTCGCCGTCGGTCCAGTAGGACAGGTGCAGCGCGAGGTGCCGATCAAGATCGAAAAGCTCGACGTAGGTCCGTCGTCGCTGTGCCGCCGGGGTCGAGGACCAGGTGTCCAGGAAGCGCAGCAGCGCGTCCCGGCCGGTGCCCGGTGCCAGCTCGGTCATCGCCGCGGTCAACTGTGGCAGTCGATCGGACACCTCCTGGTCGGGATAGCTCAGGCACCACGAGGCGACCTGCCGGATCAACCGATCGGCGGTCGAGGTCTTCGGAACCGAGCGACCGATCTTCTCGATGATCATGATTCCGAGACCTCGGCCGGCTGCTCGGCTTCCTCCTGTTTCGACCCGCTCTGTCTGGACGGCTCGGGGAACAGGCCGGCGGGGGTGCCGTTTCCGTCCCAATTGAGCAGATTGACCCGGCCGCGGAGATCGCCGGCGTCGGTCGAGGTGTCGGACTGCTGGCGCTGCCGCAGTCCCTCGAAGGTCTCCATCGCGACCGGCGTCGGACGGCCGCTGGCCTCGCCCATCGGGCCGGAGGCGTACATCCCGGGTCCCTCGTCGAAGTCGAGCGAACAGCCCAGTTCCTCCAACTCGTGGGCCTGTTCCACGTGGGCCGGCGGGATCACGTAGCGGTCGGAATACTTGGCCAGGGCGAGCAGTCGATACATGCTCATCACCAGTTCCTCCGACATGCCGACCGCGTCGGCGATCTCGGACCGGCCGGGTCTGTCCAGGGTGATGTCGCGCATGTAGGCACGCATCGCCGCCAGCCGGTGCAGGACACCGAGGATCACGTTGGTGTCACCGGCGGTGAACAACTCCGCGAGATACTCCACCGGGATCCGCAGCGACTCGATCGCCCCGAACAGGTTGCCGGCGTCCTCGCCGTCATGGCCCTGCTCGGCCAGCAGGTCGACTACCGGCGACAACGGCGGGATGTACCAGACCATCGGCATCGTCCGGTACTCCGGATGCAGCGGCAGGGCCACCCGATAGACCTTCGCCAGTTGGTAGACCGGGGATCGTCGGGCCGCGTCCATCCAGTCATCCGGGATGCCCTGTTCGCGGGCGCCGCGGATCACCTCGGGGTCGTTCGGGTCGAGCATCAGGTCCAGCTGGGCCTGGTAGAGATCTTGATCGTCGGGTACCGAGGCGGCCTCGGTGACCGCGTCGGCGTCGTACAGGAAGAGCCCGAGGTAGCGCAGCCGGCCGACACAGGTCTCGGCGCAGACGGTCGGGATGCCGACCTCGATCCGCGGATAACAGAGCGTGCACTTCTCGGCCTTACCGGACTTGTGGTTGAAGTAGATCTTCTTGTACGGGCAGCCGGTGATGCACTGCCGCCAGCCGCGGCAGCGTTCCTGGTCGACCAGCACGATGCCGTCCTCGCTGCGCTTGTAGATCGCGCCGGACGGGCAGGAAGCCATGCAGCTCGGGTTGAGGCAGTGCTCGCAGATCCGCGGGAGATAGAACATGAACGTCTTCTCCAGCTCGAATTTGATCTTGTCCTGCGACTCCTGCCGGACCTTCTGGACCAGCACGTCGTCGTCACCGTGCTGAGCAGAGCCGCCGAGATCGTCGTCCCAGTTGGCCGACCAGGTGATCTTGGTGTCGTCGCCGGTGAGCAACGACTTCGGCCGGGCCACCGGGGTGTCGTCGTCGAGCGGCGCGTCGATCAACATCTGGTAGTCGTAGGTCCACGGCTCGTAGTAGTCGGAGATGTTGGGTTGCACCGGACTGGCGAAGATCGTCGCCAGCCGCCGCAGCCGGCTCCCGGTCCGCAGCCGCAGCCTGCCGCGCTTGTCCAGCTGCCAGCCGCCGCGCCACCGGTCCTGATCTTCGTACCGTCGCGGATACCCTTGTCCCGGCCGGGTCTCGACATTGTTGAACCAGACGTATTCGGTTCCGGCACGATTGGTCCAGGTCTGCTTGCAGGTGACCGAACAGGTGTGACATCCGATGCATTTGTCCAGGTTCATCACCATGCCCATCTGGGCCATCACCCTCATCGGTACTGCACCTCCTGGCTGCGACGGCGGACCGTGGCCACGATGTCGCGTTGGTTTCCGGTGGGCCCGAGATAGTTGAACGTGTAGGAGAGCTGGGCATAGCCGCCGATCAGGTGACTCGGCTTGACCAACAGCCGGGTGACGGAGTTGTGGATCCCACCCCGGCGGCCGGTGCGTTCGGACTTCGGGACGTCGATCGTCCGTTCCTGGACGTGGTGGACGAACACCAGCCCGTCGGGGATGCGGTGACTGACGATCGCCCGGCCGACGAAGACGCCGTTCGCGCTGTCACACTCCACCCACTCGTTGTCCTCGACGCCGATCGCGGTCGCGTCGCCGGTACTCATCCAGACCGTCGGCCCGCCGCGGGAGAGCGACAGCATCAGCAGGTTGTCCTGATACTCGGAGTGGATCGACCACTTCGAATGCGGTGTCAGGTATCGGACGGTGACCTGCGCGCCGTCGCGACCGAGTCGAGGTTCGCCGAACAGTGTGTGCATGTCCAGCGGCGGCCGGTAGATCGGCATCGCCTCGCCGAGATCGGCCATCCAGTCATGATCAAGATAGAAGTGCATCCGACCGGTCAGGGTGTGGAACGGCTTCAGCCGTTCGATGTTCTGGGTGAACGGTGCATAGCGGCGGCCACCGGTCTCCGACCCGGACCACTCCGGTGAGGTGATCACCGGCTGCGGCGAGGTCTGGGTGTCGGCGAAACTGATTCGGCGTTCCTCCGATCCCTCGGCAAGATCGGCCATCGGTCTGCCGACCCGACGCTCGAGCTGGCGGAAGCCCTGGACCGCCAGCGCGCCGTTGGTCGTCCCGGAGAACCGGAGGATCGCCTCGGCCAGCTTCGCGTCGGTGTCGATCGCGGGCCGTCCGTCGGTGCTGCCGCCCAACATCACACCGTTGCTGTGCTTGAGGCCGTCGACCTGTTCGGTGACGTCATAGGTGATGGCTTTGACCGTGAAGCCGAGTTGGTCGGCCAGGGGACCGACCGCGGCCAGCTTGTCGGCGATCTTGGTGTAGTCGCGTTCGACGACGGTGAAGTTGGGCATGGTCCGGCCCGGCGCAGCCTCGACGCTGTCGTCGGTCAGCCAGTCTCGGACCTCACCCCGTGGTTGTGACGTTTCGCCCGCCGTGTCGTGCTGCATCGGCACTGCGACAAGGTCGCGACGGGTCCCGAGATGATCTTCGGCAAGTTCGGAGAAGCGACGGGCCAGGCCGTGGAACAACTCGAAGTCGGTACGACTCTGCCACGGTGAGTCGATGGCGGGGGAGAAGGCGTGCACGAAGGGATGCATGTCGGTCGAGGAGAGGTCGTGCTTCTCGTACCAGGTCGCTGCCGGGAAGACGATGTCGGAGTGCAGTGTCGTCGACGTCATCCGGAAGTCGGCCGACACCAGCAGGTCGAGCTTGCCCTGCGGTGCCTCGTCATGCCAGGCCACCTCGATCGGGCGCGGCGCCTTCGGGTTCTCACTGCCGAGCACATTGGCCTGGGTGCCGAGCAGATTCTGCAGGAAGTATTCGTCACCCTTGGCCGACGACCCGAACAGGTTCGACCGCCACAGCACCAACGTCCGCGGCCAGTTCTGTTCGGCGTCGATGTCGGCGATCGCCGGCTGCAGCCGCCCGGATCGCAACTCCTCGGCCACGTAACCGGCCGCGCTGTTGGCGGTGCCGGACGAGACCGCTTGTTGCGCCTGGTCTGCGACATCGAGGGGGTTGGCCGCGAACTGCGGATAGAACGGCATCCAGCCCAGCCGCGCTGACTGGGCGATGGTGTCGGCGGTGTGCTTGCCACGGAGGCGGTCTCCGGCCAACGGGGAGAGCAGCGAATCGGCGGTGTAACCGTCGTTGCGCCACTGCCCGGTGTGCATGTACCAATAGGAGGTGCCCGGCACCGTCCGCGGCGGACGGGACCAGTCCAGGGCATTGGCCAATGAGATCCAGCCGGTGATCGGCCGGCACTTCTCCTGGCCGACGTAGTGCGCCCAGCCGCCGCCGTTGCGCCCTTGGCAACCGGTCAACATCAACAACGCCAGCACCGCCCGATAGGTGGCATCACCGTGGAACCACTGGCAGATGCCGGAGCCCATGATGATCATGGAGCGGCCTTGGGAGTCGATCGCGTTCTGGGCGAACTCGCGGGCGATCCGGATGCACTGCTCGGCGGGGACACCGGTGATCTCCGCTTGCCAGGCAGGGGTGTAGGGGTGTGCGACGTCGGTGTAGTCGGTCGGCCACTCGCCTGGCAGACCGTCCCGGCCGACGCCGTACTGGGCCAGCATCAGATCGAAAACCGTGGTCACCAGGTGATCACCGACCGTCGTGACCGGAACACCGCGGCGCAGCACCTCACCCTCGCCGGTCGGCGAGGTGAACGCCGGCAGCATCACCTCGGCGACGTCGCCGGAGCCGTACAGGCTCAACCGCGGTGTCATCCCGTCAAGATCAAGATTCCAGTGGCCCTCGCCGGACTCCGCATAGCGGTGACCGATCGAGCCGCCGGGCACCACCGGCTGCCCGGTCGCATCGTCCAGCAGCACCGTCTTCCAGGTGTCCTCCGGTGCGGTCTCCCTGGTGTCCAGGTCCGCGGCAGTCAGGAACTTGCCGGCCGCGAGTGAGCCGTCGTCCCGCAGTTCCAGACGGATCAGAAACGGCAGGTCGGTGAACTGGCGGACATAGGAATTGAAGAATTCGGTCTGCCGGTCGACGAAGAATTCGCGCAACATCACGTGCCCCATGGCCATCGCCAGTGCGGCGTCGGATCCGGCCTGGGCAGGCATCCACTCGTCGGCGAATTTCGTGTTGTCGGCGTAGTCCGGACTGACGGCCACGACCTTGGTGCCGCGATAGCGCACCTCGGTCATCCAATGTGCATCCGGGGTGCGGGTGACGGGGACATTGGAACCCCACATCATCAGGTAGGTGCTGTCCCACCAGTCGCCGGATTCCGGGACATCGGTCTGGTCTCCGAACACCTGCGGGCTGGCGACCGGGAGATCGGCGTACCAGTCGTAGAACGACGTCATCACACCGCCGATCAATTGGATGAATCGGGTCCCGACACAGTGGCTGACCATGGACATCGCCGGGATCGGCGAGAAGCCGGCGCAGCGGTCCGGCCCGTAGGCCCTGATGGTGTGGACGTGCGCGGCTGCGGCGATCTCCAGTGCCTCGTCCCAACTCACCCTGATCAGGCCGCCCTTGCCGCGAGCCTGTTGGTACCTGCGCCGGGTCGTCGGATCGCCGACGACCGCCGCCCACGCATCGACCGGATCGCGATGCTGCCGTTTGGCCGCCCGATAGGCCTCGATCAACACCTCGCGGGCATACGGATAGCGCACCCGGGTGGGGGAGTAGGTGTACCAGGAGAACGCGGCGCCGCGAGGACAACCGCGAGGCTCGTACTCGGGACTGTCCGGGCCGACCGACGGGTAGTCGGTGGCCTGGCTCTCCCAGGTGATCACCCCGTCCTTGACATACACCTTCCATGAACAGGATCCGGTGCAATTCACGCCATGGGTGGAGCGCACAATCTTGTCGTGGCTCCACCGATCGCGATAAAAGGCGTCGCCCGAGCGGCCGCCTTTACGGAAGACGACGCGGCGGTCTTCGGATTCTTCCCAGCGGGTGAAGAATCGACCTGCTGTCAAGAGTGCGCCGGCTGCTGGACCATCGACCCCCGAGGAGGATCTGCTCCCAGTCATGATCACCACGCAACCACCGATGTGGAGTCGGCGCAAGGGGTCAGCCGGTGATCAGCAAATGTATTTCATGCCCGATCAAGCCGTCTTTGACCGATATTTCTCCTCGTCAGACGCCGAAAATCACCACGACGTCGTCACCGGTTGTGGAGATCACCGATCCAAGAGCATCCCCGTCGGAAGATCGATCGTCGGCTCGGCAGCTGCCTCGGCCCGCACCGAAAGAGCACCGAACGGCGTGGGCACCGTTGCCTCGGCCCATTCCAGCGGCCCCAGCTGCGGGCGGATGATCACCCGACTCATGCCGGGCTCGATCGGACGAATGCCGAGCAGTGTGGTGGCCGTGTGCACGATCGGATGGGCGCCCCAGGCATGGCAGTCGCTGCGGGTCGGCTCCGGCTGTTCGACAACCGTCCGCAGACCGGTGTCGAGCAGGTCGAACCACAGTCCCATCCTGTTGATCATCGCGTCGGGGCGACCGATCCGGCCGTAGGCATCGAAGAGATAGTGGTCGAAGTAGACCGTCGTCCGAGCCAGGTCGGGATCGCTGCTGTCGATCGTTCGGGCGACCGCGTCGGCACCATCGGCGGCCCCGGCGAACAGCGCCAGACATTGGGCGTGCTCGCTGAACGTCGTCCGACCGAGATCGTCGGCGTACAGTCCGCGCTCTGCCGACCAGAAATGATCTTCGGCCGCGGAGCGCACCGTGTCGGCGAGGGTGCGGTGGTGTTCGGCCAGGACTGCGGCGCCGGCCCAGTCCTCCAGATCGGCGGCCAGTCCAGCGACGTGCGCCAGCTGGAGATTCAGCACCCCGGAGACGCCCCAATGAGCGTCCACCGGCGCGCCGTCGGACCATCTCGGCACCCAATCGGTGAAATTCCACCCATCCAGGCCGTGGAACAGACCTTGCCCATCGACGCCGCGGCGATGCGCGTCGAGGACCGCTCGGACGCCTGGCATCAGATCGGCCACGAAGCCCAGATCACCACGCCACAAGGCGAAATCGTGCACCATGGCGATCCACCACAGGGAGAACGGCGGGATGGTCTGACGGATCCGGGACGGGTAGCGACTCCTGGTCAGCCCGTCGGTGCCGCGGCTGCGGTCGAAGGCGAGCAACGCCTGCCGGGCCAGCCGGTCGTCCCCGGTGGCGACGTAGGCGACCAGGTTCTGGATCCTGGTGTCCCCGGCATACTGCAGCTGCTCGTAGTAGGGACAGTCCATCGTCGTCTCGTGCGAACACATCTGGAGCGTTCGGAAGGCGAGCTTGCGCACCGCGGGCAGCCGCTGGTCGGAGGCGTCGAAGGCCCCGAGATCGTCGAACGGATAGTGATTCTCCACGAAGGTCAAGGACTCGATCGTCAGCGGCTGGTCGGCCGTGCTGACGACGATCTCGACATAGCGACCCGCTTCCCACCACAGCGTGGTGTGCAGTTCCTGTTCACCGCCACCGGCGATGAACAGGTCACCGACACCGTCCTGGTCGGCGCCGCGGGATGCGAACCGTTTACCGTCGACCTGATCGCGATCCCCTTTGCCGCCGTCGGCGTCGAGGAGACTTTCCTGCCAGTGCACGCGAATCATCGCTGCCTCGCCTCCGCTGAGCCGGAGCTGCGGGTAGGCACAGACGTAGTCGTCGAGGTCGATGATCACCCGGCGACCGGTGCCGGCCGGTACCACCACCGCAGGCCCGCCCGTCAGCAGCTGCTGCCAGGCTTTCGCTTCCGTCGGCAGGTCGTCGGCCGGGGAGATGATCAACCGGTGCGTGTCGCCGCCAGGATGGTCGGCGACCTGCCGGACCCGGCTGCCGGTGAACTCCTGCGCCCGTTGGGGCGGCAGCAATGTCGGTAGCAGCAACCGGGTCGGCGGCACGTCGTTGGCGTAGGCGGCGCCGAAGCCCGGCTCGGCGCTCTCGGCCGGATCCCAGGTCAGACCGTCCGCGCCGCTGGCCCATCCCCAGGGAAAGAGTCGGCCGTCGAGTTCCAGTTTGGCGCCGCAGCCCCAGGCAACTCCCTTGGATCGGAGCCGGTGCCCGGGCAACTCGGCGACCTGCCACGGAGCGCGGCCGGTGCTCAGACGGCCGTCCTGATCGGCGAGCAGTAGTCCGGGAGACCGGGAGAACTGGGCCAGTGGTGCGTCGTCGCCGAGACTCCACACTCGGGCAGCCAACCGGTGCTGCCCCGCACCGGCGGTGAGCAGGTAGCTGGCGAAGGACCAGTGCTCGAGGTCGCCGCGGTCGGGGCCTCGGTCGATCAACTCGCCGTCGAGATAGAGCTCGTAACGTTCGTCGGCGGTGACGTGGATGGTCGTCTCGATCGGGCCGGTGAACTCAAGGCGGTATCCGGTGACCATGCCTTGCTCCGATCGCCCGGGGCGGCGGATCCAGGATGCCGGCCAGTGTGCCTTGTCCGACCAGCCTCCGGTCGAGGAGGCGACAAAGGGGTCGGTGTCGATCATGATCCGTCGGCAGGTTGCGGTAGCCATGACCTCAGTCTGTCCTACCCGGTCGGGCGATCGCGGACGGGTGCCGCGATCATGATCAACTCACCAGGCCGCGGCGGTAGGCGTACACGACGGCCTGGACCCGATCGCGCAGATCGAGTTTGGTGAGAATGCGGGAGACGTAGGTCTTCACGGTCTCCGGACTGATCACCAGGGCGGCGGCGATCTCGCTGTTGGACCGTCCGTCGGCGATCAGCCGCAGCACCTCCAGTTCCCGCGGTGCGAGTGGAATATCCTCCGGCGCTTCGTTGGCACGGATCCTGGAGGCGTAGCGGCCGACCAACTGGCGGGTCACCTCAGGTGCCAGCAGCGCGGATCCGGTGGCGACGGTCCGGATGCCGGTCAGCATCTGGTCGGGCGGCGCGTCCTTCAGCAGGAAGCCGCTCGCTCCCGCCCGGAGTGCCCGATAGACGTACTCGTCGAGGTTGAAGGTCGTCACCACCAAGATCTTGATCGGATCGGTGACCTCGCTGCCGGCCAGCTGCTCGGTTGCTTCGATCCCGTCCATGACCGGCATCCGGACGTCCATCACCACCACGTCGGGGCGCAGTCGACGAGCGAGGTCGACCGCCACCCGGCCGTCCGCGCATTCGCCGACCATGATCATGTCGGGTTGGGCGTCGATGATCGTGGCAAAGCCGGTCCGGATCAACGCCTGGTCGTCGCAGACCAACACCCGGATCGGGCCCGTCATGTCGGATCTCCGGTCGGAATGCTTGCTCGGACGACGAACCCACCGTTGGGCTGGGAGCCGGCAGTGAAGTCACCACCGAGGATCTGCACCCGCTCGTCGAGGCCTCGCAGTCCGCGGCCGCTGCCTCCGGGAGACGTCGGGACCGCAGCCGAGCCCTCGGTGATCACCTCGACGCTGATTTCTCTCGTGTGGTGGGAGATGCGAACCACCGTGGCACGGCCGTGTGCATACTTCATCGCGTTGGTCAACGCCTCCTGGACGACCCGGTAGGCCGTCGACTCCGCACTGTCGAGGCCATCCGGCGCGGTGCCCTGCTCGATGAGTTCGACCGGCTGGCCGGCATCACGAGCCTGCCGCACCAGCGCCGACAGATCTGTCGGCTGTGGCGCTACCGGTGCGCTGCCGTGGCCGGGATCAAGGAGATCGAGCAGCTGGCGTAGGTCGGTGATGGCTCGGCGGCCGGTCCCGGTGACGGCGGTCAGTGCCTGATCCAGACGTTCCGGATCGGCCGTGAGATACCGCGCCGACTCGGCCTGGACGACCATCGCGGTCACGTGGTGGGTCACGACGTCGTGGAGTTCTCGAGCGATCCGGGTGCGCTCGGCGGTTCGGGTGTCGACGGCGATCCGGTGACGCCGTTCGGCTTCGATGCTCCGGGTGTGACGCAACCAGGCGCCGACGGCCCAGCCGAGTGCCAGCGCCAGGTAGAAGAAGATCAGGTCGTCCGGCCGCTCGGTCGACCCGAGCCGAACGAGGACGAGCACGAACAGCAGGTATCCCACCGAGAGCAGCACCGCGGTCAGGCGTCGCCGCCGATCGAGATGGGCGCCGGCGCTGACCAGCGCGAGTAGCAGGGCGGTGCCGGCGACAGTGTGATAGCCGAGGAACTGATCGAGAGCGAAACCCACCGCGACCAACCAGACGCACACACCGGGCCGACGTCGCCGTACGACCAGCGGCACGCATTCCAGCACGATCACCGCAAACGCGGGAGCGTCGAGCGGTCTGTTCGGCAGGCCTCCGATCTGCGTCCCGTAGCCGGCGAACGCCGGCACCAGTGAGGCGCCGGCGAGCAGCACAGCGAGCGGAGCGTCCCGGAGGGTGACGTCCAACCGACGCCACCGATCATGGATCCGCCGAAGGTCGTTCACCGGGAGAGCGTAGCGTTCACGTCGGCCACGACCCGACGCCGTCGGATCGGCACCAGTCGGCCACGCCGATGGGCGACGATCATGAACAGCACCGTCACGGCGGCGCCGGCCAGTACCGAGAAGATGCTGGCCTCGGGTCCGAACTCGCCACCGGTGAGCACCGTCGGGCCGGAGGTGACGCCGTTCAGCAGACCTGTCGTCGCCCCGTTGCCGGACACCTCGGTGCCGAAGATCGCGGCCTCGGCGAGGTTCCAACCGAAGTGCAGGCCGATCGGTAGCCACAGCGAACGGGTCGCGGCATAGGTCGCTGCCAGCATCCCACCGGCTTCGATGGCGATGGCGATCGCGCCCCACAACGTGGCGTGCGGGTTGAGCAGATGCGACAGACCGAACAGCAGACCGGTCAGGGCCAAGGCGATCCAGCTACCGGTACGTTCCTCGACGATCCGGAACAGGACACCGCGGAACAGCAACTCCTCGGTCACGGCAGCCGCTGCCATGAAGCCGATCAATCCGACCAGGCCGCCCAGCGAGCCCCAGCCGGCGATCCGATAACCACCGAGCAGTGCAATGGTGGCGATCACCGCGGAGAACAGTGCCAGGCCGAGCACGGAGCCGGCGGCGATCCTGCGAGCGGCGCCGGGCCATCCCGCCTCCGACGGTGGTCGACGTTCGGTCAGCCGGACGATCCACCGATAGCCCACCACGGCCAACACCGCAGTCGCCAGTCCGAAGATCAATGTCAAGGCCGGGTTGCCATCCACCGCAGCCACTGCCTGGCTGCCCACGAAGGCGATCACCGCCACAATTCCGAGCTGTCCGATCTGCTTCACCAATCGCATGCCGACTCCCTCTTCAGATGCCGCCGGCCGGGTGCCGCGGACCTCTTGAACGCTACGGATCGGGCGCTGCAGAAACGTCGCCGTCCGGTGGACACTTTCGTGTAGCTCGTACGGGGGACACGGTCACCCCTCGCGCTGCACGAAGGTGCGTGAGCAGGATCTACGACCCGCGAATCTTGGACATTCGGCCGCAAATCGACCGCATCCGCCCAGCCGCTGTGCGCGATTTTCGGACAGTCGTCCACTATTCGACCCGCTCCAGGTGTGAGTCCCTTGGAGTGGTGGGGTTTCGGGGTTCGGTGAGTCGTCGCTGTTGAGGGCGCCACCGGCGGGATTCTCGGTGTGTACCGCCAAGTACTCACTGAAGGATGGTCCCACCGATGGCGTTGTCCCAGTCTGTCGCATCCGAGCTGCTTGCAGCGTTTCGTGCCGGTGAAGGCGTTGACCTGATCCGGGAATCGGTTCGGATGGTGATGCAGGAACTGATCGAGACCGAAGCGACCGAACAGATCGGCGCCGGCCCTTATGAACGCACCGACACACGCACGACTCAGCGCAACGGATCTCGTCCGCGGCTGGTCTCCACCCAGGCCGGTGATGTTCAGCTCCAGATCCCGAAGCTGCGGCAGGGATCGTTCTTCCCGGTGATCTTGGAACGCCGACGGCGGATCGATCAGGCCTTGTATGCGGTGGTGATGGAGGCCTGGGTGAACGGTGTCTCGACCCGTGCAGTCGACGATCTTGTCGTCGCTTTGGGCATCGGGACCGGTATCAGCAAGTCCGAAGTGAGCCGGATCTGTGCCGGTCTGGACGAGCAAGTCACCGCGTTCCGGACCCGGCCCTTGCACCACACCAGCTTTCCCTACGTGTTCCTCGACGCGACCTACCTGCATGTCCGACGCACCGGACAGGTCACCTCGATGGCCGTGGTGGTGGCGACCGGGGTGACCGCCAGCGGCGGCCGGGAGATCCTCGGTATCGACGTCGGCGACAGCGAGGACGAGGTGTTCTGGCGCGGTTTCCTCCGCACCCTGCGCGAGCGTGGCCTGTCCGGAGTCCAACTGCTCATCTCCGACCAACACGCCGGTCTGGTCGCCGCTCTGGACCGGCAGTTTCAAGGGGTGGCGCATCAACGCTGCCGGGTCCACTTCGCCCGCAACCTGCTCGCGCTGGTGCCCAAGTCCCACAAGGACATGGTCGCCTCGGTGTTCCGAACCGCGTTCGCCCAACCCGACCCAACAGCAGCTGCAGCGGTCTGGGACCAAGTCCGAGACCAACTCGCGCAAACCTTTCCCAAGATCGGTCCGCTGATGGACGACGCGAAAGCCGAAGTCCTTGCCTTCACCACGTTCCCCCGTAGTCACTGGGCCAAGATCTGGTCGACCAACCCGATCGAACGGATCAACCGCGAGATCAAACGCCGCGCCCGCGTCGTCGGAATCTTCCCCAACGAGGCCAGCGTCATCCGCCTCGTCGGCGCCGTGGTCAACGACCTCCACGACGAATGGCAAGTCGCCGAACGCCGCTACCTCTCCGAAACCAGCATGGCCAAACTCCGCCCCGACAGCGATACTGGACCCGTTGCCGCGATCGAGACCGGCAACTAGACACCGAGAATCAACTCGAAAACCCACCACTCAGCGGGGCTCTATCCGCTCCAGCCGTGCGGGGCGCGAATCTCGGGCACTCGGCCACATTTCGATCGCGGAATGTCACACAACCTGCTCAGCCGGTGTCCGGTGAGCATGACGCAACCACAGAGTTCGGTACTGATCACCGGAGCCAACAAGGGACTCGGGCTGGAGGCCGCGCGCCGACTCGGGTCCCGAGGCTGGCGGGTGTTCCTCGGCTCACGCGACCCGGGGCGTGGCCGAGCAGCCGCGGACAAGCTCGCCGTCGCCGGGATCGACGTGATCATGGTCCCGTTGGACGTGACCTCGGATGAATCGGTGACGGCGGCGGTCGACGTCGTCGGCCGGCACACCGATCGGCTGGACGTCCTGATCAACAATGCCGGCGCGCCGGGGCATGTCATCACGCCGGCCGATGCGACCGTCGACGAGCTTCGTCCGGTCTTCGCTGCCAACGTGGACGGTCCGGTCCGAGTCACTCACGCATTTCTCCCGCTGTTGAGGACTGCCGACCATCCCCGGGTGGTGATGGTGTCCAGTGCCGGCGGTTCGTTCGCCGTCGTCACCGACCCCGATCAGCCGGTCGCTACCATGCACGAGCTCGCCTACAGCGCATCCAAGGCCGCGTTGAACATGATCACCGTCCGTTACGCCCAGGCGTTGCCGGAGATCAAGTTCAACGCGGTGACTCCCGGAGAGGTCGCCGAACACACCTTCGCTGCCACGGACATGAATCATCACACCGGTCAGCTGACGGTGACCGAGGGCACCGATTCGATCATCGCCGCCGCCCTGATCGGCCCCGAGGGGCCGACCGGGACCTTCACCGACCGGGTCGGTCCGGTCGGATGGTGAGCAGCCACGGTGATCGGATCAACGGGGTCGTAGATCCAATCGGCGCAGCAATTGAGCATTGCCGGCGACGATGATCGTCGACAGCGACATCAGGATCGCACCGACCGACATCGGCAGCACGAACCCGATCGGCGCCAGCACGCCGGCGGCCAACGGCACCGAGATCAGGTTGTAGCCGGCCGCCCAGGCCAGGTTCTGCCGCATCTTCCGGTAGCCGGCCACGGACAGCCGGATCACCGAGAGCACCGAGCGCGGGTCGGAACTGGCCAGGATCACGCCTGCCGAAGCGATGGCGACATCGGTTCCGGCGCCGATGGCGATCCCGACATCGGCCCGGGCCAGCGCCGGTGCGTCGTTGACGCCGTCGCCGACCATCGCCACCGTACGGTGCTCGGCCTGCAGTGCCGCGACGGTCTCGGCCTTGTCCTCCGGACGCACTTCGGCGTAGACCCGGTCGACGCCGATCCGGTCGGCAACCGCCCGGGCGACCGGCTCGGCGTCACCGGTGATCATCACCACCTCGATTCCCAACCGGTGCAGGTCGTCGACGGCACTGACCGACTCCGGCCGGACCTCGTCGGCCAAGGCGAGCGCACCGATCAGTTGATCATCGTCGAGCACGTGCAGGACGGTGGAGCCCCGTTCCCGCCATCCCGCTACGGCGTCCAGTTCCTGCCGACCCATCTCGGCGAGCAGGCGCGGACCGCCGACCCTGATCCGGTGACCGTCAACGGTGGCCGACACACCGACCGCGGGCGAGGAGGAGAAGTCCGTCGCTGCGGGGACGGCCAGGGCCTTCCTGCCAGCGGCCTGAACGATCGCCCGTGCCAACGGATGTTCGCTGTCGGCCTCGGCGGCAGCGGCCAGTGCCAACGTCCGATCGGCATCGAACTGATCACTGCCGACGACATCGGTCACGGTCGGCTCGCCCTTGGTCAGGGTGCCGGTCTTGTCGAACAGCACCGTGTCGACCCGGCGCATCGTCTCCAGCGCCAGTCGGTCCTTGATCAACACGCCGCCCTTGGCAGCACGTTCGGTCGCGATCGACACCACCAACGGAATGGCCAGGCCCAAGGCATGCGGGCAGGCGATCACCAGCACCGTGATCGTCCGGATCACCGCATCGTCCGGTGATCCCAGCAGCGACCACACAACCGCAGTGATCACGCCGGCGCCCAAGGCGAACCAGAAGAGCCACGCCGCGGCTCGGTCGGCCAGACGTTGTGCCCGCGAGGACGAGTTCTGTGCTTGCTGCACCAATCGTTGGATCCCGGCCAGCGCCGTATCGTCGCCGGTTGCGGTCACCTGCACCCGCAGTCCGGAGTCGGTGGCGACGGTTCCTGCCACGACCTGATCGCCGACCGAGCGGCGCACCGTACGGGATTCGCCGGTGATCATCGACTCGTCCAGCTCGGCGGCGCCGTCGACGATCCGACCGTCGGCAGGTACTGCGCCGCCGGGGCGCACCAGCACGGTCATGCCGGTGGTCAGGTCCGCCGGGGCGATCCGCTCGATCTGTTCGGCACCGTGCGCGTCGGAGCTGACCAGCTCGGCCTCATCGGGCAACAACGCCGCCAGCGAGTCCAGCGCCGAGGTCGTCTGGGCCAGGGAACGCATCTCGATCCAGTGGCCGAGCAGCATGATCACGATCAGCAGCGCCAGCTCCCACCAGAAGTCGAGCTGGCTGTCCAGGACCGACAGGCTGGCGCCCCAGGAGGCGAAGAACGCAACGGTGATCGCCAGGGCGATCAGCAGCATCATGCCCGGTCGGCGAGCCCGTAGCTCGCTGACGGCACCGGTGAGGAACGGCCGGCCACCCCAGCCGTACATGATCGTGCCCAGGACCGGCGACACCCAGACCAGCCAGGGCCACTGGGGGAGCGGGTAGCCGATGATCATCGCGAACTGTCGGGACGCGATCACTACCGGTATCGCGATCACCAACATCACCCAGAACAGCCGCCGGAACTGACCGACGTGATCATGATGTCCACCATGTCCACCATGTCCGCTGTGATCGCTATGGCTGGAGTGGTCAGCGTGGTTGGTGTGGTCAGCCGGGTCCGATCGGTCGTGATGGCTCGCGTGGTCGTGATGGTCCGCGTGATCGTGGCGATCCGCTGGGTTCCGGGTCAACTCATTCATCGTGTCCTCCGCAGTGCGATACCCCTAGGGGGTATCTGTCGCACTCGGTTATACCCGCTTCCTGCCCGCAGTTCAAGGGGTCGGCGGAGGATCGGCGATGGCCTTGCCGATGTCCACCTCGTTGCCCTCCGGGTCGGCGATCGTGCCGCCGTCGCCGCGGGTGTAGTGACCGCCGGCGGCAAGTGCTGCCTGTCTGCGTGCGGCCACCTGGTCGTCGGGTACGTAGAGATCGAGGTGGATCCGGTTGCGTTGCTCCCGTCGGGCCGTGTCGGACGGGTCCATCGCCTGGAAGATCATCGGTCGATTGAGCCGTCGGGGATCGTAGATGTCGGTGACGTACTCCCGCGGATCGGATCGATAGCCGAGCACCGCCCGCCAGAACTCCCTGACCGACGACACGTCCACGGCGTCGATGCAGACCTGGACGAAGCGCAGCCTGGTCGGATCAGCGGTCAGGCCCAGGCTCCGGGCGAGATGCTGAACGCGACGGGCGGCCACCGGGAACCGGTCGTCCTCCCATCGGTCCTTCCCGGTGTCGATCATCACCCCGGCAGATCGAAGGTCGATCATCAGCGACAGTCCGACATCGTCGGCAACCCGAGCCACACCGTCGGCGAGGTCGACGGACTGCTCG
This sequence comes from Microlunatus soli, assembly GCF_900105385.1. Lineage (NCBI taxonomy): Bacteria > Bacillati > Actinomycetota > Actinomycetes > Propionibacteriales > Propionibacteriaceae > Microlunatus > Microlunatus soli. The sequence goes on along the minus strand of NZ_LT629772.1, from coordinate 6,376,235 downwards.
AAATCTGTGGTGGGGTAGAAGACCATGCCACCGAACGGCAGCCACCAGTCCGCTGTCTCAGGCCCTTCGTCCAGGCCACGGGCCGGGACGTAGTCGACCTCGTTGCCTTCGGCATCGGTCAGCAGCAATCTGCCGTCGGTCGGTGCCCAGTCACCCTTCCCGCCGAGATTCCGCGCGGCGGCGACCCGTTGTTCGGCGACCTCGGCGGGGACGGAGACGTCAAGGTGGACCCGGTCCCGCAGCGGACGCGGTGTCGCCGGGTAGAACCAGACCCGAGGATCTCGTCGCAGCGGGTCGAGCAGGTCGTCGTGCTCGGTGTCCTCGTAGCCGAGCAGGGTCTGCCAGAACGGCGCCAATCTCGCTCTGTCCTCGGTGTCGATGCCCCACTCCATGTCCTGCAGCACCGACGGATCCGCGGTCAGCGCCAGGGCACGGGCAGCGGCGGAAATGCCCTGCGCCAGTGCGAGATCGGCGGTGGTCCACCGTCCAGACGAGGGGATCGGGATCCGGACCTGGACACCGACCCCACGAATGTCGACATTCGGTTGCAAGCTGCCGGCCACCTGATCGTCGGCCCGCAGCTCGATGATCCGACGCAGCAATGCCACACCATCGCGATGTGACGCCGCCCCGAACCAGGCACCGACGCCGGCGGTGCTGAGCACCCGCCAGTCCTTCGCCCCGTCCTGGAACTCCCAACCGCGAATCTGATCTGCCGCCATGTCGGCAGCCTGCCAGCGACGGCCGCCATCCGCCAGAGTGCCCGATGCACCCGAGTCCGTTGCAGCACAGAATCCTGGGCGCCCTTGGACCGCTGACGGTATCGTGATCGATCGATCAACGGAGATCGATGATCCGGGCATTTCAGGAGAGTGGCATGCTGCGCATCGTCGGAGCCGGACTGCCCCGTACGGGCACGGCGTCCTTGCGTCGGGCCCTGGAGCGGTTGTTGGGCGGACCTTGTCTGCACATGTCGGCGATTCCCGGGCACCCCTTCGATCTCGGCGCCGATTGGGACCGCGCACTGGCCGGTCGAGCGGTCGACTGGGAGTCGACCCTGACCGGATATCTGGCGACCGTCGACTGGCCGGCCTCGGCATTCTGGCGAGACATCCTGGCGGCCCACCCGAAGGCGAAGGTCCTGCTCTCCCGCCGCGACAGTGCGCAGACCTGGCTGCAGAGCATGGAGACGACGATCCTGCCCGTCGCTCGGCTGGCATCCCAGCCCGGCTGGAACGGCGGACGAGGCTTGAACACGTTGCTCGAACGCTTCGCCGGCACAGAGGCCTGGGACGACTCGGCCATATTGACCGCCCGGTACGAACAGCATCTCGCCGATGTCAGAGAGGACGTGCCCGCCGAGCGTCTCGTCGAGTGGCAGCCCGGTGATGGATGGACTCCGCTCTGCGCCGCTCTTGATCTTGAAATCCCCGACATCGAGTTTCCATGGCTGAACCGACGTGAGGACTGGTAGCCGGCGGCCTCATCAAACGCGACGGCGAGATCGCGCGATCGGTCGCTCGATGATCAGGGCGGGTCGTTGCCGGTCAGCCCGTCGATCGATTCACGGACGATCGATGCCTGGCCGGTGTGCAACAGATTCTCCTCCAGGATGTCGACCAGGGCACAGCGACGGTTGACGATGTAGTCGTCACCGCCCCACGGCACGGTCTTGTCGAGCCCGCCGTCCTTGATCATGACTTCCCAGGCCTGGCGGGAACGAGCGATGGTGTCGTACCAGAGCGCGTACAACTGCTCCGGGTGGTCGGTGACCGCAGACTCCCAGTCCCACCGCGGCTGTGCGGCGCGATCGACCGCGTCCCACGGGGCCGGAACGGACTGTTCCTGGGCCCAGGCGGTCCAATGCGCCTCGACGCCGGCGAGATGCTTGATCAGCCCGGCGATCGTCAGCTTCGACGGTGGATGGACTTGCCTCAGGCGATCGGCATCCAGTCCGCCGGACTTCCAGGCGAACTGGCGATGGACCCGATCGAGGGCGAACAGCAACAGCTCTCCCTCGCTGCCGCTCGGACAGTCCTCGATCGGTATGTCGTTGTAGTCCATGAGCGGAGCATAGAGCCGTTCCCTGTGGCTTGGATAGGCCTTCGTGACGACCGCGCAGGCACGCGATCGGCCCGCCGCAGCGCGGTCCATCAGGCCCGGACCGAGACCTGCTCCGACGCCTGGGGCGCGCCGACCCGCCGTGACATGATCACCGCAACGGCACAGAGCGCGGCCACCACGACCAAGATCAACTGACCGCCGGAACCGACCCGCTCGATCGCGATCCGGCCCAACAGCATGCCGACAATGATCACCGCGCTGGACCCGCTGGTTGCGGTCAGCAGACTTGCGGCAGCGGCACCGCGTCCTTGCTCGGACTCGGGCGTCAGCGCCAGTCGCGTCACGTTCAGCGTCGGCGAGACGATGCCGATGCCGACGCCGGCCAGGGCCCAACCACCGTACGGAACGGCCAGCGGCACCAGGTCGACCATCGGGAGTGTCCCGAGCAGCAGGCTGCCGATCATGATCAACGAGAAACCGAGACGGAGACGTCGTCGGACAGACGTCCGGGACTGGACCTGGTTGCTGCTCTGCAACCAACTGCCGATCGCCCAGCAGACCCCGGTGATGGTCAGCACGAGTCCGGCGATCGCCGGTGAGACCCCGCGGGTCTGTTGCACGTAGAACGGGAGAAAGCTTCCGACGGTGCCGAAGGACAGATTCAACACGGCCAGCAGGGCGAAGACCGCCGGTAGTCCCGGGCGGAACCGGAGGAGCCCTGGCGGCCCGAGGCGGCTCATCAGCCCGACAGTGGCCACCGCGAGGAGCAGGGCGATGATCATGGTGATGGTCGACCATGGTTCACGGCCCTTCCCGAACGGTGTCAGGACCGACATCGCTGCCATCAATCCGGTCCCGAGCACGGCGTAGCGCAGTGGCGTGCCCTGGGCTTCGCCGGCCGCGCCGGTATTGCCGGAACGAGACAGTCGGATCAGGAGGACGCCGACCGGTAGCGCCAGCAGCGCGCAGCCGAAGAACACCGGTCGCCAACCGACCAGCTCGGCGGTCCAGCCGGCAAGTTGTGGCCCGAGAATGGAGGGCAGCAACCAGGCAGTGGAGTAGAGAGCGTAGATCTTCGGGCGCAATGCCTCCGGAAGGGCGGCGACGACCATCACCGTCAGCGCGATGTCGAACATCGCTTCGGCGAACCCGGCGAAGATCCGACCCAGGACCACCGTGATCATGCTCGGGCTGGTGGCGACGATCACGTTGCCGAGGATGAAGCAGACGACACCGGTGATCAGTGGCTGACGTGCGCCCGACCGGTCGGCCCAGACCCCGGCCAGCGCGGCCCCGAGCAAGAAGCTCACCCCCGGCGCGGCAAGAGCGAGACCGAACCAGGCAACACCATCGAGTTGCCGTGCTGCGTTGGGCAACACGGTCGAGGTGGCACGATCGGCCAGAGCGCCGAGGGTCACCAAGGTCACCGCGCCGATCACGAAGGGCGCATAGGCACGCTGCAGCAAGGATTCTTGGCCGGGCATGGACCAACTGTGCAATCTCAACCGCAGTTGAAGTCCAGTCCCTGTCCGAATCCGGTGCGCCGTCCGCAGCGCACTACCGATGACCAGCACTGAGGAATCGGTGTCGAGGGCGAACGTCGTCCGACCGGCTGTTGATCATCACGACGCAGCGTTCCGTCACCCGCCCAGCGCACCAGTCCGGCCGCCGAACGTCACCGTGCTGGGGATATCCTCGGCTCGGTCTGGTGGATCGGACGCAAGTCGCGGACCGTTGATCGCATGACCAGACACAAGTTGATCATCATCGTCGGAAGCACTCGCGAGGGCCGGTTCGGGCCGGTGGTCGGGTCCTGGATCGCCGAACAGGCTCGCGATCACGGCGGATTCGACGTCAACGTGATGGACCTCGCCGCGGTGGACATTCCCTTGTCCCTACCCGCAGCGCCGCCGAAGTTCGCCGGCGACTCCTATCCGAGGCCCGTCGGGATGCAACCGCTGACCCGTGCGCTGGGGGAGGCGGACGCGCTGATGATGGTGACCCCCGAGTACAACCACAGCTTCCCGGCGTCCTTGAAGGCGGCGATCGACTGGCACTTCGACCAGTGGGTGGCCAAGCCGGTGGGCTTCGTCAGCTACGGCGGAGCCGGGGGCGGTCGCCATGCGGTCCTGCACCTGCAGAACGTCCTCACCGAACTGCACGCCGTGCCGCTTCCCGACGGTGTCGCCTTCCCCAAGTACTTCAGCAGCTGGGAGGACGGCCAACCGTCCGAGCCCGATGCCGCCGGCCAGGCGAAGCTGCTGCTCGACCAGTTGGCTTGGTGGGCAGGCGTCCTCGGGCCCGCCCGTGAGCATGATCGCTTTCCCGGCTGACGGCTCATCGGGTGGCCGTGCAGCGGATGGTGTGGCGCCCTGCCGCCAGGTCGTTGTCGAGCTCCAGCCAGCGGCTGTCGAGCCGGGTTCGGACCGGCCGGCCGTCCAGGTCGATCGTCTGGTCGGTGGCCTCGGCAGCCGGCAGGCCGAACCGTGCGCGCGTGCCGGCCGGCACCGTGATGACGTAGTCGGCCCCGTCGGCAGTCCGTCGTCCGTCGACCTCGATCGAGCCGGTCGGCACCGGGATCCGAGCCGCCGCCTGGGTGAGGGCGCCGAGTTGCGGCCGCACCAGGAAGCGTCGGAATCCCGGCTCGATCGGACGAACGCCGAGAATTCCCTGTGGCAGCAGGAAGGCCGGGGTCGCACCCCACGGATGGGAGTGGGTCAGATTGGGCTTGAACTCGACATCCCAGGCCTCCATCGCGGCACCGGCGCCGACCTCGAGCATGTGTCGCCAGCTCCGATTCCCTGGCGCGGTGATCATCGGGATCGCGACCTGACCGGCGCCATGATCGAACAGGCCTTCGAGCAGGACAGGTGCACCGAAGACACTGCACGCCATGCCTCGACCGGCCAGGAAGCCGATCACCGACCCGACCCGGTCCTCAGGCACGACCCCCGCCCACAAGGCGTAGGCAGCGGCGTGGATCGCGTGATGGCCGAGTCGGCGGCCGCTGTCGTCGAGTCCGTCGACGTAGCTTCCGTACCCGGAATCGAACAGCAATCGGTCGATCGCCGAACTCAGCCGACCGGCGATAGCTCGGTACTCGTCCGCCACGCCGGGGTCGCCGACAGCGTCGGCCAACTCGGCTGCCGCCCGGAAGCACCGGTAGGACAATGCATTCAGCACGGTGTTGACCGCACCGAATCGGTAGCCGTCCCGCTCCGAGGGCGGCCAATCGACAAGATCACGGTCGAAACCGCCACGGTCCATGTCACCGGTGGAACCGTCGCTGCCCGGTTTGCGGACCAGGCCGGTGCCGGGATCGATCCATCGTGTCGGCAGCAACTCCGTGAGCCGCTCGTATTGTGGGCGTAGTTGATCAAAATCACCGGTGCTGTACCACAGATCGTGGATCGCCAGCACGGCGAACAACGGCCACTCGGTCGGCCACGTCCGGTGGGCGATGGTGAAGTCGACGGAGTAGCGGGCCAGGGCCGGGTCCCGGTCGAGCGCCAGATGGGCCCGTTGCTGCAGATAGGCATCTGCCTCGTACGGCAGCCGTTCGCGCGTCCAGGAATCGACGTACAGGTTGAGGTTGAGGGCCTTGACCGTGTGCTTGCACAGATCCCACACCCGATCCAGGACGAGGTCGGAGGAGGAGAACTCTGCGGCATCGTCGTCGAAGTCGTAGATCAGTGCGGCCGCTCGGATATCGGTCAGGTCGGGGTGGCCGTCGAGAAAGCGGATCTCCAGGTAGCGGAAGACCCGCAGCCCCCAGGTCGCCAACTCCTGCTCACCCTCGGTCAGAGTCCAGGTGTCGCGATACACGTTGCCCGCGGTCAACTCGAACCGCACGTGCGGATCCGGCGAATCGGTGTCCACCAGGACCTCGCCGAATCGGAGCTCGATCCGATCACCGGCCTGCGCGACGGCCCGGATGATCGCCCCACCGGCCCAGCTGCGGCCGAAATCGAGGACGATCCGCTCCCGGTCGGCGGACAGCTCCCGAGCGACCGGGAACGCCTCCCGGCGCACCGGAGCGAGCGGCGAACCGACGGGACGATCGAAGGCGGGTCGAGCGACGGCGGCCGGCCACTCCTGCTCGAACTCGGCTGTGTCGAATCCGTGCGGATAGTGTCGGGCGTCGAGGTCCTCTGCCGGAGCGGGATAGCACGCAGTGCCGATACTGGCCGCCGGCGGATAGCACGCAGCACCGGAGATCGCTTGCCAATCAGTGCCGGTCCCGACCCGCGTCAGGTTGCCGTCGACGAGTTCGATGACGAGTTCGGCGGCGCAGCGATGGTCGTCGGTCGTGTAGAGCAGTGCGCCGATGGCGTTGGATCCATCGACGATCAGATCGGTGACGTCGTAGCGGTCGACCCGTGTCTCGCCGCCGATCGGGCGTGCAGGACCGACTCCGACGACCTGCCCGTTGAGGTGTGCCCGATAGACGTATTGCCGGGACGGCTCGGTCGATGCGGCCGTGATCAACAAGGTCGCCCGGGTCATCCGACCATGATCAACGACCACTGTCTGTCGGACGAAACACCAGTCGGCCGACGCGTCCACACACCAGATCGGTGTCGCTCGGATCATCAGGTCTGACGGCTCTGTCAGCTCGGTCTGCATCGCAGGAATACTACTGTCCGGTCGCCACGGGTCGTGGATCAGCCCGCCCTGTCGATCGCAGCCCTGATCTGATTCGTCCACTCGATGCCGATCCGGCGGCCGTCGGGGAACTCGTCGTTTCGATCCCAGCGCCACATGGTGATCATGGCGAGCATCAGCAGCCGGCACTGCTGTAGGAGCTCTGGGTCGGCCCCGGGATACACCTCGCCGACACCATCCGGCGCATGAGCAAGATCGAATTCGACCGGACCCCGACAGCTGGTCTCCAGGTCGACGAACACCGGACCGTCGGCGGTCGACACCAGGTTGCCCGGATGCGGCTCGCCGTGCAGCAACTGGTCCGGTGCGGCCGCCGAGGTGACGGTCTGTCGCAGCCGCCGCAGCGTTTCGTCGAGCATCTCCCGATCTGCATCGCCGAGTTCCGGGGTGTCCGCCCTGTTCGTCACCAGTTGCTGAGCCTCAGCCACCCGGTCGGTGAAGTGCGGGGTCGGGAAGTCCACCGTCCGCATCCCGGCATGCAGCCGTGCGAGGGCGGCGGCATACTCCGTCGGCGGAGGCTCGGCAGTGGTGACGGGCCGGTAGTGGGTCCAGAAGGTGATCATGAAACCGTCGCGGTGGTGGACGATGGGTTCGATCCGTCGATCCGGGACAGCCACCGGGCAGTCGGCAGCAGCGAGCTGCTGAGCAAGATCGATCTCGAAGCGGCCGTCGCCCTGGCCAGGAGGAATGATCCTGGCGACCACCTCGGCCGGCGTCACGCGAACGGTCAGTTTGTTCGAGTTGTGCAGGACGACGGCATCGTCGGCACGCAGGCCGTGAGATTCGACGACCGACGTTGCTGCCGCAATGGCCCGGCTGACCTGTGCATCCTGCATGGAAGGTCACGCTAATGTCTTGCGCCCGAAATCCGCTACATCATTCGACCGCCTGGAGCAGCGATCTGCTGCGTGGGCGTCGGCTGACATGCGCCCGGTCAGCGCGACTCCGCCGCCTTGCAGCGCACTACTCCAGACGCCCGACCGACGCAGCGGGTTCCGAGTGCAGGACACCAGCCGCCCGGGCCGTGCACCGCATCGAGATCGTCAGTGTGGACGGCGGCTGTCCCGAGTGAGGTCCGAGGCGTTCTCAGCGTGCGGACAGGGAGTTTGCCAAATCCTTGTCAACACGGGTAGACCTATTGCTCAACACGCGTCACACGCGTGTGACATCCCACCTCGGGCCGGAGCCCGGACCGAGGAATCCGGGGAAACAAAGCGACAGAAGAAGGTCACTGTGGAACGGATCATCCTGGACGTCGATCTCGCGATGGGCGCGCCGGGCAGCGACATCGACGACGGCTTCGCCCTCGCGTTGGCCCTGGCCGACAGCGACATCCAGCTGGACCTGGTGACGACGGTCAACGGCAACACCGATGCCGGCACCGCGACCGCCCTCACCCTCGAGCTGCTGCATCGACTCGAGCGCACCGACATCCCGGTGCACCGCGGCGCGGAGCGACCCCTGCTTCGTCCGCAGGCACGACAGGGGAGTGTGCCCGACGATGTCGAGATCCGCTCGCCGCAGCCGCAGCCGGCGCCGGCGGCGATGGTCGAGCATGTGCTGGCCCATCCCGGCGAGATCACGTTGGTGGCGGTCGGACCGCTGACCAACGTTGCACTCGCGCTGCGACTGCATCGCGACTTTGCCGGCTCACTCAGGCGGTTGGTGATCATGGGCGGGATCTTCAACGGCCACACCCACAGCGCGTCGATGCCCGGCGAGTTCAACATCTGGAACGATCCCGAGGCAGCGCAGATCGTTCTCGAATCGGGAGTACCGACTCGTTGGGTCGGGCTGGACGTGACCACCCAGGTGCAGTTCACCCGATCCGAGGCGCAGACGCTGGCAGCCGATCAGCGGCCGTTCGCGGCCTTTGCCGGCGAATACACCGTCGCGTGGATCGACCACTTGGCCGAGTCCCGCACCGAGACCGATTCCTGTGCGATGCACGACCCGCTGGCGGTCGCCGCAGTGACCCATCCGGAGCTGCTCACCTGGCGTGATGCGTACGTGCAGGTCGAGACGACCGATCGGTCCCGGGGAGCAATGATCACCGACTACCTGGACGTCGGCTGGACCCCGGACGGCTCGACGAAGTCGGTCAGCGCCAACGCCGAGGTCGCTGTCGCCGTCGACATCGACGGCTTCCATGATCATCTGCTCGACCATCTGAAGCTGCTGTGAGGCGACGAAGCCTGCTCGGCCTGGGTGGCCTGTTGGCGGTGGCCGGCTGCGCCGGAGGCGGCGCAGATCAGGCGGCCACCACCCGCAGGGCCGCCGATTGGGACATCCCGGGCACCGATCCGGAGGCCGTGCTCAACGTGGTCGGCATCATCGATCCGCAGACCGACACGATCAATGACGTGATCGCCGCCTTCGAGAAGGCCCATCCGCGGATCAAGATCAACTATCAGTACGTTCCGTTCGACAGCCTGAACAGCGTGCTGGACTCCCGGATAACCTCCCGGACAGGCGACCCGGACGTCTTCTGGGTGGATCAGCCACGAGTACCGGCGTTGGCCGTCCGCGGCTATCTGACCGACCTCACCCGGCAGTTCACGCCACTGACCGGCGCACTGCAGCCGTCCTCGGTGCGCAACGGTATCTACGAGGACAAGCTGTACGCCCTGCCACTGTCGGACTCGACCCAATTGCTGTACTACAACAAGGAGATCCTCGCCGAAGCCGGCATCGCCGAACCTCCGGCTGCGCTCGACAAGCCGATCAGCTGGCAGCAGCTGCGCCAGGACGCGCGCCGCGCGCAGCAACGGGCCGGCGCCCAGAACGGTCTGCTGCTCGGTCAGGTCAATCGCTATTACCAGTTGGAGCCGTTGCCGGTCTCCGCGGGCGGTGGGGCCGGTGGATCGGGACCACACAACCTGACGCCGGCCGTCGACAACCCGGGCTGGAACTCCGCGATGGACTTCTACCGATCACTCTTCTCCGATCGGATCAGTCCGCGGGGGATGGCACCGGAACAGGTCGACTCGACCTATCTGGCCGGCCGCACCGCCTACCTGATCGAAGGCGACTGGATGGTGAGCAAGCTCAACGACTCCGACCTGCGTTGGGGTGTGGCCAGGCATCCGGTCTGGCAGGGCGGCAGGCCAGCCACCCCGAACGGTTCCTGGTCGGTCGGCATCAACCCGTTCTCCGGTCAGAAACCGGCGGCGGCGATCTTCCTGCGTTGGCTGGCCGTCGACGGCAAGGGCGGCTACTCCAGCTACCGGAGCGCGGCCGAACTGCCGGCGAACCGGAAGGGACTGACCGCCCACTTGGGCTCGGAGATGTTCACCGACACCGCGTCCGGTCGGCAGGCGGCCAAGATCATTTCCTACCAGAGTGCGCAGACCTCGGTTCCGCGGCTGCAGACCCCCGGCTACATCGAATTCGAGGACATCATCGGCCGGACCTTCGCCGACGTGTCCAACGGCATCGCGCCGCGACGCGCCCTGGCGTCGGCACAAGAACAACTCGAGGCGGCATGGCAACAGTACCGATGACCAACACGACGGACCGGGACGGCACCGGCCGCCGGACGCAGGGCCGACGACGGCGCGGCCGTCTGGACCGCCCGGTCACAACGATCATCGCCTTCCTGGCGCCGGCCGTGATCGCGATCATCCTGCTCCGGTTGCTGCCGTTCGGCGGCGCGATCCGATCGAGTCTGTTCGTCCGCGACGGCGTCGGATTGCTGGCGCCGGAACGCTTCGCCGGCCTGCACAACTTTGCGATCCTGTTCGGTGATCATTTCTTCGTCGGCACCCTGATCCGGACGATCCTGTTCAACCTGATCATCAACCCGGTCCAGATCGCCTGTTCGATGGCCGTCGCGCTGTTGCTGACCCAACGGCTTCCCGGCCGCGGGCTGTGGCGGACGGCCGTCTTCATCCCCTGCACCATCCCGATGGTGGGTTCGTCCATCGCCTGGGGGATCGCGCTGCGTCAGGACGGCCCGATCAATGCACTGCTGGGTGTGATCGGGCTCGGCGAGCAGCCGTTCTTCAGCTCACCGACGCAGGCGCTGCCGAGCATCATGCTGGTGGCTTCCTGGATCGGCATCGGCTACTGGATGCTGTTCCTGATCGGCGGTCTGAACGACGTCAACGCCGAGACCTACGAGGCGGCCAAGATCGACGGTGCGTCGGCCTGGCAGACTCTCTGGCGGATCACCATCCCGCAGATGCGCCGACCGCTGCTCTTCGTCCTGGTGGCCGACACCGTCGCCAACTTCGTCCTGTTCATCCCGGTCCAGATGCTCACCAACGGCGGCCCGGCGGACTCCACGACGTTGCTCATGTTCGACGCCTATCGTCGGACCTACACCTACTCCAATCCCAATCTCGGAGCTGCCTCGACCCTGGTGCTGATCGTGATCATGTTGATCATCGTCGCGGCCCAGTTCCGGCTCCTGCGGGAGCGTGACTGACCCGATGACCACCATGACTTCAACCCCTGTCCGAGCCAGTCAGAAGGGTGATGTGATCGACAGGCGACGCCGACCGGAGCGGACCCAGCGACGGCTGCTCACCGTGTTGCTGACGGCGCTGGCCGTGCTGGTCGCGATCGGCTTCCTGCTCCCCGTGATCTGGATGCTGTTCGGCTCGCTGCGCCCCGGCAACGAAGTGATCGAGCAGATCCGCCCGCTGGGCTGGCACACCCTGTTCCCGACCGAGTGGACGCTGGACAACTACCTGCAGTTGTTCGAGAGCCTGCAGTTCGGCCGCAACCTGATCAACTCGTTGCTGGTCGCGTTCGTCTCTGTCGTCGTCGGGCTGGCACTGTCCGCACCGGCGGCGTACGCGCTGAGTGTCTTCCGGTTCCCCGGCCGGGAGTTGATCTTCGCGGTGCTGGTCGTCGGATTCATGATCCCGTTCGAGGCGATCGCGATCCCACTGGCCCAGATCTTCACCGGTCTGCACCTCAACAACACCTATCTGGGCCTGATCCTGCCAGGGATCGGGAACGGGATGGCCGTGTTCAACATGCGGCAGAGCTTCCTCGGGGTCCCGTCGTCCTTGCGCGAGGCAGCGATCCTGGACGGCGCGGGCGACTTCCGGATCATGTCTCGGATCTACCTCCCGCTGAACGTGACGAGCCTGATCAACTCCGGGCTGTTGATCTTCCTGGCCCAGTGGTCGTCCTATCTGTGGCCGCTGCTGGTGATCTCCGACGAAGCCAAACAGGTCGCGCCGATCGCGATCTCGAAGACCTACACCAGCACCGACTTCAACTTCGGGCAGCTGTTCGGTGGCACCTTGCTGCTGTCGTTGGTCCCGGCGATCCTCCTGTTGCTGCTGCAACGGTTCTTCGCCCGCTCGATCGCCACCTCGGGGGAGAAGTGATGACAGGTACGACCGACCGGGCGGAGATCGCCGATCAGGAGGGCAACGTGACCGAGGCACCCGCAACGACGGCGGCACCGGAGCGCCACGACGTGATCGTCGTCGGCTCGGCCAACCAGGACTACGTGATCACCTGCGACGCGCTGCCGACGGCCGGGGAGACCCGCCTGGCGTCGGGAATGCAGAAGTTTCCCGGTGGCAAGGGAGCGAACCAGGCAGTCGCCGCAGCCCGGCTCGGCGCGCCGGTCACCTTCGTCGGAGCCGTCGGTGATGACGACGACGGCGCACTGGTGATCCGCGAACTCCGGGCCGAAGGCGTGGACACCAGTGAGATCGAGATCAACTCCTCGGAGCGAACCGGGCTGGCGATCGTGTCGGTGCTGCCCGACGGCGAGAACGCGATCACCGTGGTTCCCGGCGCCAACTACACGGTTTCGGCCGAGCGCACCGCACGAACGGTCAGCCGCTTGACCGGACCGCAATCGATCCTGGTCGTCCAGGCCGAGATCCCGGTCGACGCCATCGCAGCGGCCGTGGATGCCGCGGTCCGGGCCGGCGCCCGCTCGGTGATCAATCTGGCACCGTACACCGAGCTGCCGGACCGGGTCCTGGCGGCGGCGGATCCGTTGGTGGTCAACGAGATCGAGGCAGCCGCCCTCACCGGGTACGCGATCGACAGCACCGACACCGCGCTGCGAGCGGCATCGGAACTCGCCGCTCGGAGCCGCTCCTGCGTGATCACCCTCGGAGCCGACGGCGCCTGCTGGGCGATCGCCGACGCTGCCGGCCGGGTCGCCGCACCACCGGCTGCACAGGTCGTCGACAGCACGGGCGCCGGCGATGCCTTCATCGGCGGCCTGGTCCGCCGACTGACCGAGGGCGATGTCGACCTCGCCGACGCGGTCCGGGTCGGCGTGGAGGTCGGCACGGTTGCGGTCACACGGGTCGGGGCTCAGGCGTCGTACCCGCTGGAGACCGAGATCAAACAACTGCACCGGCACGCATCGGACGCGGCGCGGAGCTGAGATGGCCGACAGCACCCGCTCCGACGTCGCCCGACTGGCCGGCGTCTCGCCCGCCGTGGTGAGCTATGTCGTCAACGGGGGACCCCGGCCGGTGTCCCGGGCGGCCCGAGAGCGGGTCGAAGAGGCGATCGCAACGCTGGGCTATCGTCCGAACAAACTGGCCAACGCCTTCCGACACGGGCGGACGCGGTCGGTCGGGCTGTTGCTGCCGGCACCGATCAACCCCTTCTACGCCGAACTGGCGGCGATGGTGGAGGGCGAACTGCTGACCGCCGAATACATCGCGTCGATGGCGATCAGCAGCTTCAATGCCGAACGCGATGCCCAGCACCTGCAGTCGTTCATCGATCGGCGGATGGACGGTCTCATCATCGCCTCGGGTGCATCCCTCCCGACCGATCATGTTGATCTCGACACCGTGCCACACGTGATCCTTGATTCCGGGGCCCGGACGGCCACCGGCGCCGATCCCCACGTTCGCGTGCACACCGACGAACGGCACGACGTGGGACGTGCGGTCGACCATCTGAGACTGCACGGTCACCAAGTGATCGGCTGTATCGCCGGACCGCCGAGCTGGCCGGTCAATGCCGGCCGGGTAGCAGTCTGGCGTGATCAACTCCGCGCCGCGGACCTACCAGCGGGCGCCGACCTGGTCGCCCATGCCGACCTCACCGAACACGGCGGTGCGACAGCACTGCGCAGCCTGCTCGCCGAGGATGCTTACCGGCGGTCCCGTCGTGATCATCATCCGACGGCGTTGTTCGTGGCCAGCGATGTCCAGGCGTTCGGCGTGCTGCGGGCCTGCTACGAGCTCGGCATCTCCGTGCCGCAGGACCTGGCGATCGTTTCCTTCGACGGTGTCGCCGCTGCCGCCTATACCCAACCGCGGTTGACGACGATGCGGCAGCCGATGTCGGAGATCGTCCGGACCTCGACCCGGCTGCTGGTCCAACAGATCGAGACCGGCGACCGGCCCGGGCCGGCCGAGATCACGATCCGCGGCAACCTGGTGATCGGCGAGAGCTGCGGCTGCCTGCCGGCGGGCGGCCGGCGCTCCACTACCGAGTCTGCAGCGGGCCGGCGAACGACTTCTTGAGTGCACTGCCAGCAGCTATCGGCAGCAGCGCCGCGATGATCTTGCCCTTCAGCGCCCTGCCGATCCGGGTGACGCTGACCGAGACCAGTGAACCGTCACCATCGGCAGCAAACCGATAGGTCCATCCCGAGCCGGCTGCCCAGATGTTCGAATCCGTCGTCGTGACGGTCGCCGTACCCGCCGCCTTGTCCCAGCTGTAGCGGACACGTTCCCAGGTCTGATCATTGCCCTCGGTGACGTCGGCCCACCCCTCACCACGATCATGGACCTGGTAGTGATCCGTGCTGATCCCCGGCCAGATGGACGGTCGCTCGGGGCCGAAATCGGTCAAGACCGCCAACGCGGCATCCGGCGCCAGCCGGGAACGCAGTTCGAAGCGACCGGTGGGCATGGTTCCTCACTGACGGGGGCTGGACAACTGGTACGCCTTCAGCGTGATCGACCGCTACCGAGGACCGGTAGGGGCGAAGGTCCGGAACAATGCGATGGACGCGTCGGCTTCCAGCCCACTAGCGTGATCGCGATGACAGACGGCGGCCTGCGCCGCGACAGCGACCAGGCGGAACGGTTGCCCACAGTGGATGCGACGCAGGACAGCGCGGTCGTCGCGTTCGGTGCACTTCTTGGTGCAGCGGTTGATCGTCGCGAGATCGACCGCGGCGGACGCCGGTTGCGTTGGCTGGAAGCAGGCACCGGGCCCGTGGCGATCATCTTCGAAGCCGGGGCCGGCTCGCCATCCACGACGTGGGCGGCGTGCTTCGCCGCCATGGCGACCGACCACCGTGTGATCGCCTACGACCGCGCCGGTTGCGGTGCCAGCGATCCGGCTCCGCTGAGCCTCGACGCGCAGCTGGCCGACCTGATAGCGATCGTCGAAGCAGCAGGTCCCGGTCCGTCGGTGCTGGTGGGGCACAGCTGGGGTGGCCTGCTCGCCCAACTGGCGACCTGGGAGCGTCCCGATCTGGTCGCGGGACTGGTCCTGGTCGACCCATCCCATGAAGCGCTCTGGCTCGATCCTCCGGATCCCGATGCCATCGGTGAGTGGGCGACGTTCTCCGACCCGGCCGTGCCGGCCGGCGACGATCCGCGCAGTCCCGAGGTACTGAGCTCGGCGGCGCAGCTGGACCAGTCGGTTGCCCGTGGTGCCACAGCTGATCCCACGATCCGGTCGCTGCTCGTGGAGGCCGGCCGTTCACATCGGCAGACCGATGATCAGCTCCGGGTCTCCATCGACGAATTCCCGATGATCCTGAGCAGCCTGGGCAAGATCAGCGAGCGCCGCGACAACGCCATCTGGCCGAGCATCCCGGTCGCCACCTTGACCGCAACCAAGGGACGACCGTCGATCTATGTCGCGCCGGTGATCGCTGCGCAGGAGGCGTTGATCGCAGCCACTGCCGGCACGCACGTCGTGGTGCCGGATTCCGGCCACTACATCCACGTCGAGCGTCCGGACCTCGTGGCGCGCCAGATCCGCAGTGTCAGCCGGCGGGCGCTGGCCCATCGACGCCGAGACTCTGATGCAGATGATGCCGGGTGACCTCGTACATCTGTTGGGGAAACTCGATCCCGTCGCGTCGGCTGATCCGCTCGGCTCTGCTGGCGAAGCTGGAGAAGATGGCGGCGGCGGCCGCCGTGACGTCGTCCAGGGATGCCAACGCTCCGACGTGCTCCAGCTCTGCTCGTTGTTCGGCCGTCAGCAGCGGATTGAGCCGCCGTGCACCGCCGAACGGTTGCAATCGGTTCTCCGCCAGCATCAGCCGAACCAGCCATCGGCGCAGATCAATGACCGCGTCCTGGGCCAGCGCCAGCTCGCCGCGCCCGATCACGGTGGCGAAACTGCCCGCCAGGTAGAAGAAGAACTCGCTCATGTCGCCGACGTCCATCTGCGGTTCGGCTGCAGCTGATCTTGGGGCGCTCTCGATCAGTCGATCCGGATCGTAGAGCGTTCGGTGGTCGGTCGGCCGGTGGGCGAAGGAGGTGAGCGGATGCAGGATGAGATCCACATGCTCCCAGTTGCTGGTCAGGCTGAATCCGCCGATGATCGCATCGTTGATCGTCCGGCTGAGCGTCAGGTTGCCGACACACCGCGCGACGACTTCGCTCCACTGCGCGCGCCAGAACGGGATCGAGTCGTCGGTGATCAGGCAGTTGAGGTCGACATCGCTGTACTGGTCGCCTTCTCCACGGGCGAGGCTGCCAGCGACCCACACCGCCCGGACGCCCTGGCACGTCGGCAGGATCTCGATCGCGGTTTCGATGCATCGGCGCTGCCACGGCAGGGGGAGCGTGTCGAGCCAATCGGTCATCACGGCCACCGATTATCTCCATCCGCAATGGCTTTGGGAAGGGATCGATCCCGAAGGACACCGAAACAACATTTGTTGTAGACTGGCTTCATGACGCGTCGCGAGACGTTGGTGCAAGCCGCCGTGGACGTGGTGGCGACCAGCGGGCTGAAGGGGTTGACGCACCGAGCCGTGGACGGCCGGGCCGGTTTGCCCAGTGGGAGTGCGGCCAATGTGTTCCGCGATCGGGACAGCCTGATTCGAGGCGTGCTGGACGAGTTGGAGCGACGCAGTCGCGAACTCTGGGCGACGGTGCCACCCGAGCACCTGAAATCGATCGATGACCTGGCTCGCGTCCTGGCCAACTGGCTCGGTCGGATGACCACCGAACCGGACGCCACGTTGACCAGAGCACGGTTGGCCATGACCTTGGCCTACCCGGAGCAGGTCGCGTCCGGCCACCTCGGTCTGCTGACTGTCTTGGAACGGGCGATGGCCGACTGCGGCGTCACCAAGATCACGTCGAGATCGCGCGCGGTCGCGGCGTTCCTCGACGGCCATCTCCTGCACGCTCTGACGGTGGCACCAGCGCAGAAGCTCAGTGCGCGGCAGCTGCTTCCAGTGCTGCGCGGCCTGCTGGGCAACGATGAAGGGACGGTCGGATGAACGTCGGCGACGTGGTGCAAGGTTTTGCCCGGGACCGGATCCGCACCGCCCTGCTCGCTGGGCTGCGATTGCGTGGCGATCTGATGGGGCAGATCTTCGACAGCACAGTGCGGGACGACCCGTACCCGATGTATCGGCGGCTGCGCGAGATGGGGCCGGTGGTGCGCACAACGATGGGCCCGTTGACGACACACCACGCGGTCTGCGACGGAGTTCTGCGGCACCCGTCAGTGCTCACCGCGACGACGATGCGCGACGAGATCGCCGGGGGAGGCCAGCGCTTCCAACGATGGTTGTTCGGGACACCGAACAGGGGAGCGCTGATCGAGCCGATCGGCCCTGAGTCCATGATCGGGATGAATGCACCGGAACACACGCGGATGCGCAAGCTGGTCAGCAAGGCCTTCACCCGCCGGGCGGTGGAGGAGTTGCGTCCGCGGCTCACTCGGATCGCTGACGATCTGGTGCACCAGGTGCGGTCCGAACCGAGCTTCGATCTGATGTCCGAGGTCGCCGGAGTCTTCCCGGTGTCGGTGATCTGCGAGTTGCTCGCGATACCGGAGCCGGATCATCAGCAGTTCCGCCGGTGGGGTTCCGCGTTGGCCGCCGATCTCGACACCCTGACGCCGGCGCCCAAGGAGCGCGAGGCGACAAACGCCCTGCGCGCGCTGCAGGACTACTTCACCGACCTCTTCGATCAGCGACGACGAGACCCCGGCGACGATCTACTCTCGGAGTTGATCATGGTCGAGGAGGCAGGGGACCGGCTCACCTCCCGGGAGCTGTTGGCGACCTGCACCCTGCTGCTGTTCGCCGGGTTCGAGACCACGGTGAACCTGATCGGCAACGGAGTCGCCGCGCTGCTCGACCACCGCGACCAGCTTGATCAACTACGGAGCGATCATGGACTGATTCCTGCTGCTGTGGACGAACTGCTGCGATACGACACGTCGATCCAGCTCACCTCACGGGTGCCGAGCGAAGACATCGAAGTCGAGGGTGTTCAGCTCAGAGCTGGAGAACCCGTCTCAGTGATGATCGGCGGCGCGAACCGCGATCCGGCCGTCTTCGACGATCCCGAGTCGTTGGACATCGATCGGCACAACGCCAGACGACACCTGTCGTTCGCTGCCGGTCCGCACCATTGCCTCGGCGCATCCTTGGCCAGGCTCGAAGGCGAGATCATGATCACTGCTCTGCTTGATCAACTCGGTGACCTGCGGCCTGCCGGCGAGGCCCCACGACGGCCGACGTTCGTCCTGCGTGGCTACGAATCCCTGCCGCTGCGCGGCAACCCGACACCTGTTCGATGATCATCCTGGCCAAGTGCTGGTCCGGCTGCTTTATCTACCGAAGCCGTACCACGTGCGATGGCTACGACGTGTGCGGGGTACGGTAGGTGTTCCGTTCGTTCTGCTTCCGAGAGGGATCATCACGATGACGCTGCACCTGCGAGGAGTCGTGCTCCCCGATGGGAACACCGGCGACGTGTGGGTGGATGGTGATCGGATCAGTCTTGAACCGTTGCCGGGGGCTGTCACGTTGACCACCGAGGGCTATCTCGTCCCAGGCTTGGTCGACGCGCACTGTCATCCCGGCACTTTTGAGGTCGGTGCCGCGCTGGATGACGACCGCCTCGTTGCCGACGGCGCCGCCTACCTGCGGCAGGGGACGTCAGCCGTGCGTGTTCCGGGCTCGGCGAGCCGGCTCCCGTCCTGGTTCGGTGCACAGGACGACATGCCTCGCGTCGCCCATGCCGGTGTGCCGGTGGCGGCGGTCGACGGATTCTTCCCGGGTTGGGGCCGCCAGGTGCCACCGGAGCGGATCGTCGAGACTGCAGTCGAGGAGGCATCGAGCGCGGGCTGGACCAAGATGATCATCGACTGGTTCACCGCCGCCGATCGGTATGGACTGACGATGTCGGAGGAGGTAGTGGCCGAGGCAACCCGCGCGGTCCACGCCGTCGGTGGCCGGATCGCCGTTCACACCCAATCCGCTGCGGGCTGCCGGGCGGCAGTCGCCGCGGGCGTCGATTCCATTGAGCACGGTCTGCATTGCCCGTTCGAGCTGGTCGACGAACTCGCGGCCAAAGCCATTGCGCTGGTTCCGACGGCGTCGGCGTTTCTGGCTCTGGAGGGGGAGATGACGTCCGAGGCCGTGCCCGCCGGACTGCGCGCCTGGTTCGGCACCGGGCTGGAGCGGCACCCCCGCTTGGTACTGGAGGCGTACCGGGCCGGTGTGACGATCTTGGCCGGCACCGACCTTCCGCCGGGATCGCTGACCAGTGAGATCCGATGGTTGGCTGCTGCCGGGCTGTCGCCGCATGACGCCCTGGGCGCGGGATCCTGGACCGCACGCAGCATGCTCGGGCTGCCCGCCATCGAGCACGGCGCGCCCGCCGACATTCTCGTTTATCCCGTCGATCCGCGGACCGACCTCACGATCCTGGACCAGCCGAGTCATCGAGTGCTACGCGGCCGACTGCTGCGATCGCCGTGACATCACCAGGCCGCGGATGCGGAGCGCGGTCAGCAGAAGCCCGGCGACAGCCGCGGTCAGAAACAAGATCATCGCGGCCGGCCACAAGCCGAACGCATCCAGCGGCGTCGCGCTGTTGTTCTTGATCGCGGGCATCACCAGGAACACACCGACCGCGGCCGCGGGGATGATCAACTGTGGCAGCAGCCGGAGGGCGATCCGCCAGATCGGGAAGCTGCGCCGGCGTTCGACCCAGGGTCCGTGCCGGACGGCACCCCGAACGGCCAGGGCCGCGACCCCTACGGTGATCAGCGCAAGCACGAGATCGATGATCGTCGCCGTCGGGGGACCGGGAGTCGCCGCCCGTCCCTCAGCGATATCGATCACGCCGGTGCTGATCTCGAACGGATGCTTGAAGGTCGGCGTGTAGCTGTTCAGCAACACGGCCACGGCATATCCGCTACCGGGGACCAGGTCGATCCTGGCGCTGTAGCGGGTGAGTGATCCATCCTTGCCGATCCGCGCCGGCTGCGCCGTGCTGGTGTGCTGCCAGCCCAATCCGGTCGAACCGGCGGCCGGTTGCCGCCGGAACGACTCCTTGATCAACTTTTCCGACAGCAGCCGAGTACCGTCCGTGGCCACACCGCCACGCTGCACCATCGCCAACCACAAGGCGAGGTCGTGAGCGGTGCTGACGACTCCGCCGGAACCGGCATTCATGCCCGCCATCTCACGCAGCGGCAACGCAGCACCGTACGCGGTGACGTGACCGTCCGACATCCCTGTGGTGTCGGACTTGGTCACGACCGAGTACGTATCCCGCATTCCCAGCGGGTCGAACACGTGCCGGTCGAGATACTGCTGGAACGGCTCGCCGGAGACCACCTCGACCAGCCGAGCCGCCACGTGATAGCCCAAATTGCTGTACTCGTAGGCTGTTCCCGGAGCGCTCGACAGCGGGATCGTGCGCAGCTGCGACACTCGCTGCCGCAGCGAGTTCGCCGGCGGAACGAGGGTCGGATTCGGTAGCCCCGAAGTGTGGCTGAGCAGCTGTCGGACCGTGATCGCCGGACCACGCGGATCATCGACGGCGAACTCCGGGAGCACGGCGACGACCGGATCATCGAGGTCGATCCGTCCCCGGTCGACGAGCTGGAGAACCGCAAACGCTGTGATCACCTTGCTGACCGACGCGATCGCCATCGGAGTTCGCGACGTCACCTCAGCACGGTCGCCACTCGCGGTCTCGTACACCGGTTTGCCGTCCTTGACCACCGCCACCTGGGCACCGGACAGGCCGTGCCGTTGGACATAGCTGTCCAGGAAACGTTGCATCTGTTGACGGTCGACGGGTTGCTCTGCCTCAGCCGGCGCAGTCGGCAACAGCAGTCCGACAACACCAAGAGCAAGCAGCAGGGCAAACGCTGATCGCAGCCACAGACGGAAGAACGCGGACATCACGATCCACAACCCTCGCAGAACTGGGGCTCGATAATCGTCGGTGATATGCCTGAGCCATCCCCGATCACGGCGCTCACTCCGCGAATCGTTCTATGGTGTATCGGAGAGGTGGGAGGAACATGGGCTACAACGCCGAACTCGCCGACCGCATTCGTCTCTCGTTGTCCGGGCGTCATCCACGCGAGGTCAGGATGTTCGGCGGACTTGCCTTCATGGTCGATGACAGGATGCTCGTCTGCGTCACGATCGGCGGTGGCACGCTGTTGGTCCGGGTGGCACCCGAACGCGACGCCGAATACCTCGATCGTGGTGCCCGCCGAGCCGTGATGGGCAAGGGACGATCGATGGGGGAGGGCTGGATCACCGTCGACGAGGAGGCTCTCCACGACGACGCCGATCTTCGATACTGGCTCGATGCCGCCCTGGAGTTCCACGCCAACGGGTCGGGCAAGAAGTCCAAGCCGGCAAAGAAGACTCCAACCCGCTGATCCGAGGACTCGGCGACGCGGCAATCGGACGGATACCACGCCGATGTGACTGCGTCGGGCCTGTCATCGAGATGATGGGTTGTAGCGGAACCGACGGAAGGGCGAGATGTCCGAGTTGCCTGATGAGTTGTTGGGGTGGGTGTCGGAAGTGGCGGGTGCCGCGATCCAGGACGCTGTGTCAGTTCACATCGGGGCCCAGCGTGCTTCTGGCTCGTTTCACCTGCGGATGGTCGGCGGCGATTTCACCGATCTTCTGCTGAAGGTCCCGGTCCCGGAGTGGATCGGGCCGCGCATGGTGGCTACCAACGCACGAGCGTTGCAGTTGGCGGCCGAATTCGGCTTGTCGGCGCCGCGACTGGTTGGTGCCGATCTTGATGGCAGCGCCTCCGGAACCGTGGCGACATTGGAGACCTGGCTGCCCGGCAGCAGCGCGCTACCGCCGGCGGTGTCAGTGACCCGGCTTCGGAATGCGGGCGCCGCTCTGGCCAGGGTGCATGCCTTTTCGCTCGCACCCCACGAGGATCTTCGACTTCGGCCGCGGCCGGTCGCCGACGATGACTTCGCAGCCGAGCGGCGTGCGGGCCGGATGCCGACCACCGGGCTGCTGCAGCGGGCCGATGAGATGACCAGGCAGCATGGGGTTCCCGCGACAGACCCGGTCTTCGTCCATGGTGACGCCTGGCCGGGAAACATGTTGTTCGAGGGCGACAGCTGCACGGCGCTGATTGACTGGAAAACAGCCGGTATCGGTGATCCCGGCGTCGACTTGAGCGGGTTCCGGCTGCAGATGGCCATCCAGTACGGGCCCGATGCTCCCGACGAGGTGCTGCGTGGTTGGCAGGAGCAGGCTGGCCGTGATGCCGGATCGGTTTCCTATTGGGATGCGATCGCCGCGCTGAACACTCCAACCGAGTTGAGCGGTTTTCCAGGGTTCGGCGCCGACGGCAGTCGGCTTGACGCTACGGCCGTAACACAACGTCGCGACGAATTCCTGCAGACGGCGCTGAATGCGCTGACCTGACGCATGACTTTGGCGGAACACCGACGCACAGTCGTACGTGTTCCGGCGTCCGTGACCGGTTGCATCCCCGCGTCTCAGGTGCAGGATGCGACTCGTCCCTGCTAGTCTCCTCAATGGACCGTGGAGTGACTTAGAGGAGGTGGTATCCGTGAACGAATCGACATGGGTGCTCCTCAACGGAGTCTCGGTCGGGCGATAGGTCGTCCGGGAGCGCCGCCTATTCAGCAGCACTTCCGAAGGGCACGACCGTGCATTTCACCTCAGAACAACGCTTCGATGCGCTCGTCGAGCGCACCTTCACGCTCGGTGGCATTTCCGGGGTCCTGTGGACGCCCGCGTCGACGCCAGCTCCCCTCATTCTGATGGGCTTGCCCGGTGGGTTCAGCATTCAGGACATGCTTCCCCGCTTACGGGCGCGGGCCCGAAGTTCGGCTGACCATGGACTCGCCGCCGTCGCGATCGAGCAACCCGGTGCGGGTGGCCGCCCCGGACTGCCGGGTGTCACGCAAGCGCGCGAGGACCTCCGCCGGGCGCTGACGGCTGGCGAGCAGCCAGGAAAGGACGTGATCGATCGTCTGATCCTGCCGCTGGTCGAGGAGTCGGTTCCGCAATGGCAGGCGACACTCGATGAAATCCTCACCCTTCCCGACGTTGGCGACCGTGTCGCCTTCTCCGGCGGAGTGATCGCGATCGGCACACGCCTTGCCGCGATCGATTCGCGTATCGTGGCAGCCGGCCTCTTTGCAGGCAGCTACGTGCCGCGCAGCACCATCGACGACGCGCGGCGCGTCACCATCCCGCTGCACGTTCTTTTGCAATGGGATGACGAGGGCAACGACCGCCAGATGGCCCTGGAGCTCTTCGACTCTTACGGTTCCAGTGAGAAAACGCTCTACGCCAACATGGGCGGCCACACCGGCGTCCCCGCGTTCGCCGGTGAGGATGCGGTCCGATTTTTCGTCCGGCATCTCATCCCAGCCCATGAAGGAGCCGCGTGATGGCAAAACGCAGACTCGTCGTCTCGGTCCTCACCTCCATCGACGGCTACTACGAAGGACCCGACAAGGACCTCAGCCAGATGCCTTTCGAGGACGCGTTCAACTCCCACAACCTGGAGCTACTTCGTCGCGCCGGAACACTCGTCTACGGGAGCAGATGGTTCGAAGACAACTGGAACACATGGTCAGCAGTAGCAGCAGATGAGAGCCAGGGCGATCGTGAGCATGAGATCGCCGGCCTCGTCCTGGCAATGGACACGCTGATCATCAGCGACTCAATGGCGATAGACGCTGACGATCCATGGGCCTCGACCGCGCGCGTCGTATCGCGCGCCGCTGCCGCCGCCGAGATATCGAAACTCAAAGCGTGTGAGGGCGGCGACATGCTCGTGTTCGGCAGCGCCACGACCTGGAATCCACTCCTCGAAGCTGGCCTGGTGGACGAGCTGATCGTGCTCATTGGGCCCGCGTTGATGGGCGAAGGCTCAAAGCTGTATCAAGGACCGCGTGCGGCCTTGCAGCTATCGGGGGCTCGAACGCTGACCGGATCTCAGCTCGTCGAGCTGACATACAACGCGAACACCGGAGGGTGAAAGGCAGGGCGTGGGACGACACGAGCCACCGTCCCACGCCATCGCTCGTCCCATATCGCCGACTGGAAGGTTTGATGCCGCGATGAATGCAGCGCGACCGGTACCGACTCGAGACGACGTGCTCGGCTACTTCGACAGGCTGTCGAACTGGGGGCGATGGGGCGACGACGATGAGCTCGGCACTCTGAACCACATCACCGACGAGGTCCGGCTCGCGGCGGCGCGGACGGTGCGCCACGGCAGGAGCGTGTCATGTGCGTGGGAGGTCAACGCACCCGAAGAGATGGAACGGTCGACGAACTCATGCCCGCGCGCCGCCGACATGCCAGGGGCCGAAGCCATGCCTGCGGCGTTCCAAAACGACCGTCGGTGGGGCTTCTCGAACGAGCACCTCGGCATCATGTTCCACGGCAACACCATCACCCACCTGGACTCGCCGTGCCACATCTTCTGGGACGACACGATGTACAACGGGCGCCCGCACTCTTTGGTCGACGCCGCAACGGGCTCGGCATGGGCGGCAGTCACGGCGGCGGCGAGCGGGATCGTCACGCGGGGTGTCTTGCTGGACGTCGCGGCGGTCCGCGATTCGCCGTGGCTGGAACCGGGCGACGGGGTGTATCCCGAGGATCTCGAGGAAGCCGAGCGCCGACAAGGCGTCCGGGTGCGGTCCGGAGACGCGGTGCTCCTCCGGACCGGTCGTGGCCGTGTCCGTCACGAGGGCGGTGAGGCGGGCGGCATGGTCCAGGCCGGTTGGCACGCGTCCTGTCTGCCGTGGTTGCACGAGCGGGAGGTCGCGCTGATCGGCGCCGACACTCCACAGGACGTTCAGCCGTCGGGATACGACGACATACTGATGCCGGTTCACGCCGTCAGCCTCGTGGCGATGGGTCTCTGGCTGCTTGACAACTGCGATCTGGAGCTGTGCGCGAGAACAGCTGCGGCGCTCGGTCAGTGGGAGTTCCAACTAGCAGTTGCGCCGGTCCGCTTCGCCGGTATCTCTGGCAGCCCAGTCAATCCGATCGCTACCTTCTAGTGGGTTGGAAGCCCGATAACTTGACGTTTGGCGGCGTCCAGGTGCGTGCAGCGCAAGGACGCCGAGGGAAGGTCTACCCACTAGGCCAGGTCAGTGTTCGGAGAAGACTCGGGGGAGCGGTGAGGATCCTTCCAGGGGGACGAGGCGATCACGTTTGCTCAGCTGGGCGCTGATGTCACCGCGGTTGATATCGCGCCCAGCCACTGTGCGACGGCGCGGTCCAAGGCGGCCGAGGTCGGTGTCATGGACGAGTTCCTCGAACAGGACGTGATGGCGGCGGAGTAGCGACTGCGACCTGGTTGGTTGAATCATCTGATGCCGCACGCAGACTCAACTTGACATAATGTAGCTTATCGGACAGACGCCTGGGCTGCGGAAACAGCGGTTCCCGCGAGCCGCTCACAGCGCGTTCTGTGCGCCCCTGCAGCCGCTTCTACGCCACTCGTGTGATCATGGCGGGCATGCCTTCCGTCGACGATGAGCAGCCGATCGCTGTCCGTGCGAGCTCGTCGTACCGGGAGTCTCGCTGGCTGCATCGGCGGATCCGGATCTGTCGCTACGACGCTTGCTGGGCCGACGGCCGCGTCGAGTTCGACGTCGATCTGGTCGGGCTGATGTATCGCGGCCAGCCGGCCGATTTCGACCCGATCGACCGGACGGTCCATCTGGAGTGTCCCGAGGACGGAGTCGGCCCGTGGGTCGACCGCCAGGGCCAGATCACCAGCGGCCCCGAACCGGAGATTCCGTCCGGCCTGGACGGTGTCGGACGCCGGTTCCCGGATCGGGTCAAGCGATACACACCCGGAACCTCGCCACGCCCGTCCACCTATGCCTGGCGGATCGGACCGGGCCTGGTCGGGCTCGCCATCGGTGTGCTGCTGCTGACCAAGGCTTCCGGGGCCAGCGCATTGGGCGTGCTGGGCGTCATCTGCGTGCTGATCGGGCTGGCGTCCCTGGTCAGCCTGGTGAGTGGCATCCGTCGCAGCTGAACAACTCCCCCATCAAGATCAACTTCTCGGCAGGTTCGACTGCCGGCTTCATGATCGACTTTACCCGGACGCGGTGTTGATCATGTACCAACTGCGCCCCTCGGATCTCCTATGCTTGTTGTTGTGAAGCGTTCTCGGGCGGCTGCGACGGTCCTGCTCACTGTGCTGCTGGCCGGGCTCGATCTGACAGTAGCTCCTGCGGCCAGAGCCTGCGCCTGTGGCGGATTCGTAGCTGCCGACGGTGAGCGGATGGCCACCAGCGCCGAGCACGCCGTGATCAGTCTGGACGGAGATCAGGAGCGGATCCTGCTCTCGATGGACACCCGGACCGTGACCGACGACGCGGCGCTGCTGATTCCCACTCCGGCACCGGCGGAAGCCGCATTGGCCGAGAAGACCGTCTTCGCCGAACTCAAGGCCGCAACGGCACCCCGGTATCAGATCGACCACACCTGGTGGCCCGAACGGGATCCCGGGGACGGCTCTGCTCCCGGCACGCCCGTGGGCAGTAGCGTCGACGTGCTCAAGACCAAACAGCTCGGTGCACTCGAGGTCACGACGCTGGCCGCGACCGATGCCGACAAGCTCGCCAACTGGTTGACCGCGCACGACTACGTGATGGCCGACAGCATGGCCACAGCGCTGCAGCCCTACGTCGCCGACGGTTGGTACTACACGGCAATCCGGTTGACCACCGACGCCGCTGATCTCAGCGGCGCGCTCCAACCGCTGGACCTGACCTTCGCCTCGGATTCGCTGATCTATCCGATGCGACTGTCGGCGGCAGCGCCCGGATCCCAGTTCGTCCGGACCTACGTGTTCTCCGATCATCAAGTCCGCCGCTCGGACCGCACGGCCGGCCGGACCAACACCTCGACCTACTTCGCCGGTCAGCTGCCTGCGACGGCCGTGACTGCCAGATCGTTGACCGAGATCATCGCGACCAACGACTACCTGACCGTGACCGACAGTTACATCGGCGACCCGTCAGAACAAATCGTGTCCGATTTCACCTTCGTCCGAGCGGACCAGGACCGGCCGTATCACAAGATCATCCACCAGACCCGGGTGCGGACCGTCCTCGGCATTCCCGCTGGTCCGGCAGTTGTCGGTATCGGCGTTGTCCTGGTCGCGGCCGGCGTGATCATCGGCCTCGGCCGGATCCGCCGGCGTCGGGCCGACCAGCCTTGAAGATCACCAGCCGTCATGATCACCAGGTCGCATGATCAACTCGACACTCCCCTGTTGATCTTGACCGTCGTCCCGGCCGGCTCGCCCTGGTGCCGTAGCCACAGTACGCCGGCTTGCGCATCATGTTGCCAGTCGGCGCCACTGACCTGGTCGGGTGCGACAGGTGCCCGCAGCGCCGTCACGACCTGGACCTGGGCCGGCGCCTCACAGCGGTAGCTGATCGAACCGTCGGCACTCTCGACGAGATCGCAGACCCGTCCGGCCGAGGCCAGGACGGTTTCGTTGTCGTCGTCGAGGTCGCGGAGCCAGGTCACGTCGCCGGGACCGAGATCGACTCGTCGACGGATCGGCAACGCCGGATCCAACAGGTCGAGGTAATGACCCTCGACGGTGACGCCGTCGGTCGCTTCGGACAGCACCGCACCGATCAGATACGGTCCGCGACGGATCGACAACCAATCGCTCGGCGTCCAGCTGTGCCCGGCTGCTTCGGCGATCTCCTGCACCGCGGCAACCAGCTCGGCTGCCCGGACGGGTGTCTCGCTGAAGGCCGCGGGCGGCTGCTGGATGAACCGGACGAACCCGGAGCCGACCGATTGGACGGCAGCGTTGTCAGGATCGATTCCCAGCGCTTCGCCGAGATGATGGGCCGGCGTCGGGTAGCTACCGGTCCACCATTGCCGGATCCGGTGGTAGGGATCGGCGCCGTCGCCGACGTACAGCAACGCACCACCGCGGGACACCCAACCGGCCAACGCATAGTGCAATGCCGGGGTCAACGGCTTCTGGAACTCATAGGACAAGATCAGCACATCAAGATCATCCAGAGCGCCCGGTGTGGTGATCACGTTCTCCAGCTGCACCGGCCGGACGGCCTGTCCGGCGAACAACGGCGGCAGCGCGAGGCCGTAGAAGTCGGAGAAGTTGAGCAGCTCGCGACCTTCGACGGCCAGCGCGTCCTGCAGCCCGTCGTAGTGCCCGGTGGATTCGCCCGGACGCCACCGTTGGAACATGGCCGTGTCGGAGAGGAAGACGCCGATCTGCGGACCATCGGCATCCCGTCGGATGTCGGGCTGGTCAAGATCACGCAACGAGTTCATCGTGATCAGATACGAGGTCGCGGTGCTGGCCGGGATGCCGATCCGCTGATCGGCGTGATCACTCGGATACGGTCGGGTGAAGATCCGGTGCGGCCACGGTGCGACCTCGTACCGCGACACCTCAGGATGCAGCAGCGAGGCCACCAGCGTGCGGTGATAGTTGGCCAGGTAATCCTCCCAGGTCCGATCCGGATGATCTTCGATCGGATCGTGCAGGAACCACAGCCGACGGTCGGTCCCCTTCGTCAGGTCCTGGGCGATGCCGTACTCCAGATACGCGGTCTCGAAGGTCCGCTCGGCATGCCGTCCGGCGTAGACGTTCGGTGTCCGGGAGGTCCCGGTCCAGACCTGGGCGATGGCACCGTGCACGGCGGGCAGCTCGCGCAGCTTGGATTCGGGGCTGACGATCTGCCACTGGGTGTAGTTGAGCAGGCTGTGCGTCGGGATGTAGAACCGCAGCTCGCGGCCCCGTCGCAGCGCCTCGTCCCGGAGTACCGTCGTCACCCGGTCCAGGGACCGGACCAGCAGATGCTGTTTCAGCTGCCCGGAACGGAAATGGGCTTCCGGCGATCCGTGCGGCGGCTGCCACGGCTCACCGAAATAGGCCTGCCATTCGCGACGGAACGATTCCGAGTAGCCGGCCCGGGACCAGAACTCCGGCTCTTCCAGGTGAACGTCCTCGACGCCGAGTTCGATGATCGGGCGCAGCTTCTGCACCAGGTAGTCGGTGAAGTTGATCGTCGGCACCATGTACGGGATGTCGACACCATGCTGGATCGGCGTGCCGTCCTCAGCGGTCTGGGCGTCGTCCCAATGGATCTCACCGTCCCAGCCGCCCTTCAGATAGTCCTGATACTGGCCCCAGGAGATCCCGGTCATCAGATGCACCCGGTAGCCGGCCTCCCGCCAGCGCGCGATCCGCTCGGCCGTACTGTCGTTCATCCCGTATGCCATCACGAAGTCGGTCCGCAGATCGATCCGCTCGTCGTACGCCGCTTGTTCCTGGAAGCCGGTGACCTCGGTCATCGTTCGACCCTATGAAGGGGTTCGGGACGCCGACAAGAGGTGCCACTGATCGTCTCCGGTGCTGATACCGATCCCTCCCCCGCTGTCGGTCGGCGATGTTCGAAACGGTTGATCAACTTCGGTCCGGGCTGCACCGTCGAAGCGGCCCCGAATGTGAGCTGATGGCTGGCGGATCGCCGGATGGCGAACCGTACGCTCACATTCCGTGCCGCTTCGCATGCCAGGCGCCTGCTCTGGAGGAGGCCCCGAAGCCGGGCACACCGGCGGACGCGGGATACGCGCTGGTGTGCCCTCCCGAGGGGGTCGCCGGACTAGCCCTCAACTTCGAGTACGACGCCAACTACCGCCGCCCGACCTGGCCGACGGCGCCCGGTGAGCAGATCGTCAGCCAGCATCTTGATATCGGCACCACCGATCTCGACGGATCGGTCGCGTGGGCGATCGAGTGCGGGGCGACCCCGGCCGACCACCAGCCGAGTGATCATTTCCGGGTGCTGTTCGATCCGGACGGTCATCCGTTCTGTCTCTGCCGGTCCGACTGATCAAGATCGTCGCTGTGACCGGCAGCCAGCCGCGACCACTGCGACAGCGGACGCCCGTTCTCGCTGAGCAGTTTGCCGTCGATCGGCCACGGCTGGGGCCAGCCGGCCGGAACGTCCTGCCAGCTCTCCTGTCGGCCGTGCACGGTCAGATCCATCAGCGCATAGCTGTATTCCATCACCTCGGCGCCGCGACCGGTCGTCCAATAGGTCTCGAACACCCGGTCGCCGTCGCGGACGTAGCAGACCAGATGGAACAGACCGACCTGCCGTCCGGCCAGCAAGGTGTCCACCGATGGTTGCGCCGAATACCACGGCGCCTGCCAGCCCATGAAGTCGCGATACCGGCGGCTCTGCTCGTACGGCCCCTGACAGAGCACGGCGAAGCTGATGTCGCGGGAGTGCAGGTAGGACAGTTCCTGGACGTGGCCACCGCACCAGGTGCATCCTTCGCACTGGTCGGCAGCGGAATGATCATGGTGCCACATGAAGTAGTAGGCGATCAGCTGGCTGCGCCCTTCGAACGCGTCCAGCAGCGTCACCGGCCCGTCCGGGCCGATCAGCTCGGCTGCGGCCGGCACCTCGACCATCGGCAGCCGACGGCGTTCGGCCGCAATTTCGTCGCCGTCCCGGGTGTGCGCCTTCTCCCGGATCCGCAGTTCATCCAACCGGGACTGGAACGTCGCCCGGTCGACCACCGGTGGCAGACCTTCGGTCGGCGATGTGCCGTTCGGATCGCCCGGTGTGTTGCCGATGTCGCCCGGTGTGCTGCGCGTATGGCCTGGTGAGTTGATCATGATGATGGTTCCTTGGTTGTCGGTGGTCAGTGCTGGACGGGTCCTTTCTGACCCGGTCACCCCACCGACGAAGGCAGGTTCCCGAGATCGACATCGCCGTCAGACTTTTCTTCGTCGGTCTGGCTCCGACGGCGATCGAAGCCGAGCGTGGCGCAGATCAGCGCGCCGAACCCCCACAGCGCGACGACCGCAAACGCCGTGTGAAAGCCGGTCAGGCCGTGCCCGGACACCAGCACCGCCGTCACCGCTGCGACGCCGGCCGCCCCACCGATCTCCCGTACCGTCTCGAGCAGGCCCGACGCCAATCCTGCATCCGCGTGCGTGACACCGGCCAGGGCACCGATCTGCAACGACGGGCCACAGAGCCCGAAGCCGACGCCCGCCAGCAGGAATGCCGGCAGCAGTCCGCCGAGATAGCCCGAATCGGCCGAGATCCGCGTCAGCCACAGCGCTGCGAGAGCGAGCAATGCCAAGCCGACCAGCAGCAGCCGCCGCACCCGCACCCGTGCGGCCAGCCTGCCACCGGCCATCGCCACCGGCAGGATCGTGGCCGTGGTCGCCAGCCAGCACAGTCCGGTTCGCGTCGGCCCGTAGCCGAGGCCCTGCTGCATCAACAGCGAGCCGACGAAGATGAACGACAGGAACGCCGAGTTGGTGAGGAATGCGGTGATGTTGGCCGCGACGAACCGACGGTTGCCGATCACCCATCGGGGCACCAGCGGCGCAGGTGACCGGGCTTCGATCCGGACGAAGGCCACCAATAACGCCACGGCTGCGGCGAAGAACACCAGGGACGTTGCGGAGAACCGGCCGTCGGTCGCCGCCCGCTGCAGCGCGTAGACCAGTAGCAACAGGCCACCGGTCACGGTCGTCGCGCCGCGAAGATCGAGCCTCGTCCGGGTCGCGTCCGGCCGCGTTCCGGCCAGCAGCAGAACGGCGAGGCCGAGCAACACCACGCCGACCGGGACGTTGATCAGAAAGGCCCACCGCCATCCGGGACCGGCGGCGAGCAGGCCGCTGGCCACCACACCCATCGAGCCCGAGATGCCGCCGACAGCTCCGAAGATGCCGAGCACGCGATTGCGTTCGGCTCCCTCGGCGAAGGTCACAGCCAGCAGCGAGAGCGCTGCCGGCGTGATCAACGCCGCGCCGAGCCCCTGAACGGCGCGGGCGACGATCAGTTGCTCGGCCGCGGCCGACCAGCCCGCCACCAACGAGGCGACGGTGAACACGGCCAGACCGGCGACCAGGATCCGGCGGTGGCCGAACCGATCGGTCATCCGGCCACCGAGCAACAGGAAACCGCCGAGCAGCAGCCCGTACGAGACCACGACCCACTGCAGCATCGCCTCGGACATGCCGAGATCGCGTTGGATCGACGGCAACGCCACGTTCACGATCGCCATGTCGACGCCGACCATCGCCTGCGCCGCACAGGCCAGCACCAACACGAGTCGGCGTCTGATCCGCCGGGTACGGGTGTTGGGGCCCCGCCGTTCATTGATGATCTGCCGGTCGTTGATGATTTCGGGGCACATCGGAGATCCCTCCGTCTGGTGGGTGGTTTCGTCCCACCGACGAAGACCGTCCCAGCAGATCGACAACCGGCTCAGAGTCGATCGAGACGACCGGTCAGGTAGCGGCGCTCGGCATCGCTCGGGGCCAGTTCGAGAGCGTCCCGGTAGGCGGCCCGTGCCTCATCGGTCCGGCCGGCGCGGCGGAGCAGATCGGCCCGGGTTGCGGGCAACAGGTGATAGCCGGTGAGCCGACCCGACGCCTCGAGGTCGGCCACCAGTGCCAGACCGGCCGACAGCCCGTCGACCATCGCGACCGCGACGGCACGATTCAGCTCGACGACCGGCGAGGAGGTCAGGGCGACCAGTTCGGTGTACAACGCGACGATCTGCAGCCAGTCGGTGTGCTCGATGTCCGGCGCCGTCGCATGGCACGCCGCGATCGCCGCCTGGACCTGATACGGCCCGCGGCGGTCGAGCTCGAGTGCCTGGTCCAGGATCATGATCCCTTCGCCGATCATGGCCGTGTCCCAACGCGTACGATCCTGATCCTCCAAGGTGACCAGCACACCGTCCCGGGTCCGCGTCGGCCGTCGGGATTCGGACAACAACATCAAGGCGAGCAACCCTCGCGGCTCGGGTTCGTCCGGCATCAGACCGGCCAGCACCCGGACCAGGTGGATGGCCTCGGCGGTCAGATCACGCCTGCCGTCGACCTCGTCGTAGCCCTGGTTGAAGATCAGATACAGAACGCCGAGGACGGACGCCAGGCGTTCAGGGAGCAGCTCCGGCGGCGGCACCCGATACGGGATGCCGGCTTCGGTGATCTTGCGTTTGGCACGGACGATCCGCTGCGCCATGGTCGATTCCGCGGTGAGGAACGCCTTGGCGATCTCGACCGTGCTCAACCCGGCGAGGGTTCGCAGGGTGAGCGCGACCCTGGCCTCGAACGGCAGCGCCGGGTGGCAACAGGTGAAGATCAACTCCAGTCGTTCGTCGGGAATCTCCTCCAACGTCGGCTGGTCATCGGACCGGTCCCGGGCCAGTACGGCCAGCTGACGGAGCTTGGCCCGACCGGATTGGTCCCGGCGGAGCCGATCGGTCGCCCGATTCCGGGCCGTCGTGGTCAGCCAAGCGCCCGGACGCCGCGGCACACCGTCCCGCCGCCAGGCGACCAGGGCACTGGCGAACGCTTCCTGGGCGCAGTCCTCGGCCAGGTCCCAATCCCGGGTCAGCCCGATCACGGTGGCGACCACCTGTCCCCACTCGTCGCGGTAGGCGGCGGCGACCGCATCCCGGACGGCTTCGTCGTCCGACCCGCCGGGCGGCGTCATTCCCAGACCGGGCGGATCTCGACACTCCCCCGCCGCGCGTACGGATGACCCGACGCGATCGCGATCGCCTCGTCGAGATCGGCGCAGTCGATGCCGACGATGCCGCCGACGAAGTCCTTCGTCTCGGCGAACGGGCCGTCGGAGATCAACGTCTCGCCCTGCCTGCTGCGGACCGTGGTCGCGTCCGCGGATGAACGCAGCCGGGCTCCGAACAGTTCGACGCCCCGCCGCTCCAGATCCGCCGCCCACGCCTGATGCACCGGATCGACCGCCAGGTCCTCGTTGCTCGGCGGGTCCTGCTCGTCGTCGCACATCAGCAGTACGTACTTCATGGTTCAGAGTCTGGCACGGTTCGGAGAACCTCTACAGGACAAAGGATCCCGGGCGCCGTGGCGAGCCGAGAATCCGCGGTCACCAACGGGACAAGGACAGGCCGATGTGGCCGGCTCACGCTCCGACATAGGACGCCAGATGCTCACCGGTCAGAGTGGACCGGTCGGAGATCAGATCGGCCGGGGTGCCTTCGAAGACGATTCGGCCACCGTCATGACCGGCGCCGGGACCGAGATCGATGATCCAGTCGGCGTGTGCCATCACGGCCTGATGGTGCTCGATCACGATCACCGACTTGCCGGTGTCGACCAGCCGGTCCAGCAGGCCGAGGAGCTGTTCGACGTCGGCCAGGTGCAGCCCGGTCGTGGGCTCGTCCAGGACGTAGACGCCGCCCTTGTCGCCCATTTGGGTCGCCAGCTTGATCCGCTGCCGTTCGCCGCCGGACAGCGTGGTCAGCGGCTGGCCGAGGGTGAGATAGCCGAGGCCGACGTCGGCCATCCGTTCCAGGATCCGGTGCGCCGCAGGGACCTTGGAATCGCCGTCGGCGAAGAACTCCAGTGCCTGCGTGACCGACATCGCCAGCACCTCGCTGATGTCCTTGTCGGCCAGGTGGTATTCCAGCACCGACGCCCCGAACCGCTTGCCCTCGCACTCCTCGCAGGTGGTGGCGACCCCGGCCATCATCGCCAGATCGGTGTAGATCACCCCGGCGCCGTTGCAGGTCGGGCAGGCACCTTCGGAGTTGGCGCTGAACAGGGCGGGCTTGACACCGTTGGCCTTGGCGAACGCCTTCCGGATCGGATCCAACAGACCGGTGTACGTCGCCGGATTGCTACGTCGCGACCCCCGGATCGCGCTCTGGTCGACCGTCACCACGCCGTCCCGTCCGGACACCGAGCCGTTGATCAACGAACTCTTCCCCGACCCGGCGACACCGGTCACCACCACCAGCACGCCGAGCGGGATGTCGACGTCGACGCCGGTCAGGTTGTGGGTGTCGGCACCGCGCACCTCGAGCGCACCGTCCGCGGTCCGCACCGACGCCTTCAGCGACGCACGATCATCCAGGTGCCGGCCGGTCAGTGTTTCACTGGTCCGAAGATCATCGACGCTGCCTTCGAACACCACCTCGCCACCGCCGGAGCCCGCTCCGGGACCGAGGTCGACCACCCGATCGGCGATCGCGATCGCCTCCGGCTTGTGCTCCACCATCAGCACCGTGTTGCCCTTGTCGCGCAGCCGGAGCAACAGGTTGTTCATCCGTTGGATGTCGTGGGGGTGCAGGCCGATCGTCGGTTCGTCGAAGACGTAGGTGACATCGGTCAGCGACGAACCGAGGTGCCTGATCATCTTGGTGCGTTGGGCCTCACCGCCGGACAGCGTGCCGGCCGGGCGGTCCAGGGAGAGGTAACCCAGGCCGATCTCGGTGAAGGAGTCCAGTGTCTCGCGCAATGAGGTCAGCAGCGGCGCCACCGACGGGTCGTCCAGCTCGCGGACCCAGGCAGCAAGATCGCTGATCTGCATCGCGCACGCGTCGGCGATGTTGATGCCGTTGATCTTGGACGACCGCGCAGCCTCGCTCAGCCGGGTGCCGCCGCAGTCGGGGCAGGTGTCGAAGGTGATCGCCCGGTCGACGAACGCGCGGATGTGCGGCTGCATCGCGTCCCGGTCCTTGGACAGCATCGACTTGGTGATCTTGGGGATCAGACCCTCGTAAGTGACGTTGATGCCCTCGACCTTGATCCGGGTCGGCTCCTTGTAGAGCAACGCATCCTTCTCCCGCTTGGAGAACTTGCCGATCGGCTTGTCCGGGTCGAAGAAGCCACAGCCCCGGAAGATCCGTCCGTACCAGCCGTCCATGCTGTAGCCGGGGATGGTCAACGCACCGTCGTTCAGGGACAGGGTGTCGTCGTACAGCGCGGACAGATCGAAGTCGCTGACCGAGCCCCGCCCCTCGCAGCGCGGACACATGCCGCCGACGATGGCGAAGTCGCGTCGTTCCTTGATCGACTGCCCGCCGCGTTCGATGGTGACAGCACCGGCACCGCTGATCGAGGCGACGTTGAACGAGAATGCCTGGGCCGATCCGATATGCGGCTCGCCGAGCCTGCTGAACAGGATCCGCAGCATCGCGCCGGTATCGGTGGCGGTGCCGACCGTCGACCGCGGATCGGCGCCCATCCGTTCCTGATCCACGATGATCGCCGTCGTCAGACCGTCCAGCACGTCGACATCGGGACGGTCCTGGCGCGGCATGAAGCCCTGGACGAACGCGCTGTAGGTCTCGTTGATCATCCGCTGCGACTCCGCGGCGATGGTGCCGAACACCAACGAACTCTTGCCCGACCCGGACACACCGGTGAACGCGGTCAGCCGCCGCTTGGGGATCTCCACGCTGATGTCCTTGAGGTTGTTCACCCGGGCGCCGTGCACCCGGATCAGGTCGTGGCTGTCGGCCTGGTGAACGGTGGACGTCGAGGTCTTCTTGGCGG
The DNA here is from genome assembly GCF_900105385.1 of Microlunatus soli. NCBI lineage: Bacteria > Bacillati > Actinomycetota > Actinomycetes > Propionibacteriales > Propionibacteriaceae > Microlunatus > Microlunatus soli. The sequence goes on along the minus strand of NZ_LT629772.1, from coordinate 6,339,693 downwards.
CATCGGTCATCGGTGTCTCCAGGTCGCATCAGGTCGGTACGGGGTCAATTCAGGTCGGGCAGGTCGTGATCATTTGTGTCGGTGGTGATCATTCGGGTCCGAGCCCGGCGCCGTCGGGCTCAGGCATTCGCGAGGGTCTCGGCAACCTTAGCTTCACTCCCGGTCGGGTCCGTGTGTCGTTGCGCTGCAGTCGGTCCCGCAACCGACGGATCCGGACCAACTCGGCCAGCCGCTGCTGCTCCGCCGTCGTCACCACGGGCGCCACGGCTGCGGGGTCAAACCCCTTCAGGCACATCGGAATCAGCCGGCCTGTTTGAGCCGGACCAGATTTCCCGCCGGGTCCCGGAAGGCGCAGTCCCGCACTCCGTACGGCTGGTCGGTCGGTTCCTGCACCACCTCGGCGTCGGCCGCCTGGATCCTGTCGAAGTCGGCGTCGACGTCCTTGCTGGCCAACAGGATCCAGCCGTAGGTCCCCTTGGCCATCATCTCGGCGATCGTGCGCCGCTCGTCCTCGGTGATGCCGGGGTCGGCGTTCGCCGGTGAGAGCAGGATCGAGGTGTCGGGCTGACCGACGGGCCCGACCACGATCCACCGCATGGTGCCCTGGCCGACGTCGCTGCGGACCTCGAAGCCGAGCACGTCACGCCAGAAGGTCAGCGACTCCTCGGGATCGACATGCGGCAGGACGGTGGTGTCGATAGTGATCTGCAGAGGGCGGTTGTCCATGGGTTCACGGTAGTGGCGGCAGCAGTGCCGGTGCTTCTCGATTCCTGACCGGTCTGGTGACCTTCTTCGCCTCACACGCCGGCAGACCTTCGGCCACGTCACCGGCCTGTCGCTGGTACACGCTCGGCGGCATCCCGACCAGCTCGGCGAACCGGGTGCTGAACGTCCCCAACGACGAACAGCCGACGGCGAAGCAGACGTCGGTGACACTGAGGTCCCCCTGGCGCAGCAGGGCCATCGCCCGCTCGATCCTGCGCGTCATCAGATAGCTGTACGGCGACTCCCCGTACGCGCGCCGGAACTCACGGCTGAGATGGCCGGCCGACAGGTTCACCCCACGGGCCAGCGCCTCCACATCCAGCGGCTGGGCGTATTCACGATCGATCCGATCCCGCACCCGACGCAGCAGTGCCAGATCACGGAGCCGCTGTTGATCGGATGAATTCGGCACACCAGTGATCGTGCCACGTGATCGCGGCCTTTCCCAGTAGCGAATCGATCCGGCGGCGGACAGCCGAGCCGACAGCCGACGCCGGACCGCGATACTCTGACCGACCGGGCGTGCCGGCCGGACTTCATCGGCGCCGGACGTCTGCTGCCGAGGAGTTGATCAATGGCGTCGACCGCCGCACCGCCGACCCGGACCGAACGTCTGGACCGGCTGCCCTTCACCGGAGCGCACCGCCGTCTGGTCGGCGGCGCAGGGATCGGCTGGGCCCTGGACGCGATGGACGTCGGCATCGTGTCGTTCGTCCTGGCCGCGCTGGCCAAGCAATGGGCACTGGGCACCGGGCAACTGTCCTGGCTCGCCTCGATCGGCTTCGTCGGGATGGCGCTGGGCGCCGCCTTCGGCGGCCTGCTCGCAGACCGGTTCGGACGACGGTCGGTGTTCGCCCTCACCCTGCTGGTGTACGGCGTCGCCACCGGCGCCTCCGCGTTGGCCGGTGGGATCGCGGTGCTGTTGGTGCTGCGCTTCATCGTCGGCCTCGGACTCGGTGCCGAGCTACCGGTCGCCTCCACCCTGGTCAGCGAGTACGCACCCGCTCGGATCCGTGGTCGGGTGATCGTCATCCTCGAGTCGTTCTGGGCAGTCGGCTGGATCGCAGCCGCGCTGATCGGCTATCTCGTGGTCCCTCAGTCCGCCGACGGGTGGCGGTGGGCGTTCGCCGTCGGGTTGTTGCCCGCGATCTACGCACTGTTCGTCCGTCGCGGCCTGCCCGAGTCGGTGCGTTTCCTGGAACGCCGCAACCGGCACGCCGAAGCCGAAGAGGCGGTCCGCCGCTTCGAACGCTCCGCCGGCGTCGACGACAGCACCACAGACGACCGCGAACAACCACCGGCAGCGGTCCGCGCCGACCCGCGGGTGCCGATCAAGGCACTGTGGACGGCCGGACTCCGGCGCCGGACGATCGCGTTGTGGCTGACCTGGTTCGGGGTCAATTTCGCCTACTACGGTGCGTTCACCTGGATCCCGACACTGCTGGTCGCCGGCGGCTTCCCGATGGTGAAGTCCTTCCAGTACACCTTGATCATCACGTTGGCCCAACTGCCCGGCTACGCCGCCGCGGCCTATCTGATCGAAAAGTGGGGACGGCGGCCGGTGTTGATCACCTTCCTGGCCGGTTCGGCACTGTCCGCGGTCGCCTTCGGGCTGAGCGACCAGCCGGCGTTGATCCTGGCCAGCGGGATCGCCCTGTCCTTCTTCAATCTCGGCGCCTGGGGAGCGTTGTACGCCGTCACCCCGGAGAGCTATCCGACGGCGCTGCGGGCGACCGGTGCCGGCAGCGCCACCGCCTTCGGGCGGATCGCATCCATCCTGGCCCCGTTGCTGGTGCTGCCGCTGCACGACGTCATCGGCACGCCCGGCGTCTTCGGGATCTTCGCCGTCGCGTTCGCGGTCGCGATGGCCGGCGCGGCACTGCTCACCGAGTTGAAGGGGCGCCGACTGGAAGACTGACCGTGCGGCAAGTATCGACCGTGGCCATCGATCGGGAGGAGATGACGACCGCGATCACTCTGGACGCGGCCGGGTTGGACCGGATCGGCGGCAGCCTGGACAGCGGGGCCGCGGTGGTGCTCCCGATGCCCCTGCCCCTGCCGTACGTCGTTGCCGGCCGGGACGCCGGCGCGGTCAACCGTGCCAAGGGTCGCCCCGCCGATCAGCCCTGCGGCGTTGCCGTCGCCGACTTCGACAGAGTGACGCCGTTCCTCCGGCTCGACCAGGAGTCGCTCGCGTTCGCGCACTGGCTGATGACCGACCAACTGATCAACCTGCTGCTCCCGGTCGGCGACGATCCGCCCGACTGGATGGCACCCTCGATCTCGGCCGGACGCTTCGCGATCATGCTCGGCTGGCTGCCGGCGATACGACGGCTGCTCGATGATCGTGATCACCTTTACGTCAGCAGTGCCAACCTGACCGGCGGTTCCGTCGCTGTCACCGCCGCGGCCGCCGAGCAGACTCTCGGCGCAGACACTCCGGTGTTGGACGGCGACCGGCTGCGGCAGCCTCGAGGAGAGTCGGGATCGGCGGCCATTCTCAGTGTCGAATCCGACGGCGCCGTGCAACTCGTCCGCTCCGGCATCCAGACCGTCGGCCGTGATGATCACCGGATCTTCCTGGACGAGCTGCGGCAGGCCTGGAGTGATCGGCCGCATCCTCCGCAGAACACCCGCGGGTGACCCTCGGCAGCGGTATACTTTCTCTCGTCAGCCTTCCCGAGCGGGGAGGCTTTTTTATGTCCATCGTCGAAAACCCGCCCAGCACCAAGAACCCCACGACGACGCACCCCGCACCGCGAGTCCGCGGTGTCCTCTACCACTCCGCAGTCGGCACCGATCACGGCGACGACGTGCTGCCACTGAACCTGATGCGCGACCGCTACCCCGATCTGTACGGCCGGCACCGCAGCCGCTACGACGGCAGAGAGTGGGTGCTCGAGCAACCCGTGCCGCCGTTGGACTGCACCTGGGGCGACGTCGTGTTCTTCTCCCCCGTCGACTCGCAGTTGATCTTCGAAGCGCTCGCCGAGTCCGGACGTCCCGTCACCCCGGTCGCCTTCCCGACCCTCGATGCCGGCGTCCTCGACCCGGCCCGGACCTGCGTCCGGCTGATGCGCAAGTCGGCGACCGGACCCGAGGCCGAACCGGCTGATGCCGACGACTTCCTGCCCTACACGACGGGGACACTCCGGGCGGTCTCACGGGTCAGCTGGGCTGCGATCCAACGGCTTCGCACCCTCCCCGCGGACGAACCGTGGCTGCCGTGGGTGGACGTCCCGCACGTCCTGCATCGCGGCCCGGTCCCGATCCGTCATCTCCGCACGCCGAAAGCTCAGCGGTGACGGTGCGTCACCCGGCGCGATCGGGACGCCAAACAACGCCGGAGGGATTGCTCGGTCCTCGGTCGCCGAGGGTCAGGTGGTGATCGTGGTCAGCGCCGATGCCACGGCATCGGCTGCGTCGCTGGTGTCCACCAGGTGCCGATCACCGTCGCGTTCGACGTCCCAGACAACCCACTCCCCTGCCGTCACCTGATCCCAGGTCGGCACCCGTTGCCCGGGCATGTCGGGACGCCGTTCGGTGACCCGCCGGCGATGTTCCGCGGTGTCGGAGAGGTGGGTTTCGAAGATGATCAACTGCGCGCCGGCCGCCGCTGCCGTATCCATCCAGCCCTGCCGGGACTCCGGGACCGGGCAGACGGCATCGACGACCACATCGTGGCCGAGTTCGAGGTTGGACGCCGCCAGCCGGTGCGCCACCACGTAACCGGCCGGACCGACGTCACCGACGTCACCGACGTCCATCGGTCCGAGATCTCCGATCCCGAAGTCGGCGAGCGCGACCTGCAGTGCTGTCTCGACGGCATCGATCCGCAGGTAGCAGGCGACCAGTTCGGCTGCCAGCGCCTTGCTGAGCGTCGTCTTGCCGGTGCCCGGCCGCCCGGTGACCACGATCAGCCGTGGAAGCGACGTCGGTGCCGTCGACTGCGCGGCGAAGTTCATCGACCGACCGCATCGTGACGAACGAACTCGAACAACCGTCGGTCCGGCTGATAGGGCATGACCGGTCCGGTCCACCGATGGGTACCCACCCGGAAGCTCTCCTGCTGAGGGCGGACGAACGCCAGTTCCTGATAACCGGCGGCGACGAACGCCGCGCGAACCCGTTCACTCGGATCGTCGCCCGCTGGTCGGTCATCGGAGTCCGGCTGATGTCCGCGAGTCCAGATCACCGGTGCGCCGGACATCAGCAGCATCGGCAGATCCTCGATCAACGCGACCAGGTCGTCGGCACCGATGTTGCCGAGAACGCCGCACAGCAGGCAGACGTCGGCCGGGAGGTGATCGGCGTAGGACGTGGTCAGACCGGCATCGGCCGTGCGCACCGTCACCGCATCGACACCGTTCGCGGCTGCACGGTCAGCCGCGGCTCGGCTCAGCTCGGGGTCGAGCTCCACCAACAACACGTCGACCGGCACCGGTTCCTCGGCCAGCACCCCGAGCACGTCCCTACCGTCGCCGGCGCACACGCTGATCAGTCGCAACCGACGATCGGACGGCTGTTCGACGACCCGCAACGCCATCCGGAGTTGATCTTGAACGACGGTCAGTCGTCTGGACAACGACGAGTCGGGGTCGTCGTAGCCGCGGTGCCACTCCCGCCAGAACGTCGAAGACACCTCAGTAGCTTGTCCGGACCTGCTGTCCAGGTCAAGAGATCACCGCCCGGTCGTCGGGTCTCGGCCGATGACCCGGCCTACGCTGCCGGTATGCCCGATGGTGATCACCAGCAGTTCAGTCATCAACCGCCCGACTACAGCTGCCCGTTCTGTGCCCTGATCGCCGGTAGGTCCGACCCGGTGAACAGCCAACAGGACGTCGTCGCCCGGACAGATCGGGCACTGGCCTTCGTGTCGCCCCGCTGGTGGCCGAACAATCACGGCCATGTCCTGGTGGTGCCGACCACCCACCACGAAAACCTGTACGCACTCCCTCCGGCCGACGGACATGCCGTCCATGATCTTGTCCGCGAGGTCGCTGTCGCGATGCGGCACAGCTACGGGTGCGACGGGGTATCGACCCGGCAGCACAACGAGCCGGCTGGAAACCAGGATGTCTGGCATCTGCACGTGCACGTGTTCCCGCGCTATGCCGATGATCATCTCTACCGCAATGCCCCGCTACCGGGCTTCGTATCGGCCGAGCAACGACGCCCGTACGCCGAACGGCTGCGAGCTGCCCTCGCGACCGCCTGACAGTCCGAGGCCCGCTTCTCAGTCGCGGATCGGACCGCCCGCCAGCTGATCGGCCAGGGTCTGCAGCTTTCCCAGTGCCAGATGGGTTGCCGTACCGTCATCGGCGGTGAACCATTCCAGTTCCCCGAGACAGCCCAGCCGGGCGAACGGCAGCAACAGTTCCTGATCTTCATCGGGCAGCGGTCCACCGGCCTGCCGGTAGAGCTGCCACGCGGCGGCCGGATCGACCGCGGGATCGGCGTAGGCCAGTCCGGCGACCTCGCTGATCAGGGGCTCGACCCGGCAGTCGTCGGCGTCGATGATGCCGACCAGCCGATGATCACGGTAGAGCTGATTGCGGACGTTGAGGTCGGCGTGCACGGGCGCGCGACGGTCCAGCCGTCCCTGTCCGTGCCACCGCTCCAGCTGTACGGTCAGTTCGTCAACGGCCCGGTCGACCACGGTCGCCGGTGTCAGGACCTCCGGCCCGGTCCCGTACCTGTCCAGCACCGCAGACCGCACGGCGTGCCAGCGTGCACCGACCGGCGACCGGTGGTCGTTTCCGACCGGGGCGGCGCCGACTCCGAGCAGCGGAAAGCCTGGCCGCTGTCCGAGGTCAAGCTCCAGGGCGATCCGATGCATCGCGGCCAGCACCGGTGCGAGCTCGACGGTCCGCCGCGGTGCGGGCACCTGGGCCCCGGAAATCCCTTCCCGATAAGGGAACACGGTCAGCAGATGCCCGTCGATGCTCGGGCCGGGCGGTCTCTCGGCCAGCACGATCTGATCGATCTCAGCGGCCCACGCCGAGGTCAAGGTGTACTCGTAGGCAACCTGTTCGACGGTGCGCTCGGCACGTCCGACCCGGAGTACCCGATCATGATCATCACACCGCAGCCGCCAGTTCTGATTGAGGAATCCGCCGGACAACAGCTGCGCATCCGACGCGTCGATCCTCAGCTGTTGCCGGCAGACCGGCAGCACGGCGTCGCGGTGCAACCACAGCGGCTGCCAGCCCCACTCGGCGCCGTCGTAGAAGGCGCTCCCGTCGTCGGAGAGGTCACCGCGCACCGGGCACCGCGTCGATCCGGTCTGGCTGTTGATCGTGTTCACGACGCCAATGCGCCCTTTCCCCGCGTGGTCCGCAACAGATACTCCTTGCGGTCCAACGGATTGCGGTCGGTCCGCCGCCGCTGCGGTCGACGACCGGTGACCGGCTGGTAGCGATCGAAGGCCGCCTCCAGCACGCCCTCGCCGCGGGTCAGTCCGGGCAGCTGTTGTTCCAGCGCGTGGATCTCGGCCGCCGGGATGTCCCCCTCGATCACCGTGGTCGCGGCTCCGACGGCCGGGCTGCCCGGCACCGCCCTGCGTTCGGCGAGCACCGGATAGAGCGCGGCGAGCAGGTCGGTGGGGAATTCCAGCTCGAAGCGATGGATCGGCTCCAGGACGTCGGTGCCGGCATCGCGGAGGGCGGCCATCAGCACCAGCGGTGTCAGCTCGCGGAAGTCGCTGCCGGTGCTCGACATCGCCTTGTTGAAGGACTGATGCATGTGGCTCTGTCGTGGAGCGTAGCCGGTGTGGGTCAAGGTGATCACCGCATCGATCAGCCGCCAGCCGTACAGGGATTGTCCTGCGGTCAGCCGGACGGTGTCCTCGATCGCGGAGAAGAAGGCGATCGGCATCGTCCCGTGCACCGAGGTCGCCGTCTCCCACCTGATCCCGGTGCCGATCGGGCCGGGCTCCACCCGTAGTCCGACGGTGGCCAGGAACGGATTGCCCGGGTCCCGGATCCGCTCGACCGCGGTCCCGATGCCGAGCGGACGTTCGACACAGATCGTCGAGGTCTCCGAGAAGGTGACCGGAACGCCGAAGTCGGTGTCCAAGGTCGCGCCGATGACCTCCTTCTGCACCTCCCCGTACAGCGAAACCGACAGTTCGGAGCGTAGGTCGTCCTGCCGTACGTTGATCAACGGATCCTGTTCGGCGAGCCGGTCCAAGGCGGTGCGCAACCGGCCGCGGTCTGCCGGGTCGACGGGATCGACGACGGTCTCCAGGCTGGGCGGAGTGAAGTAGTGATCACGATGCCGACCGTGGGACCGATCCTGAGGTCGCCCGATCCGATCGCCGATCCGCACCTGTGGCAGTCCCCACAGCTTGCCGATTCTGCCGGCTTCGATCCGCTCGGAGCGCTGCTCGCCGCCACGGTCGAAGACGCTGATCGCGGTGATCTTGGCCGGGTCGGCACTGCTGCCGTCGCGATGGCTGACGTCCGGGGCGTCCCGGACAGCCAAGGAGCCCGATGCCAACTGCAGGTAGGCGATCTTCTCCCCTGCCGGTCCGCGGTCGACCTTGAACACCGTGCCGGACGGCTCCGCTGACGCGCGCCCGTCGACCGACGGCAACAGGGATCCGATCCCGGCCATCAGCTCACCGACTCCGGCCCCGGTGATGGCCGAGCCGAAGAACACCGGGTGCAGGTCGGCCCGCGCGGTCTGCTCGATCAGTGCGCTGCGAAGTGCCTCGACGGGCAGCCCGTCGGCCTCCAGATAACGGGTCAGCAGCCGGTCGTCGGCGACCGTGAGCCGATCGGCCAGCCGGTCGGCGAAGGTGGGATCGTCGTAGGAATTGCTGATCGAACGAGCCGTTCGGCTCCCGGCGTCGGCGACCGTCCCCATCCCGACGACGGCGATGTCCAGCCGTCGGGCGATCTCGTCCAGCAGTTCATCGGCGCGGGCACCGGACCTGTCGATCTTGTTGACGAAGATCAACATCGGGATCCGCAGCCGACGCAGGGCTCGGGTCAGGATCCGGGTCTGTGCCTGCACCCCTTCGACCGCGGACACGACGAGCACGACGCCGTCGAGCACGTTCAGGACACGCTCGACCTCGGCGATGAAGTCCGGGTGGCCGGGGGTATCGATCAGATTGACCGTGATCGGATCCTCGGTCCGGAGCGGCCCGGGGCTGCCGGCTGCCGGGCGGTGGATCACAAAGGAGGTGACGGCGGATTTGATCGTGATCCCGCGCTGTCGTTCCAGGGCGAGTGAGTCGGTCTGGGTGTCACCGTGATCGACCCGGCCGATGTGGTCGATGACACCGGCGGTGTGCAGCAGCCGCTCGGTCAGGCTGGTCTTACCGGCGTCGACGTGGGCAAGAATTCCCAAATTGAGCGTTGACAACGAGTAGGTCCTCGGAGGTAGACGACAGAAGCGTGCGGGTGGACCTACGAGGTGCTCGCATGACTGTTGCCTCCTGCTTCCGGGTGTGCCGGTCGATACCAACTGATGCCACAAACGACGGATGCCAGTCGATCAGAAACCTTGATCGACCGGCAACCGGTTATTGCTGTTGAGTTGTACGGGCCTGGCTCAGCCGCCCCAGGTGCCGGTCGGACCGGGCTGGGACTTGATCTGGTCGTACCGGGCGCCCTCGGGCTTGCTCGGCATCGCCATCAGCACCAGCAGGATGATGCCCCCGACCGACGGGATGAAGCTCAAGAAGAAGAACCCACCTGACATGTTCTGGTCGTGCAGCCGCCGCCAGGAGATCGACAGCTGCGGCACGATGATCGCCAGGTAGAACAGCACCATCAAGATGGCGAACGGAACCATCCCTGCCCCGGGTTCACCGGACGAATCAGCGGTGGCGAAGCCGAAGATCATCAAGCCGGCGTAGAGAACGATGCCGATGATCCCCACGAACAGTGTCCACCACCAGTACTCGCTCCGGCTGGCCCGGCCGTCGAAGCGGGCGTACTTGGAGAACGCCCGCTTGATCGCTGCCCCGAATCCGATCCCGTAGTAGGGCAGGTCGAGGGTGCCGGGATCGCCGGCGGCCTGGCTGCCGTACACCGGGGCCGCGTAGCCCTGGCCGTACGGCTGCTGCCCGTAGCCCTGCTGCCCGTAGGACTGCTGTCCATAGGACTGCTGACCGTACGGATCGCTCTGGCCGTAGGCCTGCTGCCCATAGGGCTGCTGAGCCGACTGCTGCCCGTACGGATCCTGGGCCGACTGCTGCCCATACGGCTGCTGCGCGGACTGCTGACCATACGGCTGCTGAGCCGACTGCTGCCCATACGGATCCTGAGCCGACTGCTGCCCATACGGCTGCTGAGCCGACTGCTGCCCGTACGGATCCTGGGCCGACTGCTGCCCATAGGGCTGCTGCGCGGACTGCTGCCCGTACGGATCCTGGGCCGACTGCTGACCATACGGCTGCTGCGCGGACTGCTGACCATACGGATCCTGAGCCGACTGCTGACCGTACGGCTGCTGGGGCTGTCCGCCCTCCGTCGGGGCGGTCGACGACCCGGGGAAGGTTGATGAGCTGGATGCGCTCGAGCCCTGGTCGGCACCGTAGGTGCCCGACCCGTAGCCGCCGGACTGATACGGATCGCTGCCGTAGTTGCCCGAGCCGTAGGTCCCGGCGCCGTATCCGCCCGCTTGACCCGGTTCGTTCCCGGTCGGGTTGTACGGCGACGCCTGCGGCCGCTGGTCGCCCGATCCCTGACCGGGATCGTTCGGCTGTTGCTGATCTGAACTCATCAAAACCTCTTTACCAAAGTCTTTCTTGTCCCCGACATACTGCCCTGTCGCCGAGAACGCTCCCCGAAGGACCGGTTGTACCCCCGATGTGCGGATCAGTTGCGGCGGTCGTACTGCGCGCCCTGCGGATCGGACGGCATGCACATCAGCACCAGCATGATGATTCCGCCGACGGACGGGATCAGGACCAGCAGGTAGAACAAGCCGGACTTGTTCTGGTCGTGCAGGCGGCGGACGCCGACCGCGATGCTCGGGATGATCATCACCAGGCTCAACAGGCCCGCGATGACGTAGAAGACGACGCCGCCGGCTCCCATCGCACCGGTGGTCTTGTCCATCGTGGAAACACCGATGATCGCGCCGATGATGTACAGAACGGTGGGAATACCGGCCGCGGCCAGGGTCCACCACCAGTACTCACTGCGGCTGGCTCGACCGTCGAAGCGGACGAACTTGGAGAACCCGCGCTTGATCGCATCGACGAATCCGATGCCGTAGTAGGGAAGGTCAAGGGTTCCGGGGTCTCCGGCGGCCTGCTGGCCGTAGGGGGTGGGCGTCGGCGCTGCGTAACTCATGACAATTCCTCCTGTAGATGTGCGCTCCGTGCCGCCCTTCGGCACCGAGTCGCGTCCACCGGAAATATCGACGCAGCGCCCATCGAACCGGTTCCTTGTTCGCGAAGAATCTTTTCGCGAGGTCCGACGGTCATCACGTTTGTTCCCGGGGGTAAAGTCGTGCGGGATCGCATTCTGCGCGATTCCGTCCGGAGCAGCCAACCATACGGAATCGGCAGACCACGACTCCACTCGCGACACGGCAGCAACGATCCGGCAACGATGTTGTCATGCGCTGTGCTGCCCGCCGTTGTCAACCTGACACCGGGCGAAGGCCGAAACGGGCCAGAACGGACCGACATCGTGATCCGGACACAACGGGGACTCGATCAGCAATCTGATCCGAGGGCGACCTCGAACCGAGTTGTCAGGCGTTCGACCAGCGTGGCTGATTACGGGTAGTGTGTGCCCGATCCCTGTGCGGACGCCGAGGTTTGCCGACCACTCGCGAGTCGCCGACCACGCTGGCGTTGCCGACCGGGGCCCGGGGTGTTGTCGCGGAGGCTGACGTTCCAGTGCTGAGGTTCCGATGTGCGGCTGCCAGCCATGTGGGGCTGGTCCGCACCAACAATGAGGATTCCGGTTATGCCGGAGCGTATCTGTTGTTGGTCGCCGACGGCGTCGGCGGTGCCGCGGCCGGCGAGGTCGCATCGGCCAGCACGACCTACGTCACCAGTTCGGTGTCGATGATCAGCGATGACGACCCGCTCGCCGTGCTCGCCCAGGCCGTCGAATTCGCCCACCACCACGTCCGCGACGGGGTCGAGGCCGACCCGCAGCGGGACGGCATGTCCACCACGTTGACCGCCGTCCTCGGCAACGGCGAACGATTCGGACTGGTGCACGTCGGAGATTCCCGTGGCTACCTGTGGCGAGACGGTGCGTTGACCCCGATCACCCGCGACCACAGCCTGATGCAGATGCTGCTCGACTCCGGCGAACTGCGCCCCGAGGACGCCGAGGACTTTCCCTATCGGTCGGTGATCGCCCGGTCGATCAACCAGATCGAGGATCCCGAACCGGATCTGGTGCTGCTCGATCTGCGGTGCGGTGATCGGATCCTGCTGGCCAGCGACGGATTGACCGACATCGTTCCCGACGACCTGCTCGGCCCTACCGTGGCGATGCCGGACCTCGATGCCGCGGTCGACGAACTGGTCTCCCTGGCCCTGGCGGCCGGCGGTCGGGACAACGTCACCTGCATCCTCGGCGAGGTCGTCGAGGGCGATCTGATCCACCCGCGAGGCAGGATGATCGGAGCGGCCGCCGATCCGCACAACCTGATCGACCCGGCCGCCGTACGCATCGACCGGGTCGGCGGACGGCGTACGGCCAAGCTGCAGGCCGTGTCGACCGGCGCCGACCCCTGGGGGCACACCGGCGCAACGGCATGACTCAGGACGGCACGCCGGCGATCACGGTGATCGTTCCGGGCGCGATCTCGGTGAAGCCGGCATCCCGGACCGCCAGCAGGCCGTCCTGCGCCCAGGCCCGGCCGGCGTCGGCCACGGCGGACTGCAGCTGCTGCCATCGATGACCGTCGGCCCGTCGGACATCCACCGGGCATTCCGCGTCGGCCCAGCGGCGCAACAGCTCCGGAGAGTCCGCGGACAACAGTGCGGCGGCGATCATGCCCGCGTGCCCGGCCTGTGCCATGGTCTTGCCCAGCGTCATCGCCGGTTCCGGCGGGATCCACACCCTCAGCGTGCCGGCGGGCGGGTCGAAGGTGGGCGGCTCGTCAACCGGCGCGTCGGTCCCGCCGACCTGCAGCTTGGCGACCCGCTTGTCCAACTCGTCGACCAGGCCGGGCAACAGCACGCGGACCTCGGTGTCGCCATCGGCCAGCGTCACACCGGGCAGGTCGGCGGTCGCGGCCCAGGGTGCGCCACGCCCGCGCCGGGTGACCTTGCGGATGTGGCCGCCGGCGTAGGCGGTGATCGCCTCCGTCCAGTCCGGATCGGTTCCGACCCGCGGGTCGAGACAGATCCGGGCGGCGCCGCTCGCCGCGAGTCGCAGCGCGGCGTGCCAGGACGGCGTCCGATCACGTTCCATCCGCAGGATCAGCTGCATCGCCCGGATCTGATCCGGGTCCTCGTCGCGATCCTCGAGTACCTCGCTGACGTCCAGTCCCAGCCATGCGGCGTATCGGGCGCGAAGCGGGGCCAACGGGTCCGACGGGGCGGCGTCGGCGGGAGTGGTCTGATCCGGCATGGTGATCATCTTGCCAACAACGGTCAGGCCGCCCTCCGCAGCATGGCCGACACCCGATCGTGCAACTCTGCCGGCTCGACGCCGAAACTGCGGACCAGCGTCGTAGCGGCCCCGTCCAGTCGGGTCAGTCCGAGCAGCAGGTGCTCGGGTCCGATCTCTTTGTGCTGGAGGTGGATCGCCTCGCGCAACGCCAGTTCCAGTGCCTTCTTCGCCGGTCGATCGAACGGGATGTGCCCGCGACGCCGCCCGCGCGGCTCGAAGGTGCCGTCCAGCGCTCCGGCTCCGAAGGTCTCCTCCACCTTGCTCCGGACGAGCGACAGGTCGATCCCGATCCGGCCGAGCGCATCGTCGTCCGTCACTCCCCCATCCTCGACATCGACCTCCGCCAGCCGATCACGAACCGCGCGATAGCGCAGACCGCTCTCGTCCAACACGTGGCGGATCGGTTCATCGATGTGCCACAGCGTCCCCAGCAGCAGGTGCTGCGGCCCGATGATCGGACTCCGGAGATCACGGGCTTCGGTCTGTGCCTGGATCACGATGTCGCGGGCCGCGACGGTGAACCGCTCGAACATGGTTGTCGTCCCTTCAACGTCGTCGTTCGTTCAGCCGTCATCGACGGATTCGGCCGTACTTCTTGTGCGCCGCCTGCCGTGAGATCCCCAACGCGGCCGCGATCTGCTGCCACGACCAGCCGCGCCGCCGTGCTTGGTCGACGTGCAGGCTCTCGAGGCGATCGGCCAGTGACCGGAGCGCGACGACGGCGCGCAGTCCGATCGCTGGGTCGTCGCTGCCGAGGTCCCGTTCGATCTCCGGACCGACGGGTGCCGCGCCGTCGACCGGTCGATCCCGTTGTGCAGCCATGGTGTCATCCTAGGTTGACGCCCTGGAGTCGTCAACCAATATTGACAACCGGGTCTGCGCGCCGAGTCACCCGGGTTCCCTCTATGCTTACTCGGGTTTGGTCGCAGTCGCGACCTCCCCGATCAGAGAGCGAGTGCGGTTCCGCCGTGTCGAACATCTTCATCCGGGCCCACAAGAGCCCGTTCCGGCCGGCGACCGCCGAGCAGACGATCCGGCAGCACCTGATCGGGAACAACGTCGGCAATCTGATCTTCAGCCAGAGCGTCTGCCGACTTCTCAGCACCCGCGGCACAACCATCCGCACCGGCGGCCTGGGTGGCACGTCACCGTGGGGCGACGATCGACGCCCCGATCGACTCGTGCTGCCGCTGGCCAATGCGTTCCGCCCCGGATTCGGTGACCGGCTGGAGCGGATGGCGACGGTCATCGAGCAGGCAGCCGTCCCGGTGACGGTGCTCGGCGTCGGCGCCCAGGCCACCTTGTCCGGCCGTCGCAAGCATCGCGATGCCACCGACCGGGCCGTCCAACGATTCGTCCGAGCCACCCTGCAGCACTCCACCGGGCCGATCGGCGTACGAGGTGAGTTCACCCGCGAATACCTTGCAGGGTTGGGATTCGGGGCTGCCGACGTCACCGTGATCGGCTGCCCGTCGATGTTCGGCCGCGGTGCCGATCTGAGGATCGACCGGCGGGTCGACGCGATCGGACCGCAGTCGGCGATCGCCTTGAACATCAGCCCGTACGTGCCCGAGATGGGTCCGCTGTCCCGACGCCACGCCGAGCAGTATCCGAACCTGACCTACATCGCCCAGAATCAGCAGTCGTTGGAGTTCCTGCTCACCGGCCACTACCCGGCCCCGCCCGACTCGGTCGTCTTCGGCTCGGGTGTCCCGGTCACCGACGACCACCCACTGATCCAACAGGACCGAACGCGCTTCTTCCTCGATCCGGTGACCTGGATCGACCATCTCCGGGACTACCAGTTCTCCTTCGGCACCCGGATCCACGGCAACATCGCGGCGCTGCTGGCGGGCACGCCTGCCGTCGTGCTCGCGCACGACTCCCGGACCGCGGAACTCGCCGAGTATCACGACATCCCGTTCCGGCTGATCACCGATGCGCCGGGGCAGATCGATGCGGCCGAGCTCTACGCCGAGGCGGACTGGGGTCCGCTGAACCGCGGGCACGCCGCACGCTGGTCGACCTTCGCCGACTTCCTCCGACAGCACGATCTGTCCACCGTCTACGACGACGGCCAGGACGGCGGCGCACGGTTCGACGCCCGGTTGGCAGCGGTCGACTTTCCCGCAGCAGTACGCCGCTCCGGCCCCGGCTCGATCGAGCCGTCGGTACGGCCGAGCAGAGCGGCCGGCACTGCCCCGATCGGCCTTCGACGGACAGCCCGACGGATCCTCGGCGGACCGGCACGGCGGTTACGCGCCCGGGCTCGCCGATTGGTCTCGGTCGAACCGCGGGATCAGCTGCCTTCCTGACCGGCCACTTCTCGATCGGGCAGCGGTAGCCGGACGGCCACCAACGGCAGGAAGAACTGGACCAGCGGGCCGATGGCGACGGCGTAGGCGACGGTGCCGATCCACAGATCACCGCCGAGCAGGAAGCCGATGATCACCACGACGACCTCGATCGCGGTCCGGACCAGCCAGACCGGACGGCCGGTGCGGCCGACCAGACCGGTCATCAGTCCGTCCCGGGCACCGGGTCCGAGCTGGGCACCGATGTAGATCGCACCGGCCAGTCCGTTCAGGACGATGCCACCGGCGAGCGCGACGATGCGGACCGGCAGCCCGGACGGCGCCGGCAGCACCGATAGCGCGAGATCGACGAAGATCCCGATCAGGACGGCGTTGCAGATCGTCCCGAGTCCCGGCCACTGCCGCAACGGGATCCACAGCAGCAGCACGACGACACTGACCGCGATGGTGATCTGTCCGTAGCTGAACGGCAGATGGTGGGTGATGCCCTGCGCCAGCACACCCCACGGCTCGATGCCCAGCGAGGCCCGCAGCATGAACGCCATCGAGACGCCGTACAGGAACAGCCCGAAGATCAATTGGACCAGCCGGCGCGGCAGCCGACCCGCTCGCAACTGCTGGATCGGGCTCATCGGCGACAACGCCGCGGCAGCACGTGCCGCGCTGCCGAACTTCGGCCTGCCGATGCTGGGCGTCGTTCTGCTCACGGTGCACAGCATGCCTAGAATTGGCCCCTGAGTCCATATCCAATTCTGCGGCCGCGGACCGGTCCGCGGCCGATCGCACAGTGGGAGATGACGATGTCCGCGCATTGGCTGACAGCCGCCCAGCTCACCGGACTGCTGGGCGGCAAGGACTGGGAAGCACCGGTCTATCGCGATCTTGCGATGCGGATCCGGCTGCTGGTGATCGACGGCCAACTGCCCGACGGCTTCCGGTTGCCCAGCGAACGGGACCTGTGTGCGTCGCTCGGCCTGAGCCGGACCACCGTCACCAGTGCCTATGCGGCGCTGCGCGATCAGGGGGTCCTGCAGGCACGCCGCGGCGCGGGTAACTTCGTCCATCAGCCCGAGGGTGGACTGGCCAGCAGCCTGTTACCGATCACCCTGGCCGCCGACGAGGACAACGCGCTGGTCGCGCTGAACACCGCTGCCTCCACCGCACCACCGGGACTCGGGCGGGCCTACCAGGATGCGGCCGAACGACTTCCGGCGCTGCTGGCCGGGACCGGCTACTTCCCCGACGGTGTGGAATCGCTGCGGTCCACCCTGGCGGACTGGTTCACCGCACGTGGACTGCCGACCAAGGCCGGCCAGTTGATCATCACCGTCGGCTCACTGTCGGCCTGGAACGTGATCTTGCAGGGACTCGCCGATCCGGGCGACCCGGTACTGCTGGAATCACCGACCTACTACAACGCGATCGAGGCCTGCCGGCGACGCGGCTCCCGCCTGGTCCCGTTCCCGATCTCGCCGCAGGACTGGGATCCGGACCGACTCGAAACGATCTTGGGACGATCGCGGGCGCGGCTGGCCTTCCTGATCCCGGAGTTCCAGAACCCGACCGGGATCTGGTTGGACGAGGAACAACGGCGAGCCGCCGCACGGACCCTCAATCGGCATCAGGTGATCACCGTCATCGACGAGACGCTGGTCGACCTCCGGCTGGACGGCGATGCCGAGCGCACGCCGATGGGCAGCCTGCTGGACAATGCGATCACCATCGGCTCGGCCAGCAAGTCCTTCTGGGGCGGTTTGCGGATCGGCTGGATCCGGTCACCCAAGCAGTATGTCCGCAAGCTGATCGAGACCCAGGCCACCATGGACAACGGGGCGGCGCCGTTCGAGCAGCTCGTGGTGGCCGAGTTGATGCGTAACTCCGAGACGATTCTTGATCATCAACGGCGCCGGATCCGGCAGCAACGCGACCAGTTGCTGACAGCGATGACCGGCACGCTGCCGGAGTGGACGTTGCAGGTGCCGCGCGGCGGGCTGTCGCTGTGGTTCCGACTGCCGACCGAGTCGTCGAATCTGGTCAGCGCCCTGGCCCGGAAACGGGACCTGGTGCTGACCCCGGGGCCGCGGTTCTATCCGCGAGGCGGTGGCCGCCGTCAGTTGCGGATCCCGTACGTGGCCGATCCGCAGGTGCTCAGTGAGGCCGTCCGCCGGTTGAGTCTGGCCTGGGACGAGGCCCGGTCGGGAACCGATGCTCCCACCGGCACCCGGTCCCCGCACCTGATCATCTGATCAGCACGGCCGAACTCAGCCCTTGGCGGCCTTGGCCTTGGCCTTGGCCTTCTCGGCCTTCTTGGTCTCCCGGACCTTGGCCAGTGACTCGTCGTCGACGATGTCGGCAACGGATCGGAAGACGCCGTCCTCGCCGTACTTGCCGGCCGCCGCCTGCCATCCGCTGGGGGTGACACCGCGCTGTTTTCCCAACAGGGCAACGAAGATCGATGCCTTCTGGTCCCCCAGCCCGGGGAGCGCTGCCAGTCGCCGTTTGAGTTCCTTGCCGTCCTCGGCGGTGTCCCAGAGCCGGCTGGCGTCGCCGTCGTAGTCGGCGACCAGCGCGCGGCAGACGTCGTGCACCCGCTTGCCCATCGATCCGGGGAAACGGTGCACGGCCGGGCGCTGGGAGCAGATCGCCACGAAATCGTCGACGTCGAGTTCGGCGATCTTGCTGACGTCGAAGCGGCCGCCCATCCGTTCGGCGATCACCGACGGGCCGCTGAACGCCTTCTCCATCGGGACCTGTTGATCAAGGACCATGCCGATCAGCAGTGCGTTCGGGTCGGTGGACAGCAACCGGTCGACCGCGGTGTCGCCGGTCAGGTGCAGTGCGTCGCTCATGACGCCTCATTGTGCCAGTCGGCCCGTCGGCACCGCCACGATGCGGGAAGCACGGACCGTACGCAAGGATGAGCCCGTGCAGAGTACCTCCGAACCTTTGGCCCGACGGCTCGGGCTGGGCGACGCCGTCCTGATCGGGCTCGGCTCGATGATCGGTGCGGGCGTCTTCGCCGCATTCGGGCCGGCGGCGGCCGCGGCCGGCTCCGGGCTGCTGATCGGGCTGGTGCTGGCGGCCGCCATCGCCTACTGCAATGCCGTGGCGTCGGCCCAGCTTGCTGCCGTCTATCCGGTCTCGGGTGGCACCTACAGCTACGGCCGGGAGCGTCTCGGCGAATGGTTCGGCTTCACTGCGGGCTGGGGGTTCGTGGTCGGTAAGACGGCGTCCTGCGCGGCGATGGCGTTGACCTTCGCCTCCTACGCGGTGCCGTCCGGCTGGTTGCAGCGGGTGATCGCCGTGGTCGCCGTCCTCGCGTTGGCCGCACTCAACTATCGCGGGATCACCCGGACCGCCCAGCTGACCCGGATCCTGGTCCTGGTCAGCCTGCTCGCCCTCGCGGTGCTGGTCGTCGGCATCGGCGTCGGCGGCGACGCCACGACCAGCAAGCTGGGGTTGCCGTCCGCGTTGTGGACCGGCGGCCCGTACGGGATCGCCCAGTCGGCGGGGCTGCTGTTCTTCGCGATCGCCGGCTATGCCCGGATCGCCACGCTGGGTGAGGAGGTCCGGGATCCGGCCCGGACCATCCCGCGGGCGATCCCGGTTGCGTTGGCGATCACCGTCGTGGTCTACCTGGTTGTCGGCGTCGCAGCACTGGCTGCCGCCGGGCCGGACCTGCTGGCGTCCTCGCCGGCGCCGCTGGCGACGGCTGTCCGAGCGGCCGGCGCCGAGCACCTCGTGGTGATTGTCCGGATCGGCGGCGCCGTCGCGGCACTCGGCGCCCTGTTGTCACTGATCGCCGGCGTCGGCCGGACCAGTCTGGCGATGGCCAGGAATCGGGATCTGCCCCGCTGGCTGTCCGCGGTCCATCCACGGTTCCAGGTCCCCCATCACGCCGAGATCGCGCTGGCGGTGGTGGTCTCGGTGGCGGTCGCCGTGGTCGATCTGCGCGAAGTGATCGGATTCTCCTCCTTCGGCGTGTTGATCTACTACGCGATCGCCAACGCGTCGGCCTTCACCCAACCCGTCGCCGAGCGTCGCTGGCCCCGGGCGTTGAACGTGATCGGCTGCATCGGCTGCCTGGTGCTGGTGGCGACCCTGCCCTGGCAGTCCGTGGCAGCCGGGATCGGGATGTTCGCCGTCGGACTCGTGGGGCGGCTGATCGTGCTCTCCCGTCGTACCGGCTGACATCGGCAGCAGCGGAGTTGCGCGGCGACGGCGCAGGGACAGCGAGCGGGGTACGCTGGCGAACGTGACGCTCATCACACAATCCGGGTGAACCTGCGAGTAGCAAGGAGCCTTCGATGCGAATCTCCGACATCCTCCACGACAAGGGCGCCGACGTCGTCACCGCGACACCGGATCAGACAGTCGGGCAGTTGGTGGCCATCCTCAAGCAGCACAATCTCGGCGCGGTCGTCGTCTCCGCGGGTGGCCGCGACATCGCCGGCATCGTCTCCGAACGGGACGTGGTCCGTCGACTGGCCGACGGGCCCGCCGTCCTGGACCAGCGGATCGACGCCATCATGACGCCGGTCACCAGACTGCGCAGTTGCGGCCCGACCGACTCGGTCGACTCGTTGATGGAGCTGATGACCGAGAACCGGATCCGCCACGTGCCGGTCCTGGATGACGACGGCCGGTTGACCGGCATCGTCAGCATCGGTGACGTGGTCAAGAGCCGGCTCGGAGAGCTCAAGTTCCAGCGCGACGAGCTGGAACACTACGTGAGCGGCTGACCCACCCAGCAGGATCGATGGCGGCAGGATCGGTGGCGGCACGATCGGCGGCCCGGTGAGCGGGCCTGCCTCCGTACCGGCCTGTCCGCCCGTCATGATGGCGGGATGCCGGGCCCGCAGACGACAGAGACGACGGCCTCCTGGTCCGATGTCTCCTTCCCGCTGCCGTTGCGTAGTCATCAGACCCGCGCCCTGGCTGCCATCGAGTCATCCTGGTCCGCGGGCTCGCAACGCTCCTGGGTGGTGCTCCCGCCGGGAGCGGGCAAGACGCTGGTCGGACTGGAGGCTGCCCGCCGCCGCGCGCAACCGGTCGTCATCTTCTCCCCCAACACCGCGATCCAGGGTCAGTGGATCGCGGAGTGGCAGCGCTTCGAGCCACCGGACCTGACGATCGGCGACGACCGCGCGTTGGCGACGCCGCTGAGCTCGCTGACCTACCAATCGTTGGCGACCTTCGATCCCGAGTTCGATCCCGACGACGACGTCGGCGACGCCTCCGACGACGGAGACGATCCGGACAGTCTGCTCGCACGGCTGAACACCGGCGGCGCGGCGCTCGTCGAGGCAATGCGTGCCACCGGGCCGTTGACGATCATCCTGGACGAGTGCCACCACCTGCTGGAGGTGTGGGGGCGGCTGATCGCCGAGCTGCTCGAGGAACTGCCGCAGGCCACGGTGATCGCGCTCACCGCAACGCCACCGGACTCGCTGACGCCGACCGAGTCGGAACTCGTCGATGCACTGTTCGGACCGCCGCTCTACGCCACCTCCATCCCGGCCCTGGTCCGCGACGGCTACCTTGCTCCGTTCGCCGAATTCGCCTGGTTGGTCCGTCCGTCGGCGCAGGAGTCGGAGTGGCTGATCGGCGAGGCCGAACGGTTCGCCGTACTGCAGACCGACCTGACCGAAACCGGCATCGCCAGTACCGACTTCCTGGAGTGGATCGATCGCCGTTTCGTCAGCCGCACCATCGACACCGGTGACGATCCGGTCGACCATCCCGGTGCCGACCGGCTCGACGTCGACCGGCTCGAACTCGACTGGTATCGACTCGAACAGGACGAACCCGAGCTGGCCGCCGCGGCTCTGCGGTTCTGCACCGCCGGACTGCTCGCGGTCCCGCCCGGAGCCACCCTGCGCGAGGAGCATCGGCGGCCGCCGAGCGCCGACGACTGGGTCGCGCTGATCAAGGACTACGTCGAGACCTGCCTGCGTCCGTCCAGCGATGAACGCGATCAGGAACTACTGGAACGGATCGGCGCCGCACTCCCCGGAATCGGCTACCAATTGACGCGCCGCGGCATCCGACGGGGACGTTCTCCGGTCGATCGGGTGATCGCCCGCAGCGCGGCGAAGACCGATGCCAGCGTGGAGATCCTGGCTGCCGAGTCCGCCGAGCTCGGTGACCGACTGCGTGCGGTGGCATTGTGTGATCATGAACGAGCCACTGCGACCGTGCCGGCCGGTTTGCGCGGTGTCCTGCGGGCCGAGGCAGGGTCGGCACGGCTGCTGCTGGACACGTTGATCAACGACGACCGGACCGGTGGCCTGTCGCCCTTGATGATCACCGGCCGCACCGTCGCCGGGGCGACGGACACGATCGCAGCCCTGTCCTCGTTCGCCCATGATCAGGATCCCGGCCTCCGGCTGGAGACCGTCCCGGTCGATGATCATGACTTCGTCGAGCTCCGCGGCTGGACGTCACGGCAGTGGGTTCCGATCGCCACCCGCTTCTTCGAGACCGGGCGGAGTCGAGTGCTGATCGGCACCCGTGCCTTGCTCGGTGAGGGGTGGGACGCGCAGCGGGTCAACGTGCTGGTCGACCTCACCACGGCGACAACGCCGACCGCGGTCGTGCAGACCCGCGGCCGCGCACTGCGACTGGATCCGCATTGGCCCGACAAGGTCGCGCACACCTGGAGCGTGGTGTGTGTCAGTGATGATCATCCGGGTGGCGCCGGGGACTGGGATCGCTTCGTTCGCAAGCATCGCGGCTATCTCGCCGTCACCGACTCCGGTGAGATCGCCGTCGGTGTCGGTCACGTCGACCCGGGGTTCTCGCCGTACGCGGCTCCGCCGACCGGCACCTTCGCGGCCAACAACGCCGCCATGCTGGTCCGGGCGCAGAACCGGTGTCGGATCCGGGACCTGTGGCAGATCGGCAGTCCGTACCATGATCAACTCGTGCACGCGGTTCGGCTGACCTCCGATCGACGGACGATTGCCCGACCGGAGCTCCCCTCAGCTGCACTGGTCGCCCCCGAGCTCGTTCCCGGAGATCCCGCGCCGCGAAGGGACCGCGGCAACACGATCATGATCATCGGCGGTTCGGCTGCCGTGCTGATCACGATGATCGTCCTGCTGCTGTTCGGCCAGGATTGGGCGCCGGCGCTGGTGATCCCCATGCTGGCCGGTGGGGGCTGGTGGCTGCGGCAGCGCCGGGCCGCCGACCTGGCTGCCGGACGGCGACTCGCCGCCTGGGCCGAGCCGCCGGACCTGATCGATCTCGGTCGCGCCGTCGCCGACGGGCTGCACGCGGCCGGCCTGAGTGATCGCGGCGCCGAGGCGGTCTCCGCGGCCGTGGACTCCGGCGGCGGTTATCGGATCACCCTTGCCGACGTCTCGACCAGGACCTCGGAGATCTTCGCCGAGGCGATGGCCGAACTGGTCGCCCCGATCGGCTCGCCGCGCTATCTCCTGCCCCGTTATCAACCCGTTCCGATTGCCGACGACGCCCAACAGCTCCGTCGTGCGGGCGCCCGCTGGTCATCGGGACAGCCGCTGGATCGGCAGCGGGTCACCTACCACGCGGTGCCTGCCGTCTTCGGTGTGAACGCCGACCGGGCCGGGCATCTGAGGACGGGCTGGAACCGCTGGGTGAGCGCCGGCGAACCGATCCGGGCAGCCACAGCGGAAGGCACCGGCATCCTGGTCAGTACCCGCGGCAGCTCACCGATCGACGTCGCCGCCGCGCTGCGTCAGGTCTGGGAATGACCTATCCGATCAGAGGTTGATCATCTTGCCGTCGGCGATGCCGTGCGCAACTTCCTTCAACGTCTCCGACAGGGTCGGATGGGCGTGTACGTTGCGGGCGATCTCCTCGGCGGTCAGATCCCACTTCTGAGCCAGGGTCAGCTCGGGCAGCAGTTCGGTGACATCGGGGCCGATCATCGCTGCGCCGAGCAACTCGCCGTACTTGGCGTCGGCGATCAGCTTGACGAAACCGGTCGCTTCGCCGAGCCCGTGGGCCTTGCCGTTGGCAGTGAACGGGAACTTGGCGACCTTGACGTCGTATCCGGCTTCCTTGGCCTGGTCCTCGCTGAGCCCGAAGGAGCCGATCTGCGGCTGACAATAGGTCGCCCGCGGCACCATCGAGTAGTCGACCGGCATCGTCTCCGCGCCGGCGATCGTCTCGGCGGCGACGATGCCCATCGCCTCGGCGTTGTGGGCCAACATGATCTTGGCGGTGACGTCACCGATGGCGAAGATGGTGGGCACCGAGGTCCGGCAGTAGTCGTCGATCTGGATCGCGCCGCGATCGGTCAGCGCGACACCGGTCGCCTCCAGACCGTAGCCCTCGGTGCGGGCGGCGAAGCCGATCGCCTGCAGCACCTTGTCGGCCTCCAACACCTGTTGATCACCACCGGCGGCAGGGCTGACGGTGACCTTCACCTTGTCGCCGGAGTCGTCGATGGTCTCGACCTTGGTGCCGGTCAGCACCGTCACCCCGAGCTTCTTGTAGGCCTTGGCCAGCTCGGCGGAGATGTCCTTGTCCTCGGTCGGCACCATCCGGTCCAGGAACTCCACGATCGTCACGTCCACGCCGTAGTTGGCCAGCACGTAGCCGAATTCGACGCCGATCGCCCCGGCACCGGCGATCACGATCGACCCGGGCAACTGGTCGGTCATGATCTGCTCTTCGTAGGTGACCACCCGTTCGCTGAGCTGGGTCCCCGGCAGCAGCCGGGTGGTGGCGCCGGTGGCGATGATGCAGTTGTCGAAGGTGAGCTCGGTCTGACCGTCGGCGCCGTCGACGGTCATCGCCGTCGCGCTGGTGAAGGTCGCCCAGCCCTCATACTCCTTGACCTTGTTCTTCTTCATCAGGAAGTGCACGCCCTTGCTCATCCGGTCGCTGACCGAGCGGGAGCGCTTGAAGGCCGCACCGAAATCGAACGTCACGTCACCGGAAATGCCGAACGTCGACGCCTCCTTGGTGAAGACATGGGCCAGTTCTGCGTTGCGGAGCAGAGCCTTGGACGGGATGCAGCCGACATTGAGGCAGACACCACCCCAGTATTTCTTCTCCACGATCGCCACGGATTTGCCCAACTGAGCCGCTCGGATCGCGGCAACGTACCCACCGGGGCCGGCCCCGAGAACGACGACGTCGAAGTGTTCGGTCATGCCACGAACTCTAGTGTCCGCTCGGTGACGGATCGCGGCGGGCTCGCCTCCGCTGACGGTGGTGATCTTCGGCACAACCACGGCGGCCTGCGGTCACAACCCGATAACCACTTCGGATTCCCTGCGGGGAAGCTTGGCGGGACTGACCCTGATCGGGCAAGACTGCTCTGCGGTGATCCGATCGGGTCCGGCGACGGACGAGCCCGGGCCGCATGACGACAACGTGTGAATGAAGACAACGCCGAGAGTGGTCAGGAGACGCGCCGTGACCAAGATGAGACTCAGAAATATCTCGGATGTGAGTTATTCTCCTCCGGTGACTGAATTGACCTTGGACCACATCGGTGGACTGATCCGTGACGCACGGAAGCACCGGGGGCTCACACAGACCCAACTGGCATCGCAACTCGGCACCAGTCAGAGCGCAATCCACAGGATCGAGGCCGGCAATCAGAATCTCAGTCTTGACATGGTGACCCGCATCGCAGAGGCCCTCGAGCAGCCGATCATCTCCCTCGGCGCAGCCGGCCCGACACATCTCCGGGTCCAGGGCGGCAACACACTCAGCGGCAGCATCGAGGTCCGCTCCTCCAAGAACGCCGCGGTCGCGGTGCTCTGCGCAAGCCTGCTCAACCGGGGTCGCACGGTCCTCAAGGGCATCGCCCGGATCGAGGAGGTCAACCGGATCGTCGAGGTACTCACCTCGATCGGTGTGGAAGCCACCTGGTCGGCCGACCGGAGCGATCTCACCCTGGTCCGTCCGGACAAACTTGATCTTGACGCGATGGATGTCGACGCTGCTCGACGGACCCGCAGCATCATCATGTTCTTCGGTCCGCTGCTGCATGCCTACGACAAGTTCATGCTGCCCTACGCCGGCGGATGTGATCTTGGTGCGCGCACCATCGAGCCGCACCTGCAGGTGTTGCGACACTTCGGTCTCGAGGTCACCGCGACCGTCGGCTACTACCACAGCGTGGTCGATCCGACCGTCGAGCCGACCCGGCCGATCACCCTGACCGAGCGCGGCGACACCGCGACCGAGAACGCGTTGCTGGCCGCCGCGATGAACCCGGGTGTGACCGTGCTGCGCAACGCCAGCCCGAACTACATGGTGCAGGATCTGTGCTTCTTCCTGACCAAGCTCGGCGTCCAGATCGACGGGATCGGCACCACAACGTTGACGATCCGTGGTGTGGAGGAGATCAGCACCGACGTCGAGTACGCCCCGTCGGAGGACCCGATCGAGGCGATGAGCCTGCTCACCGCCGGCATCGTCACCAACTCCGAGTTGACGATCACCCGGGCGCCGATCGAGTTCCTGGAGATCGAGCTGTCCATCCTCGGCGAGATGGGGTTGGACTTCACCCTGTCGGAGGAGTACGAGTCGCGTAACGGTCACACGCGATTGGTCGACATCACCGTCCGGCCGAGTGCGTTGAAAGCACCGATCGACAAGATCCACCCGATGCCGTTCCCGGGTCTGAACATCGACAATCTGCCGTTCTTCGCCGTGATCGCCGCCGCCGCTGAGGGCACCACCACCCTGCACGACTGGGTGTATGAGAACCGCGCCATCCATCTCCTGGAGATGAACAAGATCGGCGCCAACATGCAGCTGCTCGACCCGCACCGGTTGCGGATCGTCGGCCCGACCCGCTGGCGGGGCTATGAGATCGTCTGCCCGCAGGCCCTGCGGCCGAGTGTCTGCATCCTGCTCGGCATGCTCGCCGCTCGCGGCGAGTCGGTGCTCCGCGACGTCTACATGATCAACCGCGGCTATGAGGACCTGCCCAACCGGCTGAACGCGATCGGAGCCAACATCGAGGTCTTCCGCGACTGACACTCCCGCCGACCCGTCAGTTCCTCCCCGACATTCCGCGCGTGTCGGGGAGGAACTGACGGGTCGGCGTTTGGGGGTGGCTCAGAGTTCTGCCAGGCCTTGGTCGGCGAGCCACTGGCGGGCACGGCGGCGGGAGGCCCGGGACAGCCAGGCGTCCTGGATCAGTTCGGTCACCTCGTCGCGGGTGATCTCGTGCAGTCGGGACGCCCTGACCAGGATCGACAGGTGCCCGTCGAAGTGCGGTGTGCTGAAGAACGGTGTGGACTCGTCCTGGATCAGCGCCATCTTGTCGGCCTGTGATGCGACCCAGATGACGATCACGTCGTCGTAGCGTTCGCCGGTGTCCGGGTCGTAGGCGTCGGGTCGCGGCGTACGGAAGAACACGAACGACTTGCCGCCGACCTGATAGACACGGTTGCCCTTCGGGCCGGTTTCCACCGTGACGTACGGCAACTCCCCCGCGATCCGGTGGACGTCGGCAGCAGTTGCCTGGCAGTGTGCCGTCATGATCATGCACTGTACGCAGAAGTCCCGCCGAGCCGACAGGGCTCAGCGGGACTTCTGCTGTTGATCAACGGGTCAAAACCCTGCCTGGGTTCAAGCAGCGGCGATGTCCGCAGTGCAGTACCTGCACTTGGTGGCGCCGACCGGCAGATCGTCGGACAGGCAGGACGGGCAGGTCTGTGCCGGCGCCGGATCGCCGAAGACGGTCACGCCCCGACGGGCCTGGACATGCTTGTACGGAACGACGATCGCGAAGTAGATCACCGCCATGAAGATGATGAAGTAGATGATCGCGCTGATGAACGCCCCGATGTTCAGGAAGGTCGCGGCGTTGCCTTCTCCACCGAGCTGGACACCCAGTCCCTGGCTGTTCGGCGCTGCGCCGGATGCCCGCGCAACGATCGGGTTGATGATGTTGTCGGTGAAGGCGCTGATCAGTGTGCTGAACGCCGTCGCCACCACCAGGCCGACCGCGACGACGATGATGTCGCCGCGCATCAAGAAATTCTTGAAGCCCTTCATTCTTGCTGGTCTCCTCGTCACGAAATCTTTCCTGCGTCGACCCGTTCGAGACAGACACGCAGTTTGGTCAGGAAGAGATTAGCGTTCTGCCTGCCCGTTGCGATGACACAACGCACCGGGCATCCAGATTGGAGTACTTCCAGATTCGACGGCCGGCTCGTCGACGGTCGTTCACTGCAGCCGGGTCGGGATGAAGACCTCCCGTGGCCGGGCGATGACGTCCTGGGCAGCGACCAACTGCAGCTCCCGGCTGCCGAGGTCGGCGGTGATGCTGAGTACGCCGTAGGCGACGGCGGCAGTGTCGGCCAGCGCCTGGACCGGGTCGGCCGGCGAGAGCAGCCCGCCGAGGAAGACCGCGGCGGTCAGATCCCCTGCCCCGGTGAAGGTCTGGCCCAACAGCGGGGTGGTCACCAACCAGGCGCCGTCGTCGTTGACCATGATCATCGCCAGGTCTTCGGGTGCGTCGGTGGTGATCACGCTGGTGACCAGAACGGTCCGCGGGCCGAGCTCCCGGGCGGCGGTCGCGGCCGCCAGCACGTCGTCGGTGCTGTCGGTCGGCAGCCCGGTCAGCAGTCCGAGCTCGAACTGGTTGGGCGTGATCACCTGTGCGGCCGGGACCACCCGGGTCCGCATGAACTCCGGGATGCCGGGACGGACGTAGACGCCACGATCGACGTCGCCCATCACCGGGTCACAGCAGTAGATGGCCCGCGGATTGCGACTCCGGACCAACTCGACTGCCGCCAGTACGGCTGCGCCGACGTCCTCCCCGCCCTGGTAGCCCGACAGCACCGCGTCGCAGCGGCCCAGTACGCCACGGTCGTCGATCCCGCGCACCACCTCCAGGACGTCGTCGGCCGCCAACAGCGGCCCGCGCCAGGATCCGTAGCTGGTGTTGTTGGAGAAGTGCACGGTGTAGACCGGCCAGACCTCGACGCCGCGCCGCATCAACGGAAAGGTCGCGGCACTGTTGCCGACATGGCCGTACGCGACCGAGGACTGGATGGAGAGGATCGTGGTCACCGCGACATCCTTCCATCCGGGTCCGGTTGTGCACGACTCTCCCACCCGACCCTTCGGATCGGTCAGACTGTGCACTGTGACCGACAGCACCGACCAGCCCGAACCTCAGCACCGCACCTCGGCGTCGTCCCTCTCCGAACGGCTGGACGCCATCGCCCAGGCAGCGGTCGACGAGGCGGCCGGATCCGGGACCGCGATCCGGGTCTCCTACCAGCTCGCGTCGGCGTCCGGGCCGATCGCCGGGCGGGCGGCCGACGATGAGCATTACGCCGCGAGCACGATGAAGCTGCCGCTGGTGCTGGCTGCCTACCGCGGCCGCGACCAGGGACGGCTCGACCTGGACTCGATGCTCACCGTCCACAACAGCTTCACCTCCAGGGTCGGTAGCCCGTTCGGGGTCGACGTCGAGGACGACTCCGATCATGAGGTGTGGGACGCGATGGGCAGCCAGGTGTCGCTGCGCTGGCTGTGCCGGCGTTCGATCATCCGATCCTCCAACCTGGCGACCAACCTGGTGCTGGAGGCGGTCGGCTTCGATGCCGTCGCCGAGGCGATCGCGGCCTGCGACGCCGGCGACCTGCGGGTGGTGCGGATGATCAACGACTACGCCGCCCAGCAGGTCGGCCGCAGCAATGTGGTGACCGCCGCCGGCCTGAACGCCGTGCTGGCCGCGCTGGCCGCCGGCACCGCCGCTGAGCCCGCCACCTGTCGGGAGGTGTTGGCGATCCTGGCGGACAACGAAGTGACCACCGACGTGACACAGGGGCTGCCGGAGGGCACCTGGGTCGCGCACAAGAACGGCTGGGTCAGTGACGCGGTGCTCGACGCCGCCCTGATCCGTCCCGGCGGGGTCGACGACCCGGAGGGGGAATTCGTGCTCAGCGCCGCCGTCAGCGGACGCTGGCCCAATGACCGGTCGCACGACGTGATCGGCCGCCTGGCCGCCGAGGCGTGGGCACACCGTACGGCCTGGCAGGCCGACAGCTATGCCGCCGACGTGCCGGTCGGTCATGGCTGAGGCGCAGCTCGGGGTGGCGTCGGACGCCGAGTCGGAGCTGCCGCTGGATCCAGCCTCTACAGTTGTGGACATGTCGACCGGGGGCGCGCGTGGCCGCGACCACGGCACCGATCAGCAGCCGACCGCACCGGATTCCGACCAGGATGACCCGGCGACGGATGCTCCGCAGTCCCCCGACAGCCCCGGCAATCACGGTGCCGACCAACCGCAGCAACCGGCGGAACCGACCGAGGAACGGCATCGCCACCACCACGGCGACGTACCGGTGCTGCTGGACAAGACCGACGATCGCTGGGAGTGGCGCCGCAAGATCCGTGCCGACCCGCACAAGGCACGGATCTACCGCGTGGTGATCGCGATCGCCGGGACCTTGTTGATCGCGCTGGGCGCGGTGACCGGACCGCTTCCCGGTCCCGGCGGCATTCCGCTGGTGCTGCTCGGGCTCGCGGTCTGGGCCAGCGAATTCGAATGGGCGCAGCGGCTGATGCAGTGGTTCAAGAAGCAGCTGCACAAGTTCCGCGGCTGGAGCCGCCCCCGGCAGGTGCTCGGCTGGGTGATCTTCTTCGCTTGCCTGGGTGCGCTCGGGTACGGGTATCTTCTGCTGCTCGGCCTACCCACCTGGATGCCGGCCGCGATCGCCCATTGGTTGGACCGGCTGCCGGGCGTCAACTGACGAAGCGCGGCCAACCGGTAGGGTCGGCCCAAATACCCCGTTCGACAGTAGGAAATACCCATGCGCCCCGACGGACGCCCTCGGCAGCTCCGAGAACCGCCGAGCACGGCCCGCCCCGACTCCACCCTCCCCGACTCCAGCCGGCCCGACTCCATTCGGCCCGACTCCAGCCGGCCCGACTCCAGCCGCCGAGCAGCCGGACAGCCCCGCCGCCGCGACATCGACGCGATGCGCGTCATCGTGTTCAGCTGCGTCATCGCGGCCCACGTCGTGACCTACGTCGGCGACTTCGAACGCCGGTCCGTCGCGGCCTGGGGGATGGCCATGCACTTCACCCGGTACGCGTTCGTGTTCATCTCCGCGCTGGTGCTGATGTACGGCTACCGGGACCGGGAGCTGGCGCCGGCCCGCTTCTGGCGCCGCCGGTTCGGGGCCGTCGTGCTGCCGTACGTGGCCTGGTCCTGCATCTACTACGCCGTCGAGTTGGCCGTCGACGGCAGACCCGGATGGTGGCCCGGCATCACCCGGCTGACGACCCAGCTGCTCACCGGTGGCGTCTGGTACCACCTGTACTTCCTGCTGATCTCGATCCAGCTGTATGCCGTCTTCCCGCTGCTGCACCGCCTCGTCCGCGGTGCGTCGATCCGCCGGTCGGTGGCGATCCTGGTCGGCGGCGCCGTCCTGCAGCTCGGCAGCATGGCCGCGGTCTCGCTGCTGCCAGCACCGCACTCGATTGCCGGCTATCCGTGGCGGCACCCGGACACCCAGTTGCCGATCTACGCGTTCTTCATCGCCGCCGGAATGCTCACCGCGCTGCATCGAGATCGGGTCGACCGGTGGATCCGGGCCCGCCCGGTGCTGATCTCAGTCCTCTTCGGAGTCGGCGTGGTGGTCACGATGGGCGTGTTCCTGATCCGTTCCAGCGCAGGCTCGGCGATGTTGGCCTCGCTGCCCGCCTTCCCGACCATCCTGCCCTGGGCCGCGGGTGCGACGCTGGTGGTCTACGCGCTGTGCATCACCTGGGATCGCCGCGCACCGGCCGGCGGACGGACCGCCCGACTGGCCGCGGCGGGCGCACACCGGGCGTTCGGCGTGTTCGCCCTGCATCCGCTGGTTCTCTGGGCCCTGGACCGCTGGTTGTTGCCCGCCCTGAACGCCGCCGGCGTCGGCACTCCGACCGAGATGGTGATCTTGTTCGTCGGCACCGTCCTCGGCACCGTGCTGCTCGTCGAACTCCTGCTCCGCACCCCGCTGAGCAAGGTCCTGACCGCCCGCCCGCGGATGTCCTTGCGGCGCAGCCGCCAGGATCGCAACGATGTCGACCGGGCAGCACGGGTCAGGAGCTGTTGAGGATCGTCGCTGTGAGCGCAGCGACGACAATCGCGACCGCTTCGGACCTGGCGGCCAGAATCAACAACCTCAGCTCCAACCGGGCGTGATTCTCATCGCCATCTCGCTGCTCCCGGTGCTGACCACGGACCTGCTGCGCCGACACCGGACACCGAGAGCCACCCGGACCGACATAATGATCATCATGCCGGCCAGCGACTACGAGTTCTTCGACGTGCCCTTCCTGGCCTTTGCCCATCGCGGCGGCGCGGAGCTGCCGGCCAACGTGGGCAAGGAGAACACGCTGTACGCCTTCGGCAACGCTGTCGAGCTCGGGTATCGGTACCTGGAGACCGATGTGCACGCCACCGCCGATGATCAACTTGTCGCGTTCCACGACCCGCGGCTGGATCGGGTGACTGATCGCACCGGAGCGATCGGTGAGCTCAGTTTCAAACAGGTACGCAGCGCCCGGGTCGCCGGCGAGCTGCAGATTCCCACCCTGGCCGAGTTGATCGAGGCGTTCCCGCAGGCACGCTTCAACATCGACTGCAAGGCCGAGGGCGCGGTCGCCCCGCTGGCCCGGCAGATCCTCGACCTCGGCATCGGTGACCGGGTCTGCGTCAGCTCCTTCGGGGTCGACCGGCTGCGCCGCCTGCGCAAGCTGCTGCCGGGGGTGGCGTCGGCGGTCAGTTCCCGCGGGATCGCCCAGCTGCGTTTCCTGCCCTGGCTGACCAGAGTGCCGTTGATCAAAAACCTGATCGACTCCCCCGGCGTCGCGCTGCAACTGCCGGTGACGACCACGATCGCCGGCCGCGAGGTCACGGTGGTCACCCCGTCGTTGGTCAAGGCCGCGCACCGCTCCGGACGCCAGGTCCACGTCTGGACCGTCAACGAGTCCGCGGAGATCGAACGGCTGCTCGACCTCGGAGTGGACGGCATCTTCACCGACCGCCCGGACACCCTGAAGTCGGTGTTACAGGCACGTGGCCTGTGGACCGCCGGATCGGAGCGCTGAGCAGATGAGCAGCGGGCAGCTCGAACCGACCGACCGGGCACCGGCCAAACGCCGTACGGTGCTGGCCTGGGCGCTGTGGGACTGGGGCTCGGCCGCGCAGAACGCGGTGATCACCACGTTCGTCTTCGGTCCCTACATCGTTCAGGGCGTGGTCGGCGACGCCCGTCCGGGCGGCCTGACCGGCAACACCTGGGTCGGCATCTCCACCGCGGTCGCCGGTGTGTTCATCGCGTTGATCGCCCCGATCAGCGGCAAACGCGCCGACGCCGGCGGACACCGGCGGCGCAACCTGGCGGTCTGGTCGGGGCTGATGCTGCTGACCATGATCGGCCTGTTCTGGGTGAAGAACGAGCCGAGCTATCTGTGGCTCGGTCTGCTGTTGTTGGCGGCCGGCAACGTGTTCTCCGAGTTCGCGGCGGTCTCGTACAACTCGATGCTGCCGCAGGTCTCCACCAAGGCCACGATCGGCCGGGTCTCGGGCTTCGGCTGGGCGATGGGCTACTTCGGCGGCATCTTCCTGCTGTTGATCTGCTACGTCGGCTTCATCTCCCCCGACGTCGGCTGGTTCGGCGCCGGAGACGAGGGCGGGCTGCGCTACCGGGCCATCGCGCTGATGGCGGCCGCCTGGTTCGGGATCTTCGCGTTGCCGGTGCTGTTCGCCGTACCGGAGGCCCCGGCGGCCGGCGGGGTCAAGGCAGGTCGCGGCATCATCGACTCCTATCGGCAGTTGATCCGCGACATCGTCGCGCTCTTCAAGGCCGACCGGCATGCGGTCTACTTCCTGCTGGCCAGCGCGCTCTACCGTGACGGGTTGGCTGCGGTGTTCAGCTTCGGTGCGATCCTCGCGGTCAGCGTGTACGGGATGGCCAGCGGCACCGTCCTGATCTTCGGCGTGGTGGCCAATGTCGCCGCTGCCCTGGGAGCCGTGGCGATGGGCCGGGTCGAGGACCGGATCGGCCCCAAGCGGGTGGTCCTGATCTCGCTCGCCGGGCTGGTGCTGATGGCCTGCACGCTGCTGGTGGTGGCGCTGCTGCAGCCGCCGAACATCACCACCTTGTTCTGGATCTTCGCGCTGCTGATGGTGCTCTGGGTCGGGCCGGCACAAGCCAGCTCGCGCTCCTATCTGGCCCGGATCGCCCCACCGGACCGAGAGGGCGAGCTTTTCGGCCTGTACGCAACCACCGGCCGGGCTGCCTCTTTCCTGGCTCCGACACTCTTCGCCGTGTTCTCTGGCCTGTTCGGCGATCGGATCGGTATCGTCGGGATCATCCTGGTGTTGGTCGGTGGTGCGGTGGCCCTGTTACCGGTCCGCCCGCCGCGGTCGGCACCGGATACCGATCGAGCAACCGGATCGGGGCACGACCTCCAACAAACCTGAAGGAGCTGATCGGATGCACCAGACCAGGATTTGGACCTGCCGCTACGGTTGAATGTTGGATCGCGGATACCTCCACGCTTCGGCCCGGCAGTTTGCCTGGCGTTCGTGATTCGCGTCACTGCGTCGGTGTTCTTTACTCCGCAAAGGAACAAGACGCACTGCTGGACCGTTGACCAAAGCGAACACATCGGGAGGAAACAACCATGGCTGATCGTTCTCTGCGTGGAACGGGTTTGGGCTCCAAGAGCTTCGAGGACGAGACAGGCGTCGAGTTCGCGGCCCGTCAGGAAATCGGATACATCTGCAGCAACCAGCACGAGTACGCGCTGACCTTCGCCGAGGAGGCCGAGATCCCGGCCATCTGGGAATGTCCGCGTTGCGGTGCCGAGTCCTTGCGCACCGATGGCACCAAGCCGGAGGCCAAGGAGGAGAAGCCGGTCCGTACGCACTGGGACATGCTGCGCGAGCGCCGTTCGATCCCGGAGCTGGAGGAACTGCTCGCCGAGCGGCTCGACCTGCTGCGTTCCGGTGAGCTCGGCCCCAACTACGCCACCGCCGGTGCCGGCAAGTCCAAGAAGACCGCCTGATTCTGAAGGACCGCCTGGGCCGGGTCCGTTCCGAACGGACCTGATCCAGCAGCAAGGGCGTCGCCACACACCATGATTCCGGTGTGGCGGCGCCCTTTGTCGTGCTCAACGCCGGCGGTGTCGCCCAGGAGTCCGAGGTCAGCGATCGTCGATCTCGCCACGGATGATGACCGGGCCGTCGTCGGAACGTGGTTTGCTCGGCGGTACGTCATCGACGACCTCGCCCTCGATGACGTCACCGTCGGCGAATCCGCCCCGTCGGCGGCCGAAGCCGCCCATCGAGCCCATCCCGGAGAGATCGCCGAGGCCGGTGATCCGGCGTTCGAGGGCGCCGGTCAGCAGCGTGCGCGGTAGCCGTCGGGTGAACGGGATCAGGCAGATCAGGGCGATCAGGTCGGTGATCAGTCCCGGGAAGATCAGTGCGAGTCCGCCGGCCACGAAGACCGCGGTGTCCGTCGCGTCGGTCAATTGCCCGGCCGAACGGGTGTTCGGGCCGGTCACCGCGTCTGGTTGCATCGATTCCTGCAGCGATTCCAGCGCCGACCGCCAGCGCCGCCGGCTCAGCCAGGCACCGACCAGCGCCTCGACGATCACCAGTGCGAGCACCGGGAGCAGGCCGATCAGTTGTCCGAGCTGGACCAGCAGAATGATCTCGACCACCGGCAGCACCACGAACAGCACCACCAGGATCGCCAGCGTACGACGTCGAAGCCCCATCAGCGCATCCCTCCCACGTCTCCGATTGTCCCAAATCGGTCCAACTCACCAACCCGGAACGAGACCTGATCCTCCCCTGGTTTCCGGCCCAAGCACCAGCGCTGCACCGGTTGCGTACCTTCGCACCACGTACACGCGGTGCGAAGGTACGCAAATGGTGCGGCGGGGCCGGGCAGGAGCAGGGGCGGGGGCCGGTCAGGAGCGGGTACGGCGGCGGGCGACGACTGCGGCGACGCAGCAGACCAGGGCGGCCAGGGCGATGCCGCGTTCCAGCCACGGGGCGATCCGGACGGCCGGAGTGATCTCGGTCCGCAGCGGCATCGCGACGACGGTCGAGTCGGCGGTCCGTTCGGCGGTCTTCCACTCCACCTGACCGTCCCGGCCGATGAAGCCGGAGACGCCGTTGGTGGTGGCGACGGCGATCTCCCGGCGGGTCTCCATCGCCCGGGCCCGGGTGATCGCGAACTGTTGGCTGACCTGGCCGGTGCCGCTGTAGGTGGCGTTGTTGCTCTGCACCATGAACAGCTGCGATCCCGACGTCA
The DNA here is from genome assembly GCF_900105385.1 of Microlunatus soli. Classification (NCBI taxonomy): domain Bacteria; kingdom Bacillati; phylum Actinomycetota; class Actinomycetes; order Propionibacteriales; family Propionibacteriaceae; genus Microlunatus; species Microlunatus soli. The sequence continues at coordinate 6,303,708 of NZ_LT629772.1, read as the reverse complement.
CCACGTCGTACATGGTGTCGTCGTAGGCCAGCTCGAAGCAGATCGCGTCGCCGACCGTGACCTGCTGCTGCGGTCCGTTGTTCAAGCTCAGGTTGACCTTCAGAGCGCCCGGCTTGGTGCCCGGGACGGATTGCGCGCCGACCAGCTTGAGGATCGGGAAGATCGGCAGCAGTTCATCGCGGAACGGGATCCACTCCCCGAACGGGACCAGGTTGCGCTTGTCGTAGCGGGCCGTGATGCCCCGCTGCGGATCCCACCACAGGCCGGTGGTCTGCCGTTCGTCGGGACCGGGTCCGTTCATCACCGCACCGACCAGGATCGGTTTGCCGGCGACCGCCGCGGCGGACTGCACCTGTTCCTCGGTGATCGCGTCGGCGGTCGGGTCGATGTCGGTGGAGTTCTCCGGCCACAGGATGAAGTCCGGCTCGTGATAGCGGCCCTGTTGCGCTTCGGTGACCAGTTTGTCGGTCTCGGCGACGTGGTTGGCCGTCACCGTACGCATCCGACCGAGCGCCTCGATCCCCTTGCCCGGCACGTTGCCCTGGACGATGCCGACGTGCGCGACCTGTCCGGTGCCGTCGGCCGGATCGGGGTTCCAGCCGCGCAGCGCCAGTCCACCGCCGATCAGGATCAGCCAGGCCGCCAGCGCCGGCAGCACGGCGCGCAGCAGCAGGGTCCGCGGCCGTCGTCTCCCGGTCCGCGGCGTCGAAGCGACCGCGATCGCCACCCAGGCCAGGCACTGCGCCAACAGCGGCACCACGAACGACAACCCGGCTACCCCGATGAACGGCAGCAGGCCGGCCAGTGGCGTGTCGACAGCGGTGTAGGCGGTCCGGGTCCAGCCGAATCCGCCGAACGGGTACCGCGAATACAGATACTCCACGCCGGTCCAGACGCCGGCAGCCATCGGCGGCCAGAACCGGAACCGGCCGACCAGGCCGATCCCGATCCCGAGCAGGCCGAAGAACAACGCCTCGAACGCGATCAGCCCGACCACGCCGAGCAGCGCGACACCACCGCCGCCGACGATCACCCGGACCCAGATGATGGCGACGCCCAGCATGGCGAGCCCGAAGAAGAACCCGACGGCGAAACCGCGACGCGGACGGGTGCCGTGCACTGCGACGCTCAACCCGGCGATGCCGAGGAAGGCCAACGGCCACAGCGCGTACGGCTGGAAGGCGAACCCGACCGCCAGCCCGGACACCACGGCAAGCAGCAGCCGTACCGGCAACGGCATCGCGATCGTCCCGGATCGCCGGTCACCTGCTACCGGGGCGTCGCGTCTGAGCACCAGGCGAGCCTACCTTTCGGTTCAGGTGCCTCGGACCCGCTCTCAGCTCCTCAGACGACGGGCCGGTCCTCGTACGGGGTGGACAGCACGACGGTGGTGTGGGTGGAGACTCGGCCCTTGCTGCGGATCACGGCCAGCAGCTCCTCCAACTCGGCGGCACTGCCGACCTGGACCTTGAGCAGGTAGTTGGCTTCGCCGGCGACCGAGTAGCAGGACACGATCTGTTCGATGTCGCTGAGCAACTCCGGCGTGTCGTCAGGTTGTTCGGCGAAGAACGGCTTGACCTCGATGAACGCGGTCAGCATCAGACCGAGCGCGTCGCCGGCGATCATGGCACGATAGCCGGTGATCACACCCCGCTGTTCGAGCTTGCGGACTCGCTGTTGGGCGGCGGAGGTGGACAGGCCGGTCGCCTTGCCGATGTCGGTGTAGGACATCCGTCCGTCGCGGGCAAGCAACGAGAGGATCTGTCGGTCGAGCTTCTCCATGCGGCTAAGCGTGCCAGTATTCGGGGTGTGATGACGCAAAGATTGCTGGTTCTGGACACCGCATCGTTGTATTTCCGTGCCTTTTTCGGTGTACCGGACAGTCTCCGGTCCCCTGACGGCCGGCCGATCAACGCCGTACGGGGGCTGCTGGACTTCATCTCCCGGCTCACCGACGAATACCGGCCCACCCATCTGGCCTGCTGCTGGGACAACGATTGGCGCCCCGCATGGCGGGTGCAGCTGATTCCCAGCTACAAGGCGCACCGGGTCGCCGAATCCTCCGGATCCGGGATCACAGAGATGTCCCACTCCGCGGCCACCAAGGTCGAGGACTCCCCCGACGACCTGGCCATCCAGATCCCGATGATCATCGACAGCCTGAACGCCCTCGGCATCGCGATCGTTGGCAAGGACGGCTACGAGGCCGACGACGTCTGCGGCACCCTGGCCCGGACCTCCGGCATCCCGACCGAGGTGGTCACCGGCGACCGCGACCTCTTCCAGCTGGTCGACGACGAGCGGCGGATCCGGGTGCTCTACACCGCCCGCGGTGTCGGCAAGCACGATCGGGTCGACGACGCGTGGATCCGGAACCGCTTCGGGGTGCCGGCCGCCGGCTACCGCGATTTCGCCACCCTGAAGGGCGACCCGTCCGACGGGCTACCCGGGGTGGCCGGCGTCGGGGAGAAGACCGCTGCGTCGTTGATCACCACGTACGGCAGCATCGAGGGCATCCTGGCCGCGGCAAGTAGACCGGACTCCGCGATCGCTGCCGGGGTCCGGGCCAAGCTGGCCGCGGCGATCGACTACCTGGCCGTCGCCCCGGACGTGGTCGGCGTGGTCGATGATCTTGATCTCGGCGTCACCCTTGATGATCTGGTGTTGCCCGACGCCCCGGCCGACCCCGATCGCTTCGCCGAACTCACCGAGACCCTCGGCCTCGGTGGCAGTGCCGACCGGATCCGCGCAGCGCTGGGCACCGAAGGTCGCTGAGCCTGTCGACGGGTCACCAACCTCGAAGGGTCAGCAACCTCGCAGAGTCACCGAGCGGTCCTTCGACAGGCTCAGGAGCCGTGCCGGACCGGTTGTCGGAGGATGGTTCTGAGTCGTTCGGTGGCGGTTCGCCGCGGGTCGCTGAGATAGATCTCGTGGTGCTTGCCTGTCATCCGCAGCCCCTGCTGGGGAATGACGTGGTCATGGAGCTCTGCGAGGACCGGCGCCTCGTCGTCGTAGCTGCCGACATGCAGGGTCTGCACGGACAGTCCTTCGTCGAAGTGCTCCAATCGAAGGTCCGCCAATCGTGGCGCTCCGCCCTTGCCGGCAACGGTTCGCTTCGCCTGCTCGACATGGGCAGCTGTCAACCAGTCCGGGACCATGATCATCATCGTCCAGTCCCAGCGGGACTTGTCCCGGTCGGTGGTGAAGGAGTCCATCGACTCCGACCACCACAATCCCTCCAGCGGCATCACTGCGTAGTCACGTTCGAGCGTGATCTTGCTGAAGAACTTCAGCGCGTAGGCCACCGGATACAGCGTGGCCAGCGTGTCCCGGTAGGCCCCCGAGGTGTTCGGGTCACCGTGCCCGTCGATCATCAGGAACTGCAACTCGGGCACCGTTACGACGTCGAATCGGCCGCGTTGTGCAGCGTAGCCGGCGATCTCCTTCTTGAAGTCGATCTTCATCGCGGGCGCCCTGGCCGCGCACCGGAGAAGGCGATCTCCAACACGGCGTCGATCTGGTCGTCGTCCAACGGTCGGGTGTGCAGCAGCAGTCGGTAGTAGATGACGCCGTACAGCAGGTCGATCAGGCCTTGCAGGTCGATGTCGGCCCGCAGCTCACCGCGTTCGACGCCGGTGGCGAGCCGGCGTCGGCAGGCCAGCACGGCCGGTTCGATCACCCGGTCGAGATGGGCGCGGGACAACCGCGGGTCGGATTGAGCTGCCGCGACCAGGCCCTGGTAGACCCGGCCGACCCTGGTCGTCAGCAGTCGGGACACGCCGAGCATCTGAGTGCGCAGGTCGGCGACGATGTCGCCGGTGTCGGGGAAGTCGACGACGGCGTCCAGACTCTCGTCCAGGGCGTCGAGGGTGACCGCACCCTTGGACGGCCACCAGCGGTAGATCGTCTGCTTGCCGACTCCGGCCTGCCGGGCGATCGCCTCGATGGACACCTGCTCGTAGCCGAGGTCGCCGACCAGTTCGACGGTCGCCGCGAGAATCGCGCGACGGGACTGTTCGCTCCGTCGGTGCGGATCGGGCGACGCAGCCGGCATGACGCCACCCTATCCGAGACGAGACGGTACGTCTTGACTCGCGGCGAGACGCTCCGTATCGTCGCGAGCGAGGGCACCGACTGTGCCATCGTCATCCGTCCGTCACAGGAGCGCCCGCCATGTCTCGTGTCGTCCCCGAGGGTGCCGACCTCGAGACCGATGCAGGTCTGCGTCCGGGCTGGCGCGAGTTCATGGCCGCCGCGATCGCGTTCGTGATCATCTTTGCCGGCATCGTCGCCTGGAGCCGGTTCGGGCCGGACCTGTCGAAGCAGATCGCCGGCCTTGTCGAGTACGCGCTCTCCGCGATCCTCGGTCTGGGGGCGTTCGCGGTGGCTGTTGCGGCGCGGATCCGCAGGGTGCAACCGTTCGGGGTGCATCGGGTGGCCGGCAGTTGGCTCGCCATCGGTGCCGTGTCGGGACTCGGCACCTTCGCCGTCGGTCTGCTCGTCTCGGTCGGCTACATCACGCTGTCCGGTGACCAACGCGTCATCCAGGGCGACTACCAGGCATCGGCCGGCGCCGGCCCGCTGTTCCTGATCGGCACCCTACTGCTGGGGTCCGTGGCGACACCGATCGGCGAGGAATTCCTCTGGCGCGGTGTGCTGGCCAACGTGCTGCTGCGACACCTCCCGGGCTGGATCGCCGTGATCGGCTCGGCCGCGCTGTTCGCCGTTGCGCACGGCATCAACGCCGTCGCCCCGACAGCGTTCGTCGTCGGCCTGGCCACCGTGCTGCTGTTCCGCAGGACACGTTCGGTGTGGCCGGGAGTCTGCCTGCACGCCGTCCACAATTCGCTGTCGACCTTCTTCCCGCTCGCCATCGCCGCGCTGAGCTGACCACACGGCGAACTCGGCACCCGTGTCGGTTCGGCATCGGAGCGGATCGAGCGGGATCAGGCTGGGCGTGGCTCCTCGGCCGGCGGAGGATTCTCAGCCGGCTCGCCGATCAGCGTCCGCACCTGCTCCAGGAACGGTTCGTCATCACCTGGGCGGTCACCCAGATAGTGTCGGCGGACGACATCGCGACGGTCGGCCAATGGATCGTTCTGCAGCAGGTCCTGCAGCGCGTCGACGCTGCCGGAGGTGCCTTGCTCGGCGACAGCCGCATAGTCGATCAGATAGGCGGCCTCGGTGCTCGGCAGGTCCGCCCGGGCCGTCTCCATCGCCTGCCCTCGCGGCAACACCACAGCGTACGGCTTGCCGGTGGCGAAGTAGTCGACCAGCACGCTACCGACGTCGGTGATCAACGCGTCGGAGGCGTCGAACGCGTCGGCCACGTTGGCATCCCGGCCCTCGGCGGCCAGCCGATGCGGCCGGCCCGAACTGTCCCGGTCCTTGCGGAGCAGATCGTCGATGGCGACGATCTCGGACCGTTCCCGGGCGCCGAGCCAGCTGAACGGGTGCGCCCGGAAATGTACGACCGCGCCACGTTCCAACAGGCCGGAAACGATCTTGGCTCCGACCGGCAGTGAGCTGAGCGTGGTCTGGGCGTTGTAGCCACGCCAGGTCGGCGCGTACAGCACGGTGGGCCGCTCCACCTCCCCGATCGTCCGGGCGGCCTGCTGCAATCGCGCCATCTGCGGTCTGCCGACGATCACGAACTTGTCCCGCGGGATGATCACCCCGGCCTGGTCGTAGCGATCGATCGCGGCCTGGCCGGCGACGAACACCAGGTCGAACATGCTGTGCATCGGGTGCACCGACAGCTCCTTGTCGGAGTCGCCGTGCCCGAGGTAGACGTGTTTGAGACTGCGGTAATTGACGAAGCTTGCGTTCTCGGCGGTCCCGTTGACGTAGAACGCCACCTGCAACGACGGAACCGTGATCGCGTCCAGGTCACTGCCGGTCGGCAGCACCACGATCGGCGCGGTGGTCACCGCCTTGGTCGAGCGCACCGCCTCCGGATAGCGCAGCGCCACCAGGTACGGGAGTCCGAGCCGCTCCAGGATCGGGATCCACATCGTCAGCTGGTACGACGCATCGTTGCGGCGACCGGTGTAGATCACGAAACGTGGCTGGTAGGCGTCGATCGCCTGCCGCAGTGCCGCGCGGTGTCGGGATCGGCCGCGACGGGCGCGATAGGCCATCGCGAGGTTGGCGATCAGTCCCAGGCCGGCGATCAACATCAACACGAAGGCGACACCGCCGGGCAGCCAGAGCATCACCAGGACCATGATCAACACGATCGTTCCGGCGATCGCCTGACTGCCGCGTCCGGTCGGGACCGGCAGCGGCTGTCGATAACGCGGCAGCTGGATCGCGCTGACCTCCTTCGGACCGTGCACCGCACTCAGCAACGGCAGCGCGACCACCTCGCAGGCGGTGCCGATCGACGCAATGATGCCCAGCGCGCCGTGTCCACGGATGTCGGCCAGGACAGCCAGCGCGACCGCGACGGCGACCGAGATCGGCAACATGCCGATCACCGAACGGATCAGATTGCGGGGGTTCATCCGACCACCGCCCCGGCGAGCAGCCGATGGGTGGCATCGACGAAGCCGTCGGCCGCGCGCGCGGTCGGCCGATCACCGAGGTAGTAGACGCGCACCCGTTCCCGGTCGGCAGCGAGTGGGTCGGTGATCAACAACTCCTCCAGTGTCGGTTCCAGGTCGGTCAGATCCTCGGCGATCGTGTAGCCCGCGGCTGCAGCGGGCGCCTCGGCGACGAGCTCGTCCTCGGTCCGACCGACCGCAACCACCGCGAACGGCTTGCCGGAGGCCAGGTAGTCCGAGATCACCGCCGACACATCGGTGATCATCGCATCCGAGGCATTGAAGCATTCCTCCACTGTCAGCTGTTGCTCGGCGGCGTCACCCCACAGGTGCTGGCGGCCGGTCCGGTCACGGTCGGCGGCGAGCAGTTCCCCGATCTCGGCAATCAGCCGCCGGTCGGCGTCGAACCGGTAGTTGAACGGGTGCGCCCGGAAGATCACGCGGACGCCGCGCGCCAGCAGTGCATCGACGATCTGCTGACCGACCGGCAGCGAATAGACCCGGCTGTCGGCGTACGGACCCTGCCAGGTCGGGGCGTAGAGCACGGTCGGTTCGTCGGCGCGTTCGGCGGCCGGCCGGATCACCTCGGTCTGTGGACGTCCGACGATCCGGAACTTCTGCTCCGGGATCGTCACCCCGTGCCGGGCGTACCGGTCGACGGCCGCCTGGCCGGCGGCGAAGATCAGGTCGTAGATCGCGTGCACCGGGTTGTAACAGGCCGGCTTCTCCGAGTCACCGTGGTTCAGCCAGATGTGGGTCAGTTCGCGGCGTTCGATCAGATGCGTGTTGCGGACCGCGTTGTTGACGTAGAAGGCGAGCTTCAGGCTGGGTACGACGGCCTCCTCCAGGCTCCGCAGCGTGGCCCGGTAGAGCACCGGGACGTCGGTGCCCCGGGTCAGCTGCCGGATCTCCTCCAGCATCGGCAGCGACCGTGTGATGATCACGAACGGTCGCCCGATCCGCAGGAAATACGGCAACCACATGCCGATCTGATAGCTCGCCCCGATGCCGGAGCCGAAATAGACACAGAATTCGGGGCCGATCCGCTGCAGCACCGCCGGCACCTCGTCCTCGGCCGTCGCCGCGGCGACCAGCCGGGTGCGGGCCGGGCCGACGACCGTGATCATCACCGCTGCGTAGCCGACACCGATCGCCAGCAGCAACCATCCCAGCGGCGCCGTCACCAGGGTCGACAGCAGCGTCACCAGCCATCCGACAGCCGCGGCGACGAGGGCGACCAGCGGCAACCGCGCGACCATCCGGGAGGGACCCGGCAGCGTCAGTCCGGGCAGGTTGTCGGCGATCACACCGGGATAGCTCCAGGCCTGTCGAACCGCCCACTCGGTGACCAGCGCCAGCGTCATGATCAACACACCGACTCCGGCCGCCGCGCCGGGCAGGTCGGAGTTGATCAGCGAAACGCCCGACGACAGCAGCAGGATCAGCCGTGGCCCGTCCAGCGTCGTGTCCGCCCGCATCCGCCCGGTCAGTGTCAGACCGGCCACCAGCACCGCGATCAGCGCGGCAACCGCACCGATCCAGACACCTGCCGTACCAGTGCCCGAGCCGCCGGCCAACGCCAGCACGGCCAGAATGCCGGTGATTATGGTGCGGGCCAAACTGTCCAGGTTGCGCCGGACCGTGTCCCGCCCGATCGTGGTCGAACCGTCGTCGGACTCGGCGACCTCGGCGACCTGCGGTGCCGGCACATCGCAGGCGACCCGGACCGCGTCGACGAACACGTCGGCGTAGCCGTCCACCGGAGCGTCACCGAGGTAGTCGGCCCGGACCGCTGCACGGGTGCCGGCCAGCCGGTCCTCGCCGGGGGTCAACAACTCGTCCAGCACCGAGTCCAGCCGATCAAGATCATGATCGATCAGATAGCCGGCTCGGGCCACCGGATAGTCGGCCACGAAGTCGGCGTCGTCCGGCGTCGTCGGCGGAGCCACCATGGCAAAGGGTTTGGCCGAGAAGAGGAAGTCCGAGACCACACTGGAGACATCGGAGATCATCACATCGGCGGCGTTCATGCAGCCGAAGGCGTCCAACTCGGTCTCCGCGGCGGGACCGTAACGATGCCGGCGGCCGGTCCGCCGCGCATCCTCGGCCAACGTCTGTTTGATCCGTTCGATGACCGCGGTGTCGACCTGATCCTCGTAGCTGAACGGGTGCGGACGGAAGATCACCTCCGCACCACGGTGCAGCAGTGCGTCCACAAGGGCCTCGGCACGATCCAAGGAACTCAGCGCCGTTTCGCTGACATGACCGCGCCAGGTCGGCGCATAGAGCACCACCGGGGCCGCGCCGGCGGCGCGGGCAGCGATCCGCTCCGGGGCTGCCGGGGTGATCACCTCGACCTGCGGTCGGCCGACCACCCGGAACTTGCTCTCGTCGATCAGCACTCCGTGTTCGGCGTAGCGCCGATTGGCCGCCGGCCCGGCGGTGAAGATCTGGTCGTACATCGCGTGCGTCGGGTTGTACGACGGCGGCTTGTCGGAGTCGCCGTGCCCCAGATAGACATGCGTCAACTGGTGATAGCGGATCAGCGCACCGTTGCCCGAGGAGGCGTTGACGTAGAACGCCGCCCGCAGCGAGTCGGTCATGATCAGATCCAGATCGGCAACCGACCGGCAACACACCACCGGCACCTGGACATCCGAGGCTGCCGCAACCGGAGCAATCGCCTCGGCCGGCAGCTCCTCCCGGGTGATGATCATGAATCGCCGCCCGGCCCGGGCCAGGTACGGCAGCCACATCTGCAGTTGGTAGGACGCGTCGTCCGGTCGAGCGGTGTAGAGCAGAAACTCCGGCCGGTAGGCCTGGACCGCCTCCGGCAGTCTGCGCCGGAGCTCGGCTGCAACCCGGCGTCGGTCCCGGACCTGACGGATCAGCAACGCCACCGGGACGGCGCCCAGCACGGAGATCAGCAGGATCAGCCAGCCCGACAACCCCGCCGCCGCGATGATGCCGGCGGCGACGGTGCCCAGCAGACCGATCGGGGCGATCCACCAGGCCGCCCTGGTCCGGTTCGGCAGCGTCGCCGCCCCCGGAAGACCGCTGACGAAGGGCGCGGGCAGCCGCAGCAACCGCACGACGAACGGTTCGACCGCGACGGTCAGAACCAGCCCGATGACACCCACCGTCGCCGGCACCGTACGGCCCGCGGGGGCGCTGGGATCGACGGCAAGGATGAGCACCGCGACGGCGGCCGCCATCCGCAGCGCGCCGAATCGGCCGAGTCCACCGAAACCGCCGGCGATCCCCCAGCGCCGGCCGAGAGGCCCGGCACGGTAGAGGGATTCCCGCAGATCCTCGGGATCGGCTGTTCGCGGGAACCGCAGCACCAACCAGATCGCCGCGGCCAGCAACCCGGCCAGACCGATCCAGCGTCCCCAGTCGATCCCGGCGTCCGCTCCGGCGCCGAGCCGTACGCAGCAGCAGGCCGCGACCAGGACAGCAGCGACTCCGAGGTCGGCAGCCGTCGCCGCCTTCCAGCGACCCTCGACCGCGGCCGGTCGCTCGATGCCGGTCCGGCTCATCCTGTCTGACTCATCGTCGGGGGCAATCTCCTGTCTGAACAACGGGCGCGACGCCTGAGTCTAGTGTTGCCGGTGCCGCCGAACGCCGTACGACTCAGCTGGCTGAGGTCAGGTGGCGGCGCGGCTGAGTAACTCTTGAGCTGCCGCTTCGCCCGCGTGGCGCGCGCCCTCAGCCTCGGTGCCGTGCCGCCCGGTTAGTCTGAGCCCCGCGATCGGGCCAGACACGGTGGCCGCGTGACAGCGAAAGGTGAGATGTCGGTGTTGGGAAACGCCAGGAGGCGTACGCGTCGGATGGCCGGACGAGTTGCGGAGCGGTTGCCTGCTCCGGCTCAGCGCGGCATCCGTGCGGGATGGCGGCGGCTCCGTCCGTACGCCAAGCGGGTCTTCTACTCCCGGCCGGCGTCACCGCTGGTCAGCGTCGTCATTCCGGTCTACAACGTCCAGCGCTATCTGCCGGCCTGCCTGGACAGCGTGCTGTCCCAGTCCTATCAGCATCTGCAGGTCATCCTCGTTGATGACGGGTCACCGGACCGGTCGATCGACATCATGCGCAATTACGCGGCCGAGGACCGTCGGATCCAGATCGTCCAGCAGCCCAACGCCGGTCTGGGTGCCGCACGCAACACGGGTGCCCGGCATGCTCGCGGTAGCTTCCTGATGTTCATCGACTCCGACGATGTACTCAAGCCGGACGCGATCCGGACCTATGTGCGCACGTTGCGCCGTACCGGTTCGGACTTCGCCGTCGGCTGCTACGAGCGGATGAACAGCACCCAGACCTGGCCGGCGGCATGGTGGATCCGGTCCACGCACCGCTTCTCCCGGTTGGGCACCACCCTGGTCGAATCGCCGGATGCCTGTGTCAACGCGGTGGCCTGGAGCAAGTTCTACCGGCGGTCGTTCTGGGAGAAGAACGGCTTCGCCTTCCCGGTCGGCGTGCTGTACGAGGATCAGGCGCTGTCCACCCGTGCCTACGCCACGGCGGCGAAGTTCGACATCCTGGCTACGGTCACCTACGGCTGGCGGGTCCGGGAGGACCGGTCCTCGATCACCCAGCAGTCGACGGCGCTGAACGATCTGCGGGCCCGGCTGCATGCCCTGGAGAACTCGCTGGCCGAGCTGGATCGTCCCGATCTGCAGCATGTCCGCAACGTCCGGCTCGGCCAATATCTGAGCAACGATCTCCCGTTGTCGATCAAGACTGCGCAGTTTGCCGACGACGAGTTCTGGGAGCTGCTGACCGATGCGCTGCGGCGGCTCACCGATCATGCCGACGACGAGGTCTGGGATCGGGTCTCGGCCCAGCATCGGGTCGCGATCAAGCTGGTCACCGAGGGACACCGGGATGCGGTGATCGACTTCGTCGGCCTCGGTCACAACAACCCCAAGAACATCCCGCCGATCGTTGCCGACGGCAACGTCTACCTGGACACGCCGGCCCGGCAGGTGCTGGGGCTGCAGGCCACCGATCCGCTGCTGGCGCTGGCCGATCATCAGCTCGGTCTGGTGTCCAGCATCCGCCGTGTCTACTGGGATCACGATCAACGTCTGCACGTCGAGGGCTGGGCCTACATCGACAATGTCGATCTTGCTCAGTGTGAGACCGATGTCCGGATCGTCGCCGCTGTCCGGGACACCGATCGCGAAGTTGATCTTGCCGTCCAGATGCGTCCGTCGGTCGAGGTCACCCAGGCCAGCAAGCATCGCTACGCCGACTACCGGCCGTCCTGTTTCCATGCCGTCCTGGACCTGTCGGCCGAGGGCCTGGGGCCGGGTACGCAACTGCAGTTGATCGCCCGGGTCAGTTCGGGTGGGATCAGCCGGGAGGCACTGCTGCGGGGTCCGGAACCCGGCGGTTCGGCCGGCCGGCTGCAGTCCGGCAACCTGGCCGACGGCACCGCTGTCGAAGTCTCCTACACCGGCAAGACCGGACTGCTGGTGAACCTGGTCGAGCCGACCTGCACGGTCCGGGACGTACGGTTGGACGGACGACAGCTGACCGCCGAGGTGGTGGGCAGTACGAACTTCGATCCGCATCAGCTCGAGTTGTCCGCCGAGGACGGCGCGGCGGTCGTCCGAACCGCTGTGCAGCGCACCGCTACCGGACCGCGCATCGCGTTGACGCTGCCCGACCACGGCGACGCGATGACGGTCGAGGGTTTCCAGGGACGGAACTGGGTCGTCACCGCGCTCGCCGACGACGGGACCCGCGCTCCCCTGTATTGGCCGGACTTCGACAGCGCCGTACCGAACGAGTCCTACGTCCGCACCCGGGCCGTCCGCACCCCGCGCGGGATGCTGACCGTGATCGACGAGCCCGCCTCGGTGCGGGTGGACGCGGTCGAGGTCGTCGAGGGCACGCTGCGGGTGCATGGCCGGCTTGCCGGCGGTGCGGTGACGGATCTGCAGCTGGCAGTGCAGACTCCCAGGGCGCGCGCCGGTGCGGAGCTGGTCGATTCCGGTGACGGTGCGTTCAGCGCCGACATCGCCTTGGTCGCCGATCCGTGGCATCTGGGCTCGCTGCCGTTGCCGACCGCCGACTACGACCTGGTTGCCACGATCGGCGGCGTCGCCGTGCCGGTCCGGTTGACCGACGAACTGATCAGCACGCTACCGATCGACTTCCGCAGCGAACAGTTGCTGGGCAAGCTGCGACTGCGCAAGCCGAATGCCTTGTCGGTCCGGCTGCTGCCGCCGCTGGCCGACGACGAGTTGGGGGCTCGCAATCAGCAGCGGCTGCAGGATCGGCTGGGCGAGCGGGTCGGAGATCCGAGCTACGAAGCAGGGGCGGTGCTGTTGCGCTCCTACTACGGCGAGATCTGCGGCTGCAACCCGCGTGCGCTGCATGAGTATCTTCATGATCATCCGGTTGTCCCCGGTAGTCCGCACCGCATCTACTGGACCGTCAAGGATTACTCGGTACGGGTTCCCGAGGGCGGCGTCGCGGTGCTGCACGACAGCGCCGAGTGGTATCGGCTGCTGCACGAGGCGCAGTTCTACATGGACAACATGCACCAGCCGATCTATCACCACAAGCCCGCGCATCAGGTGCAGATCCAGACCTTCCACGGCTACCCGTTCAAACAGATGGGTCAGTCGCACTGGGCGATGCAGGGCCGCGACATCGCCCACATCCGGTCCTACCTGGAACGAGCGGCGGACTGGGACTATCTGGTGTCGCCGGCGTCCTACGGCACCGCCGCGCTGTGCCGTGAGTTCGGCTACCCGCGGCCCGCGTTGGAGATCGGCTATCCGCGCAACGACGTCCTGTTCTCCACTACCGCCGATGCGATCGCCGAAGCAGTACGGCGCCGGCTGGACATCCGCTCCGACCAGACCGCCGTGCTCTATGCGCCGACGTTCCGCGACAGCATGAGTGAGAACGACAACACCGCGGCGATGGTCGATTTCCTCGACCTCGATCGGCTCGCCGGCGAGCTCGGCGACGACTACGTGATCATGGTCCGCGGGCACGCCTTCAACGCTCGGCTGAGTGATCGGGTCGGCAGTCACGGGACGGTCATCGACGTCACCGACTACCCCGACATCGCCGAGCTGTGCCTGGCTTCCGATGCGGCAGTGCTGGACTATTCGTCATTGCGTTTCGACTATGCCCTGACCGGCAAGCCGATCCTCTTCATGGTCCCGGATCTGGAGGAGTACCAGAACGAGGCCCGTGGCTCGCTCTGGAGCTATCAGCCGACCGCTCCCGGTCCGTTGCTGAGCAGTACCGACGAAGTGATCAAGACGCTGCGTGATCTTGATCGGGTCAAGCAGGACTATGCCGAGGACTACCGCCGCTTCCGGTCGGATTACCTTGATCTTGACGACGGTCACGCCACCGAACGGCTGGTCCGAGCAGTCTTCGAGGCTGACTCGTCTCGTCTCGCCGGCCCAGCCAAGGGCCCTGAGCCTGTCGAAGGGCCTGACGCGCCCTGAGTCTGTCGGGGCAGCCAACTCGACCGACAGAATCTCTTTCCAAATCTGTGGATAACCCTTCCTGGCTTGGGATCCCTGACGACCCAAACTGTCAGACGTTCCATCTACTGTTGGTCACATGATCGATGGCAGCAGGCTGATCGACACCGCCCTCTCCGGGCCCGGTGTCGATCCGACCTGCCTGACCGACGACCAACTCCTCGCCCAGGTCGAAGCAACCGACCGACTCGAACGCACCGCCGGCACCAACCGGCTTCGGTTGGCAGCGATCTTCGCCGACCAACACCCTGCCGACAGCATCGCCGCCCACCAGTTGGCCATCCCCGGCGGGGACCGGCCCATCCGACCCGGCGGCGACGGCACGCCCGAGTTCACCCGATTCTGCGTCACCGACCTCGCCGCCACGATGCACAAATCCACCGGCACCGCCGAACGAATCATCGCCGACGCCCTCGACCTCCGCCACCGCCTCCCCCGACTCTGGGCGCGACTCTGCAACTACGAAGTCGCCTCACTCGACTGTCAGACCATCGCCCGCCAAACCCGGCATCTGACCTTGGAACAGGCATTGGAGGTGGACCGGTCGATCGCGCCGATGGTCGGACACTGGTCCTGGAACAAACTCCTCGCCCAACTCGAAGCCACGATCATCCGAATCGACGCCGCCAACATCAAAAAACTCGCCGAAGAAGCAGCACAAGACGTGGGCGTCTTTATGAACCAGAGCAACGAACACGGCATCAAGGGCATCTACATCCTCACCGACTCACCCGCCGGGATCCGCTTCTACGCCCAAGTGACCCGGATCGCCGACATCCTCGCCCGCCGCGGCCACACCGGCACCAAGAACCAACGCATGGCCGCCGCCATCGACGTCCTGGGCAATCCCCTCGACGCGATCCGGATGATCGCCGAAGACACCGAACCGACCCTATTCGATCCAGACCTGGATCCTGACGACGACTCCCTGTTCTCGAAACCGGAGTCCAGCGACGGCGACGCCAGGACAACCCGACCGACCGCATCCGACCAGCCCGGCGCGCACGCCTCCCAGGACCAGTCGACCGAGACCGGGTCGCCCGCGCCCGACCGGACAGCCACGTGGCCGCCTGATCACAACACGGCCTGTGAGCCGCAACCCGATGACCACGACTCCGAGGACGAACCGCCACCCGACCCGCTGGACGACGACGGCGCCACCGACCGCTTCCCCCGCGTTGATCAAGATCAACGCCTGGCCGAACTCGCGATCCGCGCGATCAGCAAGATCGACCCGGCCAAGTTCCGACCCAACGCCACCCTCTACGTCCACATCGCCAAAGAAGCCCTCGACACCGGACTCGGCGTCACCCGAGTCGAAGACATCGGCCCCATGGTCAGCAGCCTGGTCGCCGACTGGCTCGGCCACTGCAACATCACCCTCAAACCCGTCCTCGACCTATCGGTCGACCTGACACCAGTGGACTCCTACGAGATCCCGCGGGCGATGCGGGAACGACTGTTCCTCAAACACCCCGGCAGCATGTTCCCCTTCTCCGGGGCCGTCGGGCGTCACCTTGATCTTGACCACAACATCCCGTTCGTCGAAGGGCTCCCGGCACAGACCCGAGAGGACAACCTCTCCCCCGACGGCCGCCGGGAACACAACGTGATCACCCACGGACTGTGGAAGAGGCGACGACCCGAGCCCGGAACCCTCTTGTTCCGGGCGCCGGAAGGCAGAGTGTTCCTGGTCAACGCGACCGGCACCTACGACCTCGGTCGTGGCAGTTTCGCCCAACACATCTGGCAGACCAGCGCGCCCACACCTGACGCCGCCTGACCACGACAGCACCCGCGTTCCCGACCGTTGCCTGCGCTGTGGGCTGCCCGGTACCGGCTGAACGGACGTGGCCGCAGCCGTGCCGCAATCACACTCGCCACGTCTGGCTGCGCCGGCCGGGCCTCCACGATCCGCCGATCCAAGCGTTCGTTGTCGCCTGGCGGTGTCAAAGCCACGGGTAGCGGGCCCTAGTCGTCTGGCTGTCCGATGCTGGCCAAGTGATTCAGCAGTGGGTGCCGGCAGACGAACTCGGCCCGGACCCCGTGGTCGATCATCAGATGCCCGGCAATCCGAGCTACTTCGCCGGCCTCTCACCGGCCCGCAGCTCGATCGATCACCGGGCACGAGAGTCCCGCGGTCTCAATCGGAGGATGAGCCACTTCTGGTCCCGATCATCGGCGCGAGGGTGAGTTGAATGTGGTGGGTCCTCTTGTTGGGTAGTGGTTCTGCCTGGCGGGCGTAGCGGGTGACGATGGAGGCGAGTTCGTGCTGCAACTGCTTGGCCAGGTCTGAGGGGAGCTCCAGCGTTGCGTGTTGGGTCCAGACGGCCGGGGCCTGCTCGCTGAGGGCTTGGGTCCAGAAGCTGTCGCCGTCGGTCAACGATCGGGGAACGAAGTCTCTGTTGACCGATCCTGACGGCCGACGGTAGAGCAGTGTTCCCCACTGCTGGGATCGACCGACCGACAGCCAGCCCTCCTCCAGCGAGGCCTCGACATCGGCGGAGATGTCTGCCAGCCCTTGTCGAAACAGGTCCCGGAGCGAGTCAACTGGGGTCAGGTCGAGTGGTGCGAAGAATCGGTCGGCGACCGCACGGTAGAAGGCGACGGGACGTCCTGCCCGGTGCTGGAGCCGGGTCTGCTCGACCAGTCCGAGCTGGACCATTTGCCTGATCCGGTAGGCCGCGGCTCCGATGCTCACCGAGACCTGGTTGGCTAGTTCGGAGACCGCGAGCTCGCGGCCGAGCAGTGGGATCAGGAACCGGCTCGATGTCGGCATCGTCACGAACGTGGACGCTTCACGGGTCGTCAGCGCGAAAGTTCTACTGCAAGACTGGTCTGCCATTTTCAGTAGGTTAGTGCCGACGATTCGGCGTGTGAGACTTCTCCGCACCAACCCGGTCTTCCGTTCGCTGTGGCTGGCTAATCTGGCCGCGGCGTTGGCCAGCTCGGCACTGGGCACCGTGTTGACCGTGCAGATCTTCACCATCACACACTCTGCTGCCGCCACATCCGGCCTGCTGGTCGCCGCCACTGTGCCCGCGATCGCCCTGGGAACGATCGGTGGTCTGGCCGCCGATCGGATCCGTCGCGACCGACTGGTGAAGCTCACCAGCTGGCTCCGGGTTCCGACCGTTGCCTGCTTGCTGCTCGTCGGTGATCATGCTGGAGCGTTGTATGTGATCGCGTTCGTCCAGGCCGCGCAGTTGCAGTTCTTCGTTCCCGCCGAGCAAGCCACCGTTGCCGACATCGTCAGCGACAAGGACCTGCCGGATGCCATGTCGGCCAACTCCGTCGCCCGCAACGTCACACGACTTGCCGGACCGGCCCTCGGTGGAATCTTGATCACCTGGATCGGTTTCGTCCCGACGATCGCAGCAGTCTCGGGATGCCTCGGCGTTGCTGCCCTGCTGTTCAGTTTCCTACCCAGAAGCGAACATGTGCCGTCGGCAGACGTCACGATCATCCGGGACTGGCTCGACGGGCCGCGGATCACCGTGACGCACGTACCAGCCCGGGCGGTCGCGGTCTTTCAGATCCTCGACTCGATCAAGGAAGGTCCACTCAGCTCGCTGTTCCCGGTCCTCATGCTGGGCACCATCGGCGCTACAGCGGCCTACATGGGCACGGTCAACAGCTCCTTCGCCGTGACCGCCATCCTCGCCGCCCCACTGGTCGGCATCATCACCCGACGGCTCGGCTACCGATGGCCCATCGCCGGCGGCGCCGCCATTTCCGGAGGACTCCTACTCCTCCTTGCTGCAGTGCCCAACGCAACCACGGCGCTTGCCGTCTTCGCTCTCTCAGGATTCCCCTTCACCATTTCCTGGGTCGCTGCCAACACCTGGCTCCTGGCCAACACCGACGCCACCCACCGGGGACGAGTCACCGGCACAACATCCACCCTCAACGCAATAGCCACTGCTGTCTTCGCGGGGATCGCCGGTGCAGCAGCCGAGATAGTCCCGGTTGTCACCGTGATCGGCGTTGCCGCGCTCATCCAGACACTAGCCGGGCCATGCTTCCTGATCATGACTCGCCGCTACACCGGACGAGTCAACCAACCAACCAGCAACGCCTCAACAGAACTGCCCTGACAGGATCCCTCACCGGGCAGTCGCGTCAGGCGGTGATTCCGGCGTCACCGTGCCTGTCTGGTTTGCTCCCACCATGGTAGGTAGGAACCATCGAAGGGGCGACGGCACTCGTTGACCGCGTTCAGGACCGATCTGCACGCGGCTTCGGCTGAGGAGACCAGCGCATCCGGATAGGACCATCGGATGCGCCGGTCGTCGAACTCGCCGCGGGTGCATAGAGCCACGTTCCAAAATGGTCCTCGCCCAGCGCGAGCGCGTACCAAGAACGTGACTCTCCGGCCAGCTTCTTCTTCGTAACCGTCCACGTGTCCGACACGGACGCCGACAGTAGCGGTTGATGTGGCGTTCCGCTCGGGACGGCAAGATCACGAGCGTGCGCCGTCACCGCATGGGATCCGTGACCAGCCGAAGTGTCAGATGCCCCTACTACGGTCCGAGCATGAAAAGCGTCTGGTCAACGGCCTTGATGGTTACTGCCGAGATCCTGAACCGGAACCGCATCCCTTGGATGCTCGTAGGCAGCGCGGCGACAGCCCTACGCGGTGCTGCGATCACACCCGGCGACCTCGACATCGCAGTCAACACAGCGGATGACCTCACCCGAGCCGCCAATCTCATGCCAACCCCGAGCGTCGAGCCACAGGACACGACACCGGATTGGTTGAGCAGCCAGTCCGCACCAACACTCAGCTTCGGCGACGCCGGCGAGCAATGGACGTTCGGGCGCTGGATCATCGAGGGTTTCCGCGTCGAGATTGCCCACATCGAGAGCCCACGAACTACGACGCTCTATCTGGAGACCAGAAGCACGCTCAGCTGGAGCGACCGCGAACCTCTGGAGTGCGCCGGACACGACGTCCCAACCGTACGAGTCGAGCCGCAGATCGCCACCATGATCGCGCGCGACCAGACCGACCGAATCGACGCGACACTGGCAGCGGTCGGCATCGAAACACTTGATCCATCCCGGCTGCGCCGAGCGATCAACGACAAGAGGACCGAAGCACCTGACTTGGTCATCCCCGACCAAATCCGGCAAGTGCTCGCGGTCTGACCGCAGCCGCAGAGGTTCTCACCCGAAAGCCGTTTCCGAGGAGGGCAGGCAGCGGCGTGCCCGCCCGGAGTGACCGGCATGACGCGGCTTATCTGCTCCACAAGGGATCGGTGAGCGGGCAACGATCAACCTCCTGTGTGCGCGGCTACTGATCGCGCGTTCGGGTCGGTTGCCCGCTCTCCGGGTAGACCGTCGCCTTTCGCGAATGGACTTCCAGCTCTTGTACTGGTGGTGGCGGCACCGCCGCTAGCAGGCACACCGTCCGGCGAAGCCGACCGCCCGGTTGTTCGCTAGACTCCTCCTGGCATCTGAGGGGAGCTTTCCAGTGGCAACTGAGCGCAGACAGACGACCCAGGCCGTGGCCTGGTTCTGGGATCTCTTTAACAGGGACCTCTTGGAACTGGACCCTCCTTACCAGCGGCGTAGCGTCTGGTCGCAGACGTACAAGGACTACTTCATCGACACGGTGCTGTTGGACTACCCAGCCCCCGCCGTCTTCCTTTTCGAAGATATCGATGATGCCGGGGTCGCGAAATATTTCGTTGTTGATGGGAAGCAGCGATTGTCCACGGTATTTGAGTTCCTCGACGGGAGGTTCCCTGTAAGTGACGACGCCACGATGGACCGTTATCGCGGACTGATGTTCGCCGACCTACCGAGCGAGACAAGACAGCGATTTTACAGGTACCAGTTTTCAATCGAGTTTCTTCCGACAATTGATGAGAGCGCCCTTAGCAACATCTTTGACCGTATCAACCGAAACGTGGCTCGGCTCACCGCCCAAGAGTTACGCCATGCCCGGTTCGGTGGCGTCTTTGCCTCGAGAGTTGAATCGCTAACCGAACACCTCGAGGAGGTTATGCCTAAAGACTTTCCTCGCATCGCGGCGGGTTCCAGACGACAAATGAAAGACGCAGAGCTGGTCGCACAACTCCTGCTCCTCGTGGAGCGGGGCATCGAGAGCTACTCACAGGACGATCTCGACGATGCCTACAACGCCCGGGACGAAGAGTGGGAGCAGGCTCCCGACGTTGAGGATGAAGCTCGCGAGGTGATCAGGACTCTAGCTAGCTGGGCCGATGAGATCCTCGGCGGACCGTCGAGGCGCCTTCGCAATCAGGCGGATTTTTACTCTCTCTTTGGTGCAATATTGAGCCTCAGGCGCGAGGATAGGCTTCCGGATCAGGGCGCGGCCCTTAGGCGGCTGGGGAAGGCCATGAGCCGAGTCAACTCTGAGGACGATCGCCAGCGATTCCCCGACGCAAAGCGATATTACGAGGCAGCCAGATCGGCATCTAACGACATTGCACAGCGTCGCGCTCGAGTCAAGTATCTCGAGGATGTCATTACTGGGGATGCGGAAAGTGTCCGATCCTGAAAGTGTCAGGCAGGCCTACGACCGGATTCGGCCCCTCGTAGATGACGTCGCTCGTCACGTCAGTGACACGTTGGAGCGTTACTGCAAGGACAATGGCTATCTCTTCCGAGAGCGAACCAAGGAACTGACGTCTTTGGTCGAAAAGCTCGACGGTGGACGAGTAGAGCAGTGGTCGGCCATCGACGACCTTTACGCATGCACGGTGGTTGTTCCTGTTCGAGACCATGAGGAAAAGGTCCTCCGAAAGCTTGATTCAAGCTTTGCGCGCGAGTCAGTCAGGTCGCGGAGTGACGCCAAGAAGGCCCCGGATGTCTTTCGCTTCGATGGTACGCGTTGGTACGGCACCATGAGCGCGGCCGCCGCGAGCGGCCGGCAGCCCGGCGCCGGAGATGTCATCTTCGAGGTTCAAGTGGTCACGGCCTTTGAGTACGCATGGATAGCGGTCACGCACGATCTCGTTTACAAAGGGGACACTGCAGACTGGCGAAAGCAACGCCTCGCAGCACAATTGAAGGCCACGGTGGAACAGGCCGAGGTGCTGATTTCCGCCTTCGAGTCGGTGTCTGATGCAGTCCTCCCATCTCCTTGGCCGGAGACGGAAGTCAAAACTCAAATCGTCGAACGCTTCAAGAGATTAGCTGACGATGGCTCGCTGCCCGATATGATCCTTCCGGCGAGTTGGCGCCGTTTCGGGGACAACGTGTACGCCTTGGTGAAATCTTACGAGAAGAACGCTTACAAAGTGCCGGGAGCAGTGGATAGCTTGTTGGACACGATCGAGGCCGATCTGCTTGGCGCTGAGCCGCGCCATCTTCCCACCTCTGGCACGCTGTTCCAGTACGTCCTCTCGGTCGTCCACCGCGCAGAGACCGATGGATCTCTCGCGAACTTTCGGATTGTTCCCTCACGGGAGCTCAGTGACCTCTACGACATCCAGCAGCTCGAAAAGACCTTTGTGTTTGACGCAGATATGGATCCATCGGTGAGATCCGATCCTCCACCGGACACAATCCTGGAAGACCCGCGATAGTTCGACCTGGCTCCTCTGCAATCCTGAGTACATGAGCGAGTCGTCAGTCGTCCGAGCTGCAGGCGTCGCGATCTTCAACGACAGCGCGCAGCTACTGCTAGGCCGACACCAGCACGACAGACGCTGGGCGACCTTCGGAGGACGTGTTGAAGCCGGCGAGTCGGCCCCGAACGCCGCCATACGCGAAGTCCGCGAAGAGCTCGGCCTCGAGCTCGCCGGTCAAATCCAGGAACTCGGCGTGTTCGGCGACTCGCCGATCTACACCGTGAACTATCCCGACTGGGGACCGACAACGTACGAAGTCACGATGTTCGCCACTATTCTTCGCGGCCATGTCGAACTCGTGCTTGACACTGAAGAGATCGCGGAGGCTCGATGGATCGACGCATCCGACGTTGCTCGCATCGAGCTCGCTCGCGACATGCAAGAGATCGTCCCGGCCGCCTGCGCTTGGCACTCAATACATAGACGTCACGCGTCATAACGGATCCGGCACCGGGCGGCACTCATGTGCGCCGGGACAACCCAACAGCTAGTCGCGTTCAGCGGCGATAATCAGGAAGTTCGGCAGCGCGACGTAGGCATCGATCGCGTCGATTCCGCTCTCTCGCGCGACCTGCGGATCAAGGCCCGGCTCGCACACTTCAGTGATGCGGCAACCGAGGCCGATGAGCACCTTGAGGTAGGCCGACAGGGGCCGGTGGAAGTCGGGTGCGTACCCATCCGGGAGCGTGTACTCCTCCAAGTAGCGGTCGAGGCGATAGTGGCCGTGCTGTCGCCACGTTCCATAAAGGTTCTCAAAGGCCGGATGAGTGATGGAGAAGACAAACCGGCCGCCCGGCCTCATTGCATCAACGCACGCCGACATTGCCGACTGCAAATCGGGAACGGCGAGCAGCACCATACTGCACACCACCGCATCGAAAGGTTGGCCCACCTCGGGCAAAGTCGACAGATCGGCCCGCACGTACGTGATTCCCTGACCACGTTCCCGCTCGATCGTCTGAGCGCGGGCCAGCAGCACGTCGGCCGGCTCCACACCGACGACCTCGGCTCCCCGTTCAGCCAACAACCTGCTGAAGTAACCCTCACCGCTACCGGCATCGAGCACCTTCCGTCCGTCGAGTGGCCCCAACAGCCGAAGCAGGTGCTCGTTCATCAGGTGGCGCTTGGGAAAGTCGCCCTGGGCGTCGTAGGACTCAACGGTGTCAGCCGGCATCGCCGACCAAGCGGCAATCGCGTCGGAGTTGCTGATCGTGGACATGCGGACAGACCTCTTCTGCGACCAAGACAAGGGATGAGCGATCAACGTATCGCGTCACTCATCGCCGAGCTAGCCCGTTAGAGGTTCCACCACCGGGACAGGAGCCACCGCGCTCGCTGCGGCGTGAGCAGGTGGCCGTTTGCCCCGCCCGGCTCCGATGCCCGCAAGGAGGCGACCTACGGACGCATTCACGGGGTTGGAATACGTCGTGTTACCGGTAAACCACGGCCAGTTCATCCAGGACTGGGGCACCGGTCCGCGTCAATGCAACGCGTCAAGGTGTGCAGCGAGCTTGCTGACCTGAGACTTCGAGGTCCGTCGCACATATCCGCTGCCAGGCCCGAACCATCGCTCCCAGACTTCGACCAGCACCTCGTCGGAAATCGGCTGACCAGCCCGCAACCGACGAGCAATCTCATCGGCTTCAAGGTCATACTCGCTTATCGGCGCGCCGATCGCGAGCAGACCTTTGGGATCCTCCCTGCCCAGCAACTCAAGGACCGCCTCAAACGGCGGCCGGCGATCCAGAACAGGCTCCACACCACAAGTATCGACGGTGGTCGTGGGGTCGATCACCGGGCGCCGGCTACAACTTGCGGCCCGATTGAGCGAGGTAGTCAACGAACCCGTCTATCGAGCTGACGCCGTGGTCCAAACCGCTTCGTAAATGTCGACGCTGCTCACGCCACGGTGGTAGCCGTCACTCGCAGCGGCGACCTGCTTGATCTGCAGGATTGATCTGCGGTTCGCCTCGTCCAAGCCATCCCGGATCCGATCGTGGAGTCGTCGGCGCTCCCTTGCCTGGTCGGCGTCAATGAACCACAGGTCGACCTGCCACGCAACGCTACGGAACTCCACGTCCGGGCCGAGGTAGACGCCGGTCGGCAACCCGCTGTCCGTCGGCGCGCGATGGTCGGCATAGTTGATCTTGCGAATCCCGGTTGTCAGCACCAGCTCTTGCAGAACGTTGACCACGACGGCTGGCTGCGGCGGCGACGTCGTGATCACCTCGATGTCGAGGTCCGGCCACACCATCAGTCCCAGATCGAAACTGCCGCCCGGCCACACTCGACCCGCTGTCTCCAGGATTGCTCTCAGTCCAACCTCGTCCATCAGAGCATGAGCGGATGACTGCAGCCACTCCTGGCGCTCGGTCAACTGCTTGACGTCGAGCCCCAGATCCCCCTGCTTCACCTCTGCATCCTGTCAAAGGCTGAAACCGCGCTCGCACCGGATCGGTCACCGGGCGGGATTCAGATGACGGTGCTGACGGTTCCGTTGGCTGATTACACGGTCGACGCCGAACCTGATCATGGCGCGATCGGCAGACGAGTCGACGACGTCATTCGCGGCCGGTTCGCCGGCCGCCGGATCGTCGCCCGGGGCGGCAGCGCCGATGATCACCCAACGCTCAGCGTTGATGATCTGATCAAGATCATTCTGACGACCGGGACCGATCGCTACGACCCCAACCGTGCCGGCGATCGCTACGCCAATATCGAGGGCAAGCACATCGATCTGTTCGGCATGCGCAGGACCGTCACACCGCGGATGAGACTCTTCGCCGATCTCAGCTGGGGTTTCTACCACGGATCGATCGAGGTCCACGGTCGCCCGACGCGGCTCGACATCGTCACGATCTACGACTCCGCGCAGCTTCGCGCAGTCCTCCATCGCTACCACGGCCGCGCCGACCCCAAACGTGACGGCTTCCGATTCGCGGTCCCCGACGACGTGGCGACGACAGTTCTCGGTGTCGTCAAACTCGGTCGATGAGGAGACCAGCGGGCAGCATTCCGCGGCTGCGATCGTTCCGCGGCACCCGGTTGCTTCGGCCACTGTGACAAAACGAGTGGGCTTCGTTGGTCGGCTTTGCGACAGTGTCTCCACGATGACTGCTGGCGTCGGAAGGAGTAACAACGTGCAGGACTCCAGCGCCGAACAACGCGAACTCTGGGATCGGATCGCGGCCGGCTACAGCCCGGACGACGTCGCGGAGACCGACGAGATCTCACCTGCCTTGGACTTCCTCCAGGACCTGGCCGGTGACGGCACTGCACTCGAATTCGCCATCGGCGGCGGCCGAATCGCCGTACCACTGCACCGCCGTGGCGTCCCGGTCGACGGGATGGACGTGTCCTCGGTGATGATCGATGTCCTGCACCGAGCGGTCCCGGCGGGCCGGCTGCCGGCCACCGTCGGGAGCATGGCCGTCGACGACCCGCCGGGCACCGGCTATCAGTTGATCTACATCGTCTACAACGCGATCACCTGTCTGCTGCACCAGGACGAGCAGATCGCCTGCTTCCAGAACGCTGCGCGGCACCTTCGCCCGGGCGGGCGGTTCGTGATCGAGGTCTGGGTTCCACAGTTGCGTCAGTTGCCGGCGGGCCAGACGCTCGTCCCCGGAACGGCGACCGAGGACCTGTTGATCATCGATGACTACGACCTGGTCTCGCAGCGACTGGTCTCCCACCACTACACGTTTCGGGAGGGCAAGATGATCAGCTCCGGCGGGACACCGCACCGCTACGTGTGGCCGTCGGAGATGGACGTGATGGCCACCATGGCCGGGCTCCGGCTCACCGACCGGTACGCGGACTGGGACAGGTCCCCGTTCACCGGGGACAGCACGTCCAGCATCTCGGTGTGGACGAAGCCCTCCGTGGACGGACCATGATCAAAAGGGCCCGGCGTCGCGGAGTCAGAGCTTGATCACGTGCACCTTGTTACGTCGCTCCAGCAGGAACCCGCTCCGGTTGGCGAAGTATTCATCGACAGCGGTCCGGCAACCCGACCAGTGGAAGTAGTCGTCCAGGACGATCCGGCCACCACGGGACAGCAGCGGGACGATCCGTTCCAGGCAGGTCATCGTCGACTCGTACCAGTCGCCGTCCAGATGGGCGAAGGCGACGGGTTGATCAAGATCGATCGTGTCGGCGAACAAGCCCTTCACCAGTTCGACGTTGTTGTCTTCGACCGGCACCCCCAGCCGGGCGAACGACTCGGTGACCTCGGTGTAGAGGTCATCGCGGTACCCGTAGTAGGTGTCGCCGGCAACACCGCGAGCACCACCGGCCTGGATCTGCTCGTATCGCTTCTTGACGTCACTGCCGTCGGCGTCGGTCGGCGCAGGGATCTGATCGAAGACGTCGTACACCTTCATCGGCCGGGCCGGATCCTTGGCTGCGGCCATCACGATCGCCGACCCGCCGCGTGCCGTTCCGGCCTCGATGATCAAGCCCTCCCGGCCGGCCAGGTCGGCGTCGTGGACCTGGCGGGCGAGCACGGTCAGCTCCGGGATACCGAGGTAGGACAGCCGTTCGCCGCGGGCCCGTTCGATGGTTTCGGCGACACCGTCCGGCAGTTCCGCCCGCGGCAGCGGATCCATCAGTGACCGCCGCGTCAGTTGCAGTTCCTTCTTCCAACGAGCCGACGTCTTGCGTTCGGCCTTGACCAACGAACGCAGCCGCCTGACCTCGGAGTTGGCGAAATCGAGTTTGGCCTGCAGTTCCTCGTCCGGGCCCACCGCCCGTCGCAGCACGGCCTTGCCGCGGGTGACCACGGTTCGGCCCTGTCGTCCCACGGAGCGAAGTCGCCGCTTCATTGTCGGCTCGTTCATGTTCCTACACCTCACCACGTGCTGGATCCGGATGCTGCCGAGGCGTGTGCCCCAGCACCAGTCGATCAGTTCGGTCGAAGTTGATCTCGTACGGACCGGGCTGGCGTGCCTCGCGTCCCAGGTCGGCACGCCAGCTGAAGTTGTTGCAGATGTAGGTCAACCGCAGCCGCGCTGTCGTCGAGTCCGGTCCCAACTCGTCGAAGACCTGCTGCGGATCGACGGTCGCCTCGAAACGGACCGTCGTCCCCTTCCGGCTGAACGTGACCGGGACCCGGGTCAGTGCTGCCGTCTTGTCACAGACCGCATGGACGACGACGTCGGACGCCGTCAGGCCGCCCTTGTCGCCGGAGATCTCGATGTCCAGCCGGCCACCCACGAGGAACGTGTGCGGACGACCACTCGTCGCGTTCACCGGCCGGCGGATCCGCTTGCTGCCCAGGCCGATCTCGTGCTCGACCGAGGTCTCGCTGAGCTTCATGCCGGTGATGGTGACGCGACTCTTCTTCTGCTTCACCACACTGGTCAGCACGGCACGCCAGTCCTTCAGGAAGGCCCGGTAATCGTGCTTCTCGGCCTTCTTGTAGGAGGCCTCACTCATCCGCTGGGCCAGTTCCGGATTTTCGGCCAGCTCGACCACCCGATCGGCGAAGCCGTCCAGGTCACCGGGCCGGACCAGGAAACCGTCGACGCCTTCGGTGATCTGGTCCTTGGGTCCGTACTTGATGTCGTAGCTGATCACCGGACAGCCGTGACTCATGCTCTCCAGCGTGGCCAGCGGGTAACCCTCGTTGCGGCTGGTCATCAGGAAGCCGGTGGCGGTCCACAACGTGTTGCGGGCATTCGGGTCGTAGCCCACCAGCCGGACCGCATGGCCGACACCGAGATCATCGATCTCGCGCTGCAGCTTGTCCTCCAACGCGCCCTTGCCGTAGATGTCGAAGGTCGCATCCGGCACCCGCTTCAGGACCCGGGCGAACGCCCGGATCGCGTCCTCCAGGCGCTTCTGGGTCTCCAGCCTGGCGACGGCGACGAACCGTTTCGGATCACGCGCCGGCGGCGTACTCGGCCGCTCCGGCAACTCGACCGGATTGGGCACCACGAACAGGTTGTTGGTCTGGCCGAACCGGTCGATGACGTCCTGCCGCTGGGTCGGGGTCAGCGTGACCAGTCCGTCGATGTAGCGGACATCGTTGAGCAGCGGGCCGTAGCTGGGAGCGAACTTGGAGTTCCACAACCGCGGCATCCCGGTGTGCACGTTGTGCATCAGGTGCATCACGTGGAAACGCGGCGACTTGAACGGGACCAGGTGGGCCAGCGTGAACCGGCTGTCGCTGATGATGAACGCCCGCTGATCGGCCGGCGTCAGCCAGTGCAACCAGAAGCGATACAGCTCGCCGATCTTCTGGAATCGCTTGATCGGCTGCTCGTTCTCGTTGAGCAGCACGTAACCCTGGCTCTGCTTCAGCGCATCGGACTCGGGAATCCGCAGATACCTGCTGCCGTCCGGCCGGTGGTAGTCGATCGCCTGCGGCGCCTTGCTCTCCCGGTGCACGTAACGGGTCCGGTAGACCGACCCGTCCGGGTGCGGCTCGGGGCGCGCCTCGAACCGGTCGAGATCCTCCAACGGCTCACCGACCGGCGGCTCGGCCGTGAAGTCGGCGACCCGCAGATCCTCGTACAGGTTGAGCATCGTCATGCCGGGCACCAGTTGGCCGGCCGCCCGCAACGCCTTACGGACCTCGGGATAGACCGGCTGGCTGTCGACGGTCAACACCGTCGGCCGGATCGAGGTGTACTGCGCGAACAGCCGGTTGCGCATCAGCAGTGCACGGGTCTGTCCACCGGCGTCGGCGCGGATCACTCCGCTCAGTGAGTAGTAGGCGCCCTGGGGCATATCGAGCTCGAACATGGGGAGCACAGTACCCGGAGCCGGATCGGTCAGGCCTGTGGTCGGTCGGCGCGTACGACGTAGTTCTTCGGCATCCCGTGTTTGGTGTACTTCCAGCGCAATTCGGCCCGGGAGAAGGCGCCTCGTAGGAAGCCGGCCAACGCCCGGGTCCCGACCAGCAGCGGCGCCATGTAGATCAGCCGCCAGCCCTGGACGACCTCCCGCGGATCGGCCGGCAGCCAACGGCTCATCAGATGGAACTGGTAGGAGATGGTGCCGAAGTAGCCTTCCAGCCAACCGATCTTGACGTTGCTGTAGCCGGCCTCCTCGAAGAGCTTGACCAGGGCGTACTTGGTGTAGCGGAAGTAGTCGTACGGCGGCTGGTGTTCCTGGAAGAACAGCGGCACCGTGCACAGGATCTTGCCGCCCGGCTTGGTCACCCGGAACAGTTCGGCGAGCACCTTCGGCGGATCGTCGATGTGCTCCAGTACCTGATTGAACAGGATCCGGTCGAACCGCTGGTCCTCGACCGGGATGTCATCCAGGGTGCAGACGTAGTCCAGCTGGGTGTATCCGGTGGACAACTGCGCAAAGTCGGCGGCCTCGTACTGTGCGTGTTTGAAGAGCTTGCGATACGGTCCCCGGCCCGCACCGGCATCCAGGACGACCATGCCCTTCTTGGTGCCGGCGGCGAACTTCTTGTTGACTTGAGACAGCCGGACGCGGGACGCGTTCACGAACCACGGACGCTTCTTGCGCTGGGACACGGAATACCTCTCAGCCGAGAACGATTCCGGACAGGCTATGCGTCGCGCCCAGCCGCGTCGAACACGACACGCACGGCCTGTCAGGATACGCTCACCCCGTCCTGTTCGCAGGAGAACCGCAAAAAGTCTTGACCGCAGTACACCGGTCCTGACGGCAGCACCCAGCCTTGTCCGTAGTACCTACGAGGAGCTCGATGCCCACCCCTCGCCAACTCGCACGCCATCTGCCCGCGCCGGCAAAGTCCCGGATCAAGGCCGTGTTGCGTCGCCTCGAGTCGACCGGCGTCCTCGGTGGACAGCCCACGAAGAAGCCGGCAACCGCCAAATCCACGCCGACGAAGCCGGCGGCCAAGAAGCCTGCGGCGAAGAAGCCCGCCGCCAAGCCGGCCGGGCCGCCACCGAACCCGCTCCGGGTGATCGCGATGGGACGCGAGGTGCCACGCAGTGCGCTGCGGGCACCGCAGGTCGTCTCGCTCGCCCGCGGTCTGATCGAGGAGGGCGACTCGGCCTTTGCGATCTCCGCGGCCGAGGCGCTGCATCGGTCGGAGGAGACCCGGGAACTCGGCTCGCTGGTCGCCGCCATCGTCGCGTTCGAGCGGGGTTACCAGTCCGCGGCCTGGGCTTACCTGCAGGAGGTGCCGACCCAGCTGTGGTCCCGGCACGCACTGAAGGAGTACGTCGTCTCCGGCCTGGAGTCCGACCCCGACACGGTGCACACCGCGCTGACCGAGCTGGCCGCCGCTCCTTCACCGCAGGTCTCCCCCGCGGGCTGGTTCGACGCCACCTCGACCCTGTTCGGCTACGGCAGCGCCGACCTGGCTCGTACCTTGTACGAGCGTTTCGATCGGGCCACCGACACCGCCAACGCACCGGACACGTTGCTGGAGCAGCACCGCGACTGGCTGCGGCCCTGGGTCGCCAAGGACCCCGATTCCCCATCGGCGCCGGCCGTCCCGGACGGCCGGGTCTCCTTCGCCGTGATGGACTACGGACACCCCGGACGCAGCCGCGCCTCGGCCAACATCGGCGACCACGTCCAGAGCATCGCCTCACTGGGCCATCTGGTCCGCCGGCAGAACGTCCACTATCACGGCGAGGACGATCTGCTGGAGCTGATGAAGCGGCTCGGCGACCGAGTACCGGATCGGTTGCGACTGGACAGCGCACCGGCCGAGGTCGAACTGCTCACCGTCGACCGGGACGCCTCGATGTATTCGCCGATCCCGCCGAACACCTGGACGCTGGGCTTCGGCTGGTTCATGCACCCGATCTACGAGATGCGGTGCGGGTTCCCGTTCCACGACAACCTGCTGCCGATCTTCGTCTCCTTCCACTGCAGCAAGCGGGATCTGCTCACCCCGGACGCGATCGAATACCTGAAGAAATTCGGGCCGATCGGCTGCCGGGACTGGACCACGGTGGACATCCTGCTGTCGGTCGGTGTGGAGGCGTTCTTCTCCGGCTGCCTGACCACCACCACCAGCACGGTCTTCGCCGATCTCGAGCAGCGTCCCGGCCCCGACGCACCGGTCGCCTACGTCGACGTCCCCGACGATGCGGTGCCGGCCGGCGGCAAGGTCTTCAAGCACAGCA
Source organism: Microlunatus soli (assembly GCF_900105385.1). NCBI lineage: Bacteria > Bacillati > Actinomycetota > Actinomycetes > Propionibacteriales > Propionibacteriaceae > Microlunatus > Microlunatus soli. Next base: position 6,272,953 of record NZ_LT629772.1, on the reverse strand, counting down.
GCGACAAGATCCGGTTCCGTTCGTTCGTCCGCAACGTCAACGACGCCGTGGAACTGCTGGAGACCTATCGCACCGGTTACAGCAAGGTCGTCACCTCCCGACTGCACGGCTACCTGCCGTCCCGGTCGCTCGGCATGGAGGTCGACTTCGTACCGAAGAACCGTTCCGATCCTCGCTTCGAGGGCCTGCAGGACATCACCGATGAGGCGTTCGAGGCGATCCGGAACGGGATGCTGACCAAGCTGGACGCGATCTTCACCCGGATCTTGGCCGGCGACGACGCCGAGACGGTGTACGCCGCCTGGCACGAGATCAACAAGGACGACGTCGCGTTCGCCCGCGCCCGGCACAGCGAGCCGGCGGCCTTCGCACCGCACGATCCCCAGCTACTCAGCGATGCCGCGGCCAAGGCGATCAGCGGTACGACTGCCGGGACAACCAGCGGCGCAGCCGACGAAACCAGCGGTGCAGCCGACGAAACCAGCGGCGCAGCCGACGATCCGCAGCGTTTGGATCTCGTCGTCCATGTCGGCGAACAGGGCCGGGAACGTCTCGAACAGGGGCTCATCCGGATGGTCGGCACGGCGTCGGCAGCCAGCAGCCGTCCGATCGGCCTGACCGTCATCTCCCGCGCCAAGGAACCCGTCGATCAGGCCTGGTTGGCCGGTCGACTGCCGGGGGTGACCGTGCGGGTGCTGTCCACTGTCGACCTCGGCGAATCCCTGCAGCAGCCCAACGGCAAGCCGGTCTCCAAGCGTGATCTGGATGTCAGCCTGCTGCCCGATCTGCTGCCCGACCTGGACCGGGTGCTGGTGTTGTCCGGTGACGCGATCGTGCAGGGCGATCTGTCGGCGCTGTACGACCTCGACCTCGGCGAGCACCGGTTCGCTGCGCCGACCACCAGGACCGTCAAGGGTCGCAGCGGTTTCGCCTTGATCCATGCCGCCGCCAACCGGCTCCGTGACCGGACCGAGCTGGCTGCCGACCTGCGCCGGACCGCGCACGGCCGGCACGCCTTCGACTTCGACTCCTACACCACCGACGTGTTGCTGCTCGATCTCGCCGGTCTGCGCGCCGACGGCTTCACCGAGGCGTTCGTTCCCTATCTGGCCGAGTTCGGGCTCAGCCTGCGGGAACTGCTCAGCTTCTACGCCGGCCCGAACCGTACCGAGGTGCCGGCCGACTGGCACGTGGTCCCGACCCGCGGTCCGATCGGCGAACCGCAGCTGCTGCACTGGGCGGACTCGTTGAAGCCGTGGTTCCAGCGGATCGTCCCGGGTGAGGAGTACTGGCGCGAGGCGGGCAAGGAGTCGGCTTGAGACGGCCACGACGGCTGGTGAAATCGCTCCGGGCGATCGACCGGCGCGCTCCGGACCCGGTCCGCCGGTTCGTCCGGGCCGGCCGCGACGTCGCCCGGCGGACCGGTCGTGAGCTGACCTGGGAGGTTGCCGGACGACGCGGCGACTCCCGGCTGGTCACGGTCGTGGTGACGGTGTCGGCCGAGGATCTGGATTATCTGGATGAGGCCATGGAATCGGTGGTCGGGCAGGCCCACCGGGACCTGGAGATCCTCGTCGTGCCGTACGGACCGGAAGGTCGGCAGGTCCGCGCCGCGTTGGCGCGGTGGACCCGCTCCGACTATGCGGTGCACATCATGTCGGCACAGCCGCCCGATCTCGCTGCTGCCCGCGACCGTGGCGCCCGCGCTGCGCACGGTCGTTATCTGGCGTTCCTCCGCGGACACGATGTGCTGCCCGCCAAGGCCATCCGGGACGGTGTGGCTGCGTTGCAACGCAGCGACTCCGACTTCGTCATCGGCCGGGTCAGCAACCCGACCTCGGTGATGCGTTCGATCCTGCCGCGGGACGACCGGGTCCACGACCGCCGCCGGTACGGTGTGACGCTGCGCGAGTTCCCGGCGGCCGTCGCCGACTCGGGACTGGGCAATCGGCTGTTCAGCAGCGCGTTCTGGCGCAGGTCGCGGCTGACCTTCGCCGGTGCCCGTGGCGAGTCCGACGTCGTGCTGGCGGCCTTCCAGCATGCCGTCGCGTTCGACGTGATCACCAGCACCACCTACCGGCCCCGCAACCGGGCCTTCGGAACGCCGGTGGAACAGCTTTACGATTCCACGGCCGATCTGTCGGCCTGGCTGTCCGACGCCAGCACCACCCGGCGCCGGCTGCGTACGCTCGAGTCCACCATCGGCGCCGCACTGCTGGACCACTGGGCGACCGGCGTCATCGACCACCAGCTGCAGACCTTCCTCGGTGACGCCGAACGAATGACCGACGAGCAGTGGCAGGCGTTGCGCAGCTTCACCGCCGGCCTGCTGGAGGCGATCAGCGACCGGGCCTGGTCGCAGACCCGGGCCGAGTCCCGGGTCAAGCTGCGGCTGCTGCTGGCCGACCGACGACCGGCGTTGGAGCGGTTCGTCGCCGACCGCTGGTTCGAGCAGGACAACGTCTTGACCAGGGTCGACGAGGGCGGGGTGTACGCCGAGTTCCCGCTGGACGCCGATGCCGCGTCGGTGGTCGACGCCACCGATCTGGCCTTCGCCGAGCACGAGACGCCGGCACGGGTACGGGTCCGCAACGTCCGCATCGTCGCTGCCGACCGGCTCGCGGTCGATGTGCTGGCCCGGATCCAGCTGGTCGACCTGTCCGACATCACCCCCGAGGTCACCGCCCGCTGGCTGGGCTACGACGACGAGGACAAGCGCGACGACTCGATCGAGCCGGTGCCCACCGACGTGATCCCGGTCGAGGACCCACAGGCCAACATGTCGATCGGCCATCGCTACCAGGACTATCGCCGCGGAGGATTCCGGGTCGAGTCCGACCTGAGCCGGCTCACCACCGGCCGCTGGCGGCTCGAGGTCACCGTGCGGGTCGGCACGATCACCCGCAGCACCGACGCGATGAGCTTCGACAATCGCGGATCGGCCGGCCTGATCGGCAGCCGCTATCAGCCGCGCCGGGTCACCGTCGCCGGGCCGACGGTCGCCGTCAAACGCGGTGGCGGCCGGCTCGAGCTCGTCGTCCGGGACGCCGAACCGGTCCGGCTCGTTTCGGCCCAGGTCGACGGCCGTCGGGTCCAGCTCCGGCTGCGTTCCCGCGACGGCCGCTCCGTCGAATCGGTGGTCGCCGACGCCGGCCCGCGGCATGCCGCGGCCGGTCTGAAGGACGGCATCGCCACCCTCGACCTGCCCAGCCCCACTGTCGACTCGCCGCGGGCCTGGAAGCTGCGGGCGATCACCGATCAGGGCAGTCACCCGATCGCCTGGCCCGCCGAACCGGAGCCGAGCCTGCTGGACGGCTGGCTCGGCGTCGGCGACGGCTCGGTCGTCGTCACTCGCAGCGAGTACGGCAACGCCATGCTGTACGAGTCCGAGCGGTCGGCGATCCTGGACGACGTCGACCTCGCCGCCGGCAGGGTGGTCGTTCGCGGCCGCTGGTTGGGGGCCGAGCCCGCCGACGACGCCGGCCTGCGGCTCACCGCGCGGGGTTCCCGCTGCGAGACGGCCGGTGCGATCTCCACCGCGGCGGACGGTTCGTTCACCGCCGACATCCCGCTGCGCTGGACACCGTGGGGGCTGGACGAGCGTCTGGTGCCGCGCGACGAGTACCTTTTCTTCCTCACCGATAACGCGATCGCGACCGGCGAGGAGACCGACGAACCGTCCGGCTTCGCCCCTGAGCTGCATGTCAGCGCCGCGTTCATCGACGGCATGCTCAGCTTCCGGCTGACCGACGAGGTCCGGATGCGGCCGATCTGCAAGCCGAGCCGGGCCCCGGGGTTCGCGCTCAGCGTGCCGATTCCGGTGGCCGACTCCGGCGCGTACGCCCAGTACCGGCTGCAGCAACAGGCGCTGTCCGATCCGGGACCGATCGACGAACAGGCCGTCTACCTGCTCAGCTACAACGGCAGTGTCGCCACCGACAGCCCGGCAGCGATCCACCAGGAGCTGCGCCGCCGGCATCCCGAGCTCAAGCTCTACTGGGGCGTCAACGATCCGTCCACCCCGCTGCCGGAGGGCGGCATCCCGGTGTTGGTGAACAGCCCGGAGTGGTATCGGATCGTCACCACCGCGGCCCACCTGGTGCAGAACGTCGACTTCCCCCGGTGGTGGCGCAAGCGTCCCGAGCAGCGGTTCCTGCAGACCTTCCACGGCTATCCGGCCAAGTCGATGGGGCTGCGCATGTGGCGGGCCAAGAAGTTCACCCCGCTCCGCCAGCAGATCGAGCTCGAACGGACCAGCGCCGGCTGGGATCTGATCCTGACGCCGGCGCCGGCGATGGATGTGCACTACCGGCAGGAGTACGACTACGCCGGGCCGATCGAGAACCGCGGTTATCCCCGCGACGACGCCCTGCTGGACGACCGTGCCGACCAGTGGCGCCAGGAGGTACGGGAGCGGCTCGGCATCCGGCCCGACCAGAAGGTCCTGCTCTATGCGCCGACCTGGCGTGACCACCTGGCCAGCAGCTACACCTCGGCCGCCATCGTGGAATACCTCGACGTCGATGCCGCCTCCGAAGCACTCGGCGACGAGTACGTCTTCCTGCTCCGCGGCCACCGGTTCAACACCAAGCGGCCCGACCGCGGTTGGGACGCCGCCCGGATCCTCGACGTCACCGACTATCCGGAGATCAACGATCTGATCCTCGCCTCCGACGTCGCCGTGCTGGACTACTCCAGTCTGCGATTCGACTTCGCGCTGACCGGCCGACCGATGGTGTTCCTGGTCCCCGACCTCGCCGACTACACCGGCGGCATCCGGGGCTTCCTGTTCGACTACGCCGACAGCGCGCCGGGACCACTGCTGAACACCACCGACGAGGTGATCGCGGCCGTACGCGACCTGAAGGCTCTGTCGCAGAGCTACCGTGGCCAGCTGGCGGCGTTCAACGCCAAGTATCAGTACCTGCAGGACGGCAGGGCCGCCGAGCGGGTCGTCGGCCGTTTCTTCTCCGACCGTCAGCCGGAGGCGTAACGCCGGACCGGTCCAGCACTGTTGATCACCGGGCGTCTGATCATTTGGCGTCCTGATCGGCGAGCAGCGCATCGACCGCGCGCTCGCCGGACCGCCCGTCGTCATAGGGATTGAACCGCTGCCGCCACTGCGCGTACCGCTCGGCGTGATCGGTCCGGAGTCGATCAAGGTCGGCCAACGCGGCGATCACCTCGTCGGTGGTCGCCACCAGCGGACCCGGTGCGTCGGCTGCAAGATCGAAATAGGTGCCCCGCAGGGTGCCGGTGTAGGCGTCGATGTCGGGGGTGAAGAAGATCATCGGCTTGCCGGTCACACTGAAATCGAACATCGTCGAGGAGTAGTCGGTGATCATCACATCACTGATCAGATAGAGCTCGGCGAGGTCGGGATAGAGCGTGACGTCGAGCAGTCGCCCACCGCGGACCCCGCCGCCGTAACGGATCGTGTTGGCATGGCCACGGATCAGCAACCGGCCGGCCGGACCGAGCGCGGCTGCAACGGCGTCGAAGTCCAATTCGGCGAACAATCCCTTGGCGTTCTCCCGCCAGGTCGGCGCATACAGCACGACCCGCTCGTCGGCCCCGATCCCGAGCCGGTCACGGATCTGCCGCCGGTCATCGTCGTCGGCGCGGCTCAGCCTGTCGTTGCGCGGATAGCCGATCTCCAGCACGGTGCCCTCGAAACCGTAGGCGGAGCGGAAAACCTCGCTGCTGTAAGGATTCTGCGAGATCAGCATGCTCCACTGCGAGACCTCGGCCGTGGTGCGCCGCCGGTACGCGTCGCCCCGTTTGGTGCCGATCCGGTCGAAGCCGAGCAGTTTGAGCGGCGTGCCGTGCCAGGTCTGCAACACCGTCTGATGATCGCGCCGCAGGAACTTGCCCGGCATCCAGCAGTTGGTCACCACCAGCCGTGACCAGGTCAGCGCGCGCCACCAGGCGTCGGTCTTGAAGATCACCGAGTCGACCCCGTCGGGCACCTCGACCGACCGATCTGCGACCGTCCACACCGGTCGCAGATCGGGACGCCGGCGGGCGAGTTCGTCGGCGATCGGCCCGATGTTGTCGCCGGTGCTCTTGCCGTCGAAACAGTCCAGGAAGATCGTGTCGGTCGGCTGCCCGGTGCCCTTACGGTGTCTGATCTCGAAGCGTCGGTGCCGATAGCGGCTGCGTTCACCCGGCGGCATCGGCGGCCGGGTACGGACCACCAGCTTTCCATGATCACCGGCAATCAGCAGCGTGTTCTGCTCGGTGTCGATGCTGCTGATCAGCGTCTCGGCCAGCTCCTGATCCAGCAGTGCCGGCACGCCGTGCCGTTGCTCGGTCAGGCGGTAGTCCGCCGACGGCAAGGCAGTCGGCGTCCGGCCCCAGTCCGGGACCGACAACAGCGGATACCGGGCGGAGAACCGGTCGACAGCGTGGTCGACCTGACCGGGCCGGATCTGCAGCTCGACCGGCTGGACCCGCCGGCGGCCGCCGACCAGCAGCCAATCGGCAGGGTCGGCCGACAGCTCGTGGCACTCCCCCTCGATGATCAACTGCGGGCCCTGCGCCGCGGGCTCGACGGTGATTCGGTCCACGACCAATCGTCGGCGGTGCACATCGACCCGGACGACGCCCTTGGGCGCGTAGCGGATGGCGACCCGCGGGTCGCCCGGACTGGCTTCGCGATAGCCGTGCGGTCGATGGCCGTGCCAGTGCACCATCCGGGTCTGCTGCCGGTCATCGGCCAGCACCAGATACCAGGACTCGACATCGCTGCTGTCGCTGCTCCGAGTCAGCGGCCGGACCGATCCGCGGACCCGATAGCGCCCGTCCGGCAGTGCGGACAGCGTCAGCCACACCACTTCCTGGCCCCGCCGCAGCAGCGCCGTCCGGGGCTCGATGTCGCCTCTGCAGGTGACCACGGCGTCCAGATCGTCGCCGTCGAAGGAGATCGAGTCGGCCGTCAGCGCCCGCCGCGCGACGGTCAGCACCAGACCCTGGTCGTCGTCCCAGCTCGGCAGGATCAGGCAGCCGTCGCCCGCGTCGGCGGTGTGCAGGTGCCCGGCGGAGGTGTTCTCGTCGCGCTGTAGCAGCGGCCCCTCGACCCGGCCGTCCCGGTCCTCGACGGCGATCTGGAGCTGCCACTTGCGGAAGAAGATCCCCGGCCCTTCACGCTCGGTGAGCAGCCGCGGGTCCAGCAAGGCGACGAATCCGCTGCCGGTGCGGTCCTTGTCGGTGCTCTCGGAGCGGTCGTTGTAGGCCGCCGACTTCACCGGCTGCACCATCAGCTCGACGGTGTCGTCATCGGACACCAGGGTGACCGAGATCACCTGCGAGTCGGCTCCCTTGCCTTCGGTGCGCCAGCCCGCCCCGTCGATCCGCAACCGTCGGCTGCCGTCGGCGGCCGGCCGTTCCCAGCCCGCGCCGAGCAGCCAGCCGGTGACGTCGGGCGGTGCCGGAGCCGGCTGAGCCTTCCGGTCCTGCTGCCCGATGCTGCTCTGCGAGACGGTCTCCGGCGACCGCGTCATCCGGCCCGACCGGCGCAAGACCCGTGCGGTCAGCCGCGAGGCCACTACCGAGAGACTCTGGATCACGCTCGTCGTCCCCGCCCTTCACCTGCCATCTGTTCGCCGTCGGTGGACGGCCGCAACCCAGGGTAGAGCCTGCGCCACGGCCTGCGAGGGTTTCCGGGCCTGACACGTTAAGGTCGCTGGGTGGAAAAGCTGCGAAACGTCGCCGTCATCCTCGCTGGAGGGGTCGGATCCCGGGTCGGGATGAACATCCCCAAACAGTTGATCAAGATCGCCGGCAAGCCCATCATCGAGCACACCATCATCGCGCTCAGCCAGTCGCCACTGATCGACGAGATCGTGATCATGATGGCGCCCGGGCATCTCGATCCGGTCCGCGCGATCGTGAAGACCGGTGGGTACACCAAGGTGACGCAGATCCTGGAGGGCGCGGGTGCGGACGGGACCCGCAACGACACCACCCGGGCGGCGCTGGCCGCGCTCGGCGACGAGGACTGCAATGTGATCCTGCATGACGCGGTCCGGCCGTTGGTTTCCCAGACGATCATCGAGGCCAACGTCCGAGCCCTCGACGAGTACACCGCCGTCGACACCGCCATCCCGTCGGCCGACACCATCATCCAGGTCGACGGCGAGTTGCAGGGCGGCAAGCGGGTCGGCAGCGATCAGCCGGTGATCGCCGACGTGCTGTCCCGTCCGCTGCTGCGGCGCGGTCAGACTCCGCAGTCGTTCCGGCTGTCGGTGATCCGCGAGGCCTACGAGTTCGCCGCCGAGGATCCGAATTTCACCGCCACCGACGACTGCACGGTGGTGCTGCGTTATCTGCCGGACACCCCGATCGCGGTGGTGGCCGGTCATGAGCGGAACATGAAGGTGACCGAGCCGATCGACATCTATCTGGCCGACAAGCTGTTCCAGCTCGCCTCCGCCGACCGCCCGGCAGCGCTCACCGACGAGCATTACGAAGCAGCGTTGAAGGGCAAGACGATGGTCGTCTTCGGCGGCTCGTACGGGATCGGCGCCGACATCGCCCAACTGGCAGCCAAGTACGGCGCCATCGTCAGGACCTTCTCCCGGTCCTCGACCAACACCCATGTCGATCGGCGCGAGGACGTGCACGCCGCCGCTCAGTCGGTGATCGCCGAGACCGGCCGGATCGACTTCGTCGTCAACACCGCCGGCGTGCTGCCGCGCGGCGAGCTCTCCGATACCAGCGAGGAGACCATCTACTCCGCGACGGAGATCAACTACCTCGGCCCGGTCTTCATCGCCCAGGAGTTCTTCCCCCATCTGGCCGAGTCGCAGGGCTCATTGTTGCTGTTCACGTCCTCCTCCTACACCCGCGGCCGTTCCGGCTATTCGCTGTACTCCTCGGCCAAGGCCGCGGTGGTCAACCTGACCCAGGCGCTGGCCGACGAATGGGCCGGCAACGGCGTCCGGGTCAACTGCGTCAACCCGGAACGGACTGCGACACCGATGCGGACCAAGGCGTTCGGGTCCGAGCCGGCAGGGACGCTGCTGGCCTCGACCGACGTCGCCCGCCAGTCGCTGGACGTGATGCTGGCCGGGCAGACCGGACACGTGATCGACATCCGCCGCGAAGACGGCCCGGCGGCCGTCCAGAACGGCTGAGCACCGCCGCCGTCCATCGGCCGGATATGTTTAGGCCATGCGCGCGACCGTTCGAGATGTAGCGGCCCGGGCAGGCGTCTCACCGAAGACGGTTTCCAACGTCTTGAACGGCACCTTCCGGGTCAGCCCGGCGACCCGGCAGAAGGTCGAGGAAGCCGTCGCCGCACTGGACTATGTGCCGAATCTGTCGGCCCGCGGTCTGCGCAACGGACGGACCGGGATGATCGCGGTCGCACTCCCCGATCTGCGGATGTCGTATTCGGCGGAGATGTGCCATCACTTCGTGGTGGCTGCGGGCAAGCGTGGTCTGCATGTCCAGATCGAGGAGACTGCTGGCGGCGTCGACCGCGAGGTCGAGCTGATGTCGCGGGCACGAGCACAACTGATCGACGGGCTGATCCTCAATCCGGTACGGCTGGAGACCACCGCCGTGCAGCGTGCTGTCGCGATGCCGCCGGTGGTACTGATCGGCGAGGTCGACCAACCCATCGTCGATCACGTCTGGATCGACAACACCGCGGCCGTCCGCGAGATCACCCAGCTGCTGATCGACGAAGGTCATCGACGGATCGCGATCGTCGGTGCGGACAACACCGCCACCGCCCAGGTCCGATTGATCGGGTTCCATCAGGCCCTCGAGGCGGCCGGGATATCCGCCGAGGCAGCCCTGGAGATCCCCAGCCCGGACTGGCATTCCACCGACGCCGCGCGCTGGTTCGGCGAGTTCCTCGACACCCACGACGTCCCCGAGGCCGTCGTCTGCATGACCGACACCCTGGCGATGGGCGTGATCAGCGCGCTGCATGACCACGGTCTGTCGGTGCCCGGGGACGTGTCGGTCGTCGGCTATGACAACATCACCGATTCGGCGACCATGGTGCCGGCGCTGACCACCATCGACTTCGACAAACAGAAGTTCGCCGAGACCGCGATCGACGTGCTCGCCGCCCGGATCGCCGATCCGAACCGGCCGATCATGAGCGTCACCATTCCGCATCGGATCATGCGCCGGGCCAGCACCCGTCAGCGCAGCACCCGCAAGACCGGGCCCCGCAAGACGGGCACCCGCAAAACCGGGCCCCGCAAACCCAGCACCCGCAAGGGCTGACCCCGTCACAGACCGGCGGCCAGCAGCAGCCGGCTCAGCGCCAGTGAATGCTCGGTGTCGATCATCGGCTCGCGTCGGCGGATCAGGTTGTTCAGCACCCATTCGGCCTCGGTCGCGGGCCCGCAGCTGAGTGTCACCGGATCCTGACCGTCGAGGATCGAGCGCAGCCGGCCGCTGCCGACCTCCCACTCGATCATTCCGGCCGGGCCACTGATCTCGATCACCTCGCTCGGCACGGCGCCCGGTCGGCGGCGTACCTCGAAGGTCGCTTCGTCGGCTACCGCTTCTGCACCGACAGCATCGGACGGTGAGCCGTCGCGATCGTTCGTGGCACTGCCGACCAAGATCAACTCGCCGTACGCGGCACGGATCTCGGCGGGATCGTCGACCGCAGCCGGATGCCCATCGGTGACCGTGGTGAGGCCGGCCGGCCTACCTCCGGTCAGCCGCCCGAACAGGTCGAACGCTTCCATGATCGACAGTCGGGACGCCGTGCCGTCGTGTTCGCCGCCGAGCAGCAGTGACACCAGTTGCGGGCGGCCGATCCGACCGAGCAGCTCGACGGCGGTTCCGGCCGCCGGGTGCCCCCGATAGGTGTAGGACGTGGATACCCGGTGTCCCAGATCGGCGGCAAGTCGGGCGATCGTGTCCAGCTCCTCGAGGCTGTCGCAGAGCGGCGGCGCGACCAGGACATCAACGTTGTGCTGCAGCGCATCGATCACGATCGGACCGGATCCAGGCCCGGCGATCGCCACCAACGACGGAGCGGCCGCGTCCAACAGGTCGCGATGATCGGACCAGGACGGCAGGTCGTACAGCTCTGCGGTCCGTCTCCGTGCTGCCGGGTCGGGCTCGCTGAGTCCGACGATCCGGACGCCGGCACGTCGTCGCTGCGCCGCCGCAAGGAACCATCGGTGCCGTTGGTCGACGGCCCCGATCAACCCGACCCTGATCATCCGGTCCCCCTCGGAGGCGTTCCCGCGGGAGCGCCGGGACCGCCGAGTTCACCGCCCGTCCAGCATCGTCCGCCGGACGGTCCGCCTATTGCCGAAGCCATCCGACGCCGCCGTACCAGGAGCTCCGTCCCGTCAGGCACAGGAGGCAGCGCGGCAACGGTGACCGACTCAAGCCAAGCCCGGTCCTCTGCTGTCAGCTGCCCCACCACCTGCGACTCCGTCGTCATCCGATCGATCCTAGGACGTCGTGCCACCCGCGGGTGAGCACCGGCCCGCATTCCCGGACGGCCGGGATGCCGGCAGGGCTCAGGTGCGAAAACGCAACACCACCGGGGGCAACATGGCCCACACGAGGGGAGGTGGGCCCACTGGTGCGTTCTTGGCACCGCGAGCGCGCGCCTTCCTCGGGAGACGTGGTTGAGGGCCGCAACGACCACTTTCACGCCCGGCTCGCTCCCGAGACGAGAAATCGGCGAGGTCAGATCAAGCCGGCGTGATTCTGGTCGCCCCTCCGAGATCCCGGCGCGTTCGGCGCGCAAGATCAGTGCTTGGCGATCATGGTCCAGGCGCGCCAGTTGTAATAGTCGCCGAAGTCGTGGGTCTCCTTCAGCCACGGCCGGATCTGGGTCCACTGGATGTCGGAGCAGTAGCGTGCGAATCGTTCCTCGATCCGGTCCTTGCTCAGATCGTTCACGTGGTAGTAGCGACGTGGCTGGATCCGGTGCTCGGGCTCGTCCCGCATCAGGAAGAACGAGATCAGCACGCCGCGACGCGACACCCGGGACAGCTCGTCGATCGCCCGGTTGAACGCGCTCGGCGAGAGATGCTCCAGCAGATCGTGGGCGACGGCCCAGTCATAGGAACCGTCCTCGGCGTCGATGTCCTGGACGTCGCCGACCCGGAAGTCTGCTTCGGGAAACATCGAGCGTGCGTTGGCGATGTTGGCCTCGGTCAGATCGATGCCGGTGTAGTCCACCAGCGGCGCGATCCCGTAGCCGTCGAAGGCCCGGTAATCGTTGGCCGACCCGCAGGCGGCCTCGATGATCGAGACCCGTGGGCCGTCGGCACCGTGCAGCGCCTCGGTCCACTTCGTGGCGTACACGTCGTGGTCGTCGACGATCTGGGCGAACGCCTCGCGCCACTTGCCCTTCCGCTTGAGTTCGGCGAAACTCATGCCGTACTCCTCGGGCAACTCCTGCTGGCGTTTGCGCAGTGCCCGGTTCTTCTCCACGGCCCAGTCCAGTTCCTCGGCCATCAACGCTCTGTGTTCGTCGCCGGTGACCTCGCCGATGAAGTGGTGCCGCGCCAAAATGCTCTGCACGTTGATCACCGGATCCTGGTAGCTCGTGACCAGGTAGTTCTTCAGCATCGCCGGTTTGGCGTTCACCCAGGATCGCTGCAGCAGATGCCGTTCGATCCGTCGTTCCACCGGGCCGCCCACGGTCGAGCCGACGCGCCGGGCCAACCGGCTGTAGAGCTCCCAGCGGTCCTGACGATTCTGGATCGCCTTGGGTAGTGGCACTTTGGCCAGTGAGTCCTTGGCCCGTGAGATCGTGGCCTGTGGCAATGTGGCCCGTGCGGTCTTCGGCTGTGACATCGTGAGGAACCCCTCCCATCGGTGGCATCGTCGCCGCCGATAATCCCCTCGCTCCCGAGGGACCGTCCCGTCCTCAGCAGACTAACGAGGTCGCCACGGACAGACAAGCACCCGTTGTTCTCCCGGAGTGTTCGGTCTGTTCATCCCAGCTCGGTTGTGATCGCAGCCAAGAACTGGTCGACGTCGGACTCGGTGGTGTCGAAGGAACACACCCATCGGACCTCTCGCGCTGCCCGATCCCAGTCGTAGAAGGCGAAATGCTGCCGCAGCCGATCTGCTGCGCCGTCGGGCAACGTGGCCAAGATCGTGTTCGCCTGGGTCGGCTGGCTGAAGCCGACACCGCTGATCGTTCCGGCATCCAGCCGCTGTTGGAGGCCGTTACGCAGACTGGTCGCCATCGCGTTCGCTCGGGCGGCCGAGCGCAGCCACAGATCGTCGTCCAGCAGTGCGACGAACTGCGCGGACAGGAAACGCATCTTGGATGCCAGTTGCATGTTCAGCTTGCGCAGGTAGTCGATGCCGTCGACAGCGTCAGGATTGATCACCAGGACGATCTCACCGAACAACACGCCGTTCTTGGTCCCGCCCAGCGATAGCACGTCGACGCCGACGTCGGTGCTGATCGCGCGCAGCGGCACCCCGAGGCTCGCCGCGGCGTTGGCGATCCGGGCGCCGTCGACATGGACGGTCAGTCCCAACCGGTGGGCGCGTTCGGTCAGTGCGGCGAGCTCGTCGGGGGTGTAGAGCGTCCCGTATTCGGTGGACTGGGTGATCGAGACGACCGCAGGCAGCGGGTGGTGGACGTCGGTCGGATCGACCGGGAACCGCTCCAGATCGTCGGGTCGCAGCTTGCCGTCGCCGGTCGGGACGGTCAGCAGCTTGAGGCCGGCGACCCGTTCCGGGGCGCCCGCTTCGTCGGTGTGGATGTGGGCCGACGCGGCAGTGATCACCGATCCCCAGCGGGGCGTCATCGCCTGCAGTCCGACGACGTTGGCGCCGGTCCCGTTGAAGACGCCGAAGCCCTGCACCCCGGCGCCGAAATGATCAACCAGCAACTCGGCGAGCCGTGCGGTGTAGACGTCGGCGCCGTAGGACGGTTGATGGCCGCCGTTGGCCCGGCCCAGCGCCTCCAACACCTCCGGATGGGCGCCGGCGTAGTTGTCCGAGGCGAAGCCTCGGGTCTGCGGATCGTGCAAACCGTTCGTCACCGGGGAGAGCCTTTCGCCAGAGCTTGGTCAGATCGTGCCAGAGGTTGGTCAGATGGTGACGGTGCCGCTGATCATGGTCGTCGTCCGGCCACCGACCCACACCGTGCCGTCGGCGTCCTGGTCGATCTCGATCGCACCGTCGGCGCCGACCGCGGTCCCCTGATGGGCCGAGTACGGAGCGGTCAGGATCCCCTGTCCGAGCAGCCATTGGGCGACCGCGGCATTCAGACTGCCGGTCACCGGGTCCTCGAAGGCGATGCCGCCGGAGGCGAAGAAGCCCCGCACCTCGATGGCGTGACCGGTGCCGGCCGCGGCGCTCCTGCTGATCACGCCGACCGCGCCGGGCAGCTCCCTGGTCGGCAGCGCCATGATGTCGACGTCGTCGGTCACCAGCACCCCGACCCAACCTGGTCCGTTGTCGATCACCCGGGAGGCCAGCAACTGGTCGGCGGTGAGGCCGAGGACTCCCCGGATCTCGGCGAGCAGCTGATCGTCGACCGGCTCGTCGGTGATCAGCGGCGGCGCCGCGAAGGCCAGCCCGGACCCGGTACGACGCACCGTGACCAGTCCGACCCCGCATTCCTGGACCACCCGATCACCCTCGTGCTCGGGATGTGCCTGCAGCCAGGCATGTGCGGTGCCCAGCGTCGGATGCCCTGCGAACGGCAGCTCTTCGCTGCCGGTGAAGATCCGGACCCGGTAGTCGGCGCCGGGATCGGTCGGCGGCACCAGGAAGGTGGTCTCGCTCAGGTTGGTCCAGCGGGCGAAGGCCTGCAGTTGATCATCGTCGACACCGTCGGCGTCCTGCACCACGGCCAGCGGGTTGCCCCGGTAGGGAGTGGCCCCGAAGACGTCGATCTGCGAGAAGTCGTAGGTGTTCATCAGGCGATCTCCACCTCGTCCACCGGTAGCTCCCCCACCAGATTGTGTTCCAGCAGTTCCCAGTCCCGACCGTCGGAGCCGATCAGATTGACTGCTCCGTTGAGGATCCTCGGTGCCTCGGTCCGGCACAGTTCGCTGATCAACATCCTGATCAGCGACCCGTGCGCGACCACGATGCCGTCGCCTTCGTGGGCGGCCGCGATCCGGCGAATCGCCCGGGCGCCGCGGGCGCGGATCTGTTGATCGGTTTCCATCTCGGGGAAGTTGCCGTCCGGCCACCGTTGCGCGGCCTCGGTGGCGAGCATTCCGTCGGCGACACCGTAGTCCCGCTCGACCAGGTCGGTGTCGGTGCCCACCGGCATGACCGGCAGCGATCGGGTGATCTGCTCACCGGTCTGCACGGCGCGCTCCAGCGGCGAGGTGATCATCCAGGACCATTCCCGTCCGTCGGGCAGGATCCGACGCAGCGGCTCCGCAGCGGCTTCGGCCTGCCGACGCCCGAGATCGTTCAACGGGGCACCCGCACGTCCCTGCCAACGATGCTGACGGTTCCACTCGGTCTCACCGTGACGGACGAGGGCGATGATCTGCTCCGGCTGGTCCATGATCACTCATCCTTCCAGAGTGGTCCGGTGATCACGGAACCCGGTGCAGCCAGTCGTCGGTGCCGAACTTCTCGGCGGCCAGGGCGGTCGCGCGTTCCCGTTCGGCTGCGGTGATCTGACCGGCGACGGTGCGATAGCGCCCGGCGAAGTGCTTCTTGAACGCCTCGATCACATCTGCGCGCGACATCCCGGTCTGACTGCGCACCGGATCGACCCGCTTGTTGGCGCTGGTGGTGCCCTTGTCGGACAGCTTCTCGCGGCCGATCCGCAGCACCTGCAGCATCGCGTTCGCGTCGATGTCGTAGGCCATCGTCACGTGATGCAGTACGGCGCCATTCAGCTTCGGAGCACCGTTGGTCGCCACCATCCGCTTCTGCGCCGCACCCCCGATCTTGCCTACCGGTGAAGTGATGTCGTTCAGCGGTGCGTAATGCGCGTCGACGCCGACGTCGGCCAACGCGCCGAGCACCCAATCGTCGAGGAAGGCGTACGACCGCTCGAAGCTGAGCCCCTCGACCAGCGAGCCCGGGACGTACAGCGAGTAGGTGATCGTGTTGCCCGGCTGGATGAACATCGCGCCGCCGCCGGAGATCCGGCGGACCACGGTGACGTCGTGCGCCCTGGCTGCTTCCTCGTCGATCTCGTTGCGGTAGGACTGGAAGGAGCCGATCACCACCGCATTGCGTTCCCATTCCCAGATCCGCAGAGTGGGCGCCCGGAGACCGGCCGCGACCGACTCGGTCAGCGCCTGGTCCAGTGCCATCTGCATCGTCGGCTCTTCGGCCGCGCCGTGCACGATCTCGAAGGTGTGGTCCGACCAGCTGGTCGCCCGGCCGACGGCTCGACGGACCGCGATCGCCACCGCGTCGGCGTCGAAGCCGATCAGCTGTGCCTGCGGTCCGACGGCTGCGCGCACCACAGCACTCATGGTGTCGACCGACGAATCCTCCGGCAGCCCGGTCAGCGCCTGGTCGATCCTGCCGAGTGCCTCGTCCGGTTCGAGGAAGAAATCCCCCGACACGTGCACCGAGCCGAACGTACCGCCATCGACCTCGACCTCGGCGGCCACCAGTTTGCCGCCCGGAACCTTGTACTCACCACGCACGCTCCCGACAACCTCTCCGATGCGCTCGCTATTCCTTCGGTGCTCGACACCCTGCAGTCACCATGATCAACTCAGGATCAGGCAACTGGTGGTCGCCGTGGCGTGCCGACGACCGTCGGAGCCCAGCACCTCGGCCCGAGCCGTCCCGGTCCGGCGGCCGACATGGTCGGCGACACCGATGATCCGCAGCGGCTTGTCGTCGGTGCGCACCGCCCGGGTATAGCGGACCTGGATGTCCAAAGTGGTCAGGCTGACACCGGCCGGCAGCCGGCTCTGGATCGCATAGCCCATTGCGGTGTCCAGCCAACTGGCGATCACCCCGCCGTGTACGGTGCCGATCGCGTTGGCCTGGTAGGCCGCCGGGCGTGCCTCGATCGTCACCGTCCCCTGCTCGGCGTCCACCAGGTCGAAGTCCAGGGTGCTGCTCAGCGCCGACTGCGGGAGGTCGCCCTTGATCATCCGCTGCAGGAACTCCAGCCCGGACGTCGTCGGCGCCTGCTCGGCCAGCTGCTGTGGATCATCCCAGCGGTAGGTCCGCTCGTAGCCCTCAGACAAAGAGCGGCTCCATCCCCCAAACGCGTTCGAGATCGCTCATCGCGTCGTCGTCGGGGCGGGCGGTGAAGCGTTCGGCGGCGTCCAGGACCTTGGGCAGGATGTGGATGTCGCCGACGGTGTTCAGGAAGATCCCGGGTCGGCCGAGCACCCAGCTGACGGCGGTGTCGATCGCCTGTTGATCTTGCAGCGGCTCGTACCAGGTGGCGGCGAAATGATCTTTGTCGTCCTGCCAGGGTGCCTTGGTGATCGCCTTGATGGTCTGGACCGCGATCCGGTGCTGCTGGCAGTAGTCGTACAACGCTTCCCAGTCGTCGATGTAGGCCTGGTTGCGGGTCATCGGGAAGTTGTACGGCAGCAGCACCGAGTCGAAGTCGAACACCTGCAGCGACTTCAGGTGCTGGGCCGCCACCGTCACACCGTGACCGGTGATGCCGATGTGCTTGACCAGGCCCTCGTCGCGGGCCTGCACGCAGGCCTCCAGCGCACCGCCGGCGCCGAGTGCGGTCTGCCGTTCGTCCTCGTCCACCAGGTTGTGCAGTTGGATCAGGTCGAGGTGATCGGTGCGCATCCGTTCCAGTGAACGCCGGATCGAGGCGTAGGCGTCCTCGCGGGTCCGGTCGCCGGTCTTGGAGGCCAGGAAGTAGTCGTCCCGGTGCTGCTCGATGAACGGGCCGAGCCGTTCTTCCGCAGCGCCGTAGCTGGCGGCCGTGTCGATATGCGTGATGCCGTGCCGGCGGACCAGTTCCAGGGTCCGATCGGCCTCCTCCTGGGTGACGTCGCTGAGCGCAGCGGCTCCGAAGATGATCCGGGTCGAGGTGTGCCCGGTCCGACCGAAGTCCAGTGTCGGGATCATGATTGTCCTTCCCTGCAAGAGAAACGATGGGTACTGGCCTCGGCCGGAAGCGGTTCGCCCGGCCGGAGTCCGGCGGTATGTGCTGCGGCGATCGTCTCGGCGAGCACCGTACGGACCGGCAGTCCGAGGGATGCTGCGACCGCTGACACATCGTCGAATTCGGGGGTGGCCTGCCGGATCACACCGTCGCGATGGGCGAGCTTGATCAGCACTGCTCCGCCGGAGATGTCGATCTTGGTCCAGGCCCGTGGCGAGGCGAACTTGCGGTAGTCGGTCTGTCGGACGCCGATGGTGCTGGTCTGTTCCAGGATCACGTCACGCAACCCGGCTGCGGCCGACGGATGAGCCAACACACAGAGCGTGTGCGCCGGCCGTCCCTTCTTCATCAGGATCGGCACCAGCCATGCGTCGGACGCGCCGGCGGACAGCAGCGCGGTCAGGGCGCCGGGCCAGAGTCGCGGATCGAAATCGTCGACGTTGGCCTCCAGCAACACCGCCGGATCGCTGTCCTCGTCGCTGGTCGTCTGCTGTCGCTGCCCGATCAGCACCCGGGTGACGTTGGCCCGCCCGGTGAAGTCCTTGCTGCCGGCGCCGAGTCCGACCATGCTGATCCGCATCGCCGGCAGGTCGGTGCACTCCTGGCAGAGCGCGGCGAGCACGGCCATCCCGGTGGGCGTGGTCAGCTCCCCCTCGCCGCCGGCCAGGATCTCCCAGCCGTCGGCCAGCCGGGTGACGGCCGGCACCGGGACCGGCATCCTGCCGTGCGCGGCGCGTACGGTGCCGGAGCCGACGGCGACCCGGCTGCCGCTGAGCGACACGATGCCGAGATCGTGCAGGGCGGCGCTGGCCCCGACCATGTCGGCGATGGAGTCCAGCGCGCCGACCTCGTGGAAGTGGATGTCGTCGGCCGGCACGCCATGCACCTGCCCCTCGGCCTCGGCGAGTCGGGCGAAGACCGCGGTGGCGTTGCGACGGACCGGCTCGGGCACCTCGGCCGTGGCCAGCATCGTGGAGATCGACTTCCAGGTCCGATGCGGCGGGTCGTCGACGAGGACGTCGACATGGACCTTGGTGGCGGCGATCCCGGCCCTGGTCACCGGCTCGGTCCGCAGCCGGATCGAATCCGGCAGCACCGCGTCGATGCAGGTCTGGATGAACTGCAGGTCGGCTCCGGCGTCGATCAACGCCCCGAGCAGCATGTCGCCGGCGATCCCGGCCGACGCGTCGATCCAGGCATGGCGCTCGGTCACGATTGGTCCTCCGGATTGCCGGCCCCGGAGCTTGCCGAGGGGCCGGTCGTCGTGTGCGGTCCGGGGCCTTCGACGGGCTCGGGGCCCTTGTTCGGCTCGGGGCCCTGGGCGATCTGGGCGGCGAGATGACCCGCACCGTAGCCGTTGTCGATGTTGACCACGGCGACACCGGGAGCGCAGGAGTTGAGCATGGTCAGCAACGGCGCCAGTCCGCCGAAGGCGGCGCCGTAGCCGACCGAGGTGGGCAGCGCGATCACCGGGCAACGGACCAGTCCGGCGACGACGCTGGGCAGCGCCCCGTCCATCCCGGCCGCGACCACGATCACCCGCGCCGTACGCAGCCGGTCGAGCTTGCCGAGCACCCGGTGCAGTCCGGCGACGCCGACGTCGACCACCAGTTCGGCGGACCGGCCCAGATACCGGGCGGTCAGCAACGCCTCACGGGCGACCGGAACGTCAGATGTGCCGGCCGACAGCACCAGCACCGGCCCGCCGGACGGCTCGGGGACCGCCGGCGGCCAGGCCACCAGCCGAGCGGTCCGGTCCCAGTGCGCGTCCGGCAGCACGCCGAGGACGGCCTTGGCCTGCTCCTCCGACACCCGGGTGAACAGCGTCACCTGGTCGGGCTCCCGGCCGGCGGCGCGGTCCGCGACCGCCCCGGCGATCGCGGCCACCTGATCCACCGACTTCGGCTCGCAGAGGACGGCTTCGGGGTAGCCGCGGCGGTCGGCGCGGGCGAAGTCGAGGTCGGCGATGCCCTCCAGCTGCGGTCCTGCTGGCTCGGGATGCTGCGGTTCAGGCATCGCGCTGGCCGAGCACGGTGAGGGTGAAGGCACCGGACTGCATGCCGCCCAGGTCGACGGTGGCGAATCGGAAGCCGGCGCGTTGCACGGCGCTGCGCACCTCACCGGCCAGTGGCTGGCTGACCGCCCGGACCAACTCCTCGGCAGGCAGTTCGATCCGCGCGATCTCGCCGTGATGACGGACCCGGAAGTCGGCGAAGCCGAGCTCGCGCAACGCGGCCTCGGCCTGGTCGATCTGCTGCAGCTTCTCCGGGGTGACTTCCTGGTGGTGCGGGATCCGGGACGCCAGGCAGGGAGCGGCGGGTTTGTCGGCCGAGGGCAACTGCCAGGCGCGGGCCAAGCTCCGCACGGCACGTTTGTCCAGCCCGGCCGCGGCCAGCGGACGCAGCACCCGATGCTGGCTGGCGGCGTTGGCTCCGGGCCGGTCCGGTCGGCGGGCGTCGTCGGCGTTCTCCCCGTAGGCGACGGCGTCCAGGCGGTGTTCGGCGACCAGTTCGTCGTCGATCCGGGTGAACAGTTCGTCCTTGCAGAAGTAGCAGCGGTCCGCCCCGTTGGCGCGATACTCCGGCCGGTCACCCTCGTGGGTGTCCACCTCGACCACCGGGGCGCCGATGAACCGGGCGACCTCGTGGGCGGCGGCCCGTTCGGCGGTGGCCAGGCTGGGTGACACGCCGAGGATCGCGACCACCCGGTCCGGGCCGAGAGCACGGACCGCGGCGGCCAACAACACCGAGGAGTCGACACCGCCGGAGAACGCAACGCCCAATCGGCCGACGCCGTTCAATTCGGCGGCCAGATCGCGTTCCATCCGATCACGATCATCACCGGTGCCATCGGTGTCGGTGTGGTCGACGGTCGGTGGTACCGACGTCATCGCATGCCCCTTTCGCGACGCTCAGCGCATCCTGCTCACTCCACCACGGCCGGGGACGGTCGTGGTGGACACTTCACTGGTCAGCAGGCCGGGCACCCTGCAGGTACCAGTCTGCCTCGTCCCCGCGGCATCCTGTCACGCGGGTCACAGGAAGTACCGCAGCCACAGGTACGGCACACACAGCGCGACGGTGACCCCGGTGACGATCAGGCCGTATTTGGTGAAGGTCCAGAAGCTGATGTCGATGTCGTTGCGGCGGGCGATGCCGATCGTCACCACATTGGCACTGGCGCCGATCGCCGTTGCGTTGCCGCCGAGGTCGGCGCCCAGCGCGAGCGCCCACCACAACGGTTTGGCCGGGTCACCGCCGCTGTTCACCAGGTCCACGGTCAGCGGCGCCATCGTCGTCACGTACGGGATGTTGTCGATGATCCCGGAGAGCACGGCCGACCCGACCAGCAGCGACAACCCACCGGCCAGGTAGTGACCGTGCAGCGCCTGCGTCGCAGCCTTGCCGACGGCCTCGATGATGCCGAGGTTGACCAGCGATCCGACCATCACGAAGAGGCCGGCGAAGAACACCAGCGTCTCCCACTCCACGTCGCCGAAGGTCTTGGCGGCGCCCAGCCGGCTGAGCAGCATCAGCAGGCCCGCGCCGAGCAGAGCGATCACCGAGACGTCCACCTCGATCACCGAGTGCAGCACGAAAGCGGTCAACACCAGACCGACGACGACCAGCGACTTGATCAACAGGGGCCGGTCTCGCAGCGCCTCGCGTTCGTTCAAGGCCATCACCTTGGCCGCACGCTCGCTGTTGTAGGCGAAGGCGGACCGGAACATCAGCCGACAGAGAACGATCAGAACGATGATCAGGACGACGACGATCGGGGCCATGTTGATCAGGAAGTCGTTGAAGGACAGGCCTCCACGGCTGGCGATGATGATGTTCGGCGGGTCGCCGATCAACGTCGCCGCACCACCGATGTTGCTGGCCATCACCTCGGCGATCAGGTACGGGATCGGCGGCACCCCGAGCCGATGGCAGACCAGGATGGTGACCGGCACCACCAGCAACACGGTGGTGACGTTGTCCAGGAACGCCGACAGCACGGCCGTGATCACGATCAGCATCGCCATGATCAGGAACGGTCTGCCGCCGGCCCGCTTCGCCGCCCAGATCGCGAGGAACTCGAAGATCCCGGTCTGGCGCAGGATCCCGACGATGATCATCATGCCGAGCAGCAGGAAGATAACGTTCCAGTCGATGCCGGTTTCCTCGGAGAAGAAGGCGTGCCGGCTGTCGGTGGCGCCGATGATCACCATCACCGCGGCGCCGATCGAGGTGACCATCACTCGGGGCAGCTTCTCGGTGGCGATGAAGACGTAGACCGCGACGAAGACCAGCAGCGCGACGACGATCTGGACCGTCACGCGGAGGCACCGTCCCGTCCGACGGTATTCGGTCCAGTGGTCTCGGGGTCAGTGGACTCGGGGCCGCTGCTCTCCGGGCCGATCGTCAACACCGACTGCAGCACTGCGGCCAGGGTGACGAACCGCCGGTCGTCGTTGACGCTGTCGCTGATCACGGCGACCGGGCAGCCGGCCGACACCAGGATCGCGGCGATCTCCAGCATGGTGGCGTCGGCATCGACCGTCGGCACGTCGTGCACGGTGACCGCTTGATCGCCGATCACCTCGGCCAGCGACTTCGCCCGCAACGGGGCGATCATCTCTTCGATCGCCGCCTCGTCCAGTGTTGCGGCCAGTGACGAGTCGTCGACCAGGTAGTCGGGCAGGGCGAGCCGGAGCACGTCCAGCGCGGTGATCACTCCGATCGGTTCACCGGACCCGTCGCTGACCACGACACCGGTCTTGCCACTGTCGGCGATCACCCGGCTGGCTTCGGCTACCGAGAGCTGCCGGTCCACCATCGGGATCGCGATCCTGATATCGGTTGCTCGCATGCTGTCTCCTGCTCGTTCGGTCGGCGCGGCTTCACTCGGTCGGTAGCGGCAACGCTGAACGGTCACCGCGGTCGTACAACTGCGCGTAGCCGCGCCAACTCAGCAGGGTGATGATCATCGATCCGGCGACACCGACGGTCATCGGCAGCCGTCGCCGACGCCAGGCCGCCAGCCCGGCAGCCGCGAGGCAGGCCGAGCCCACCACGTTCAGCGCGATCAATCCGCGGTCCGCTCGCGGATCGGTTGTCCACTCCTCCTCACCGAGCATCGCCCGGGTGGCGAACGCATGATCATCGGTGACCGGCGGGGTGACGATCGGGTTGATCGCCATCCACGCGGCGACCGGTATCGCGGCAGACCACCGTCGCCGCCACAGGGGCACCAGGACGGCCGGCGTCGTCGCCCACCGGGTCCAGGCGCTGATCGGGTGGGCGTGGCGCAGGAACAGCCGGCGGCGGGAGCGGGCAAAGGTTGCGGTGGGCATCAGGGTGGCCTCCAGCGGTCGACGATCCGTTTCGCCGACCAGACTTCCCGGCACACCGCTCGCGACGCTACCGCCTCATCACCGCTGCCGCTACCCCGGTCCCCGGTTCAGGACGCGTGGACGACGAACGGCGCAGTGATCTCGGTGCCGTCCGGCAGCGCGAACTGCGCCCACAGCCGATAGCTCCCGGCGGTGGCGAAATCGGCGTGCAGATCGAGGTCGGGTCCGAAGGTGCTGCCCGGCAGGGCGAACTTCGGCCGACCGTCGGCGTCGGTGGTCTCGGCGTGCTGATGGGCGAACCAGCTGTCGTCGGACTTGATCATCACGACGTGACCGGCCGCACTGAGATAGGGCTTCAGTCCGTCGACCGGTCGCCCGTCCTTGTCACTGAAGTGCAGGCTGAAGTCACTGGTCTCGCCGGCCTTCGCTGCGCCGTCGAGCCGTACGGTGACGCCATGAACGGTCGCCGTCCGGACCTCACCGTTGATCGGATCTGCGGCGGCGCCGGGGGCCCCGGCCACGG
This sequence comes from Microlunatus soli, assembly GCF_900105385.1. Taxonomy (NCBI): domain Bacteria; kingdom Bacillati; phylum Actinomycetota; class Actinomycetes; order Propionibacteriales; family Propionibacteriaceae; genus Microlunatus; species Microlunatus soli. Next base: position 6,249,049 of record NZ_LT629772.1, on the reverse strand, counting down.
TGATCACCTGACGGTCCGCGACGTCGGCCATCCGGCCCTGCCGGCGGAATTCGGTGCGGAGGTCGTAGCGGCCCCCGGTCGGGAAGGTGGCGCGGACACTGAGCTCGCCGGGTCGGCCGGTCGGTTCGGGATGCAGGTGGGCGAAGCTGCCGAGATCGGTCCGGGTGACGATCAGGTGGGTCCACACCTGATGGCTGCGGACCAGATCGGTCATCGGCTCACCGGTCGTTTCGTCGGTCAACCGGATCGTCAAGGTCGTCGGCACCCCCGCACGCACGGTCTCGGCGCCGCTGATCGCGATGTCGACCCCCGCGTCGTGCGCGGACACCGGTGGTGTGTCGGTGGCCTCCATCACGCTCATGGCGGGTCGCATCGGCATCCCCATCCCCTGACTCCAGGCGAGGATCCCGTTCATCCCCCGTTGGGCGGGCTCGCTGCGGCTGGCGATGGTGAAACCAGTCCCGATCGCCAACGCCAGCAGCGCGACGACGACCAGATAGGCGTACCCGCCGATCCTGGTCCGCAGCGGTGGGTGCGCGACCTCGGCGGCGGTGCGGGGACGGCGGAACCGGCGCAGCCGCAGCGCGTTGGTCACCACCGACACCGAACTCATCGCCATCGCGGCCGAGGCCAGCACCGGGTCCAGCAACAGTCCACCGGCGAAGAACAGCGCACCGGCGGCGACCGGGATCAGCAGCAGGTTGTAGCCGAAGGCCCAGCCGAGTCCCTGCTTGATGGTGGTCACGGTACGGCGGGACAGGCCGATCGCCGCGACGATGCCGCGCAGGTCGCCGCCGAGCAGGGTGATGTCGGAAGCGGCGATCGCGACGTCGGTGCCGGTCCCGATCGCGATCCCGAGGTCGGCGGTCGCCAACGCCGGTGCGTCGTTGATGCCGTCGCCCACCATGGCGACGACGGCGCCGTCGGCCTGCAACTCGGCGACCCGACCGGCCTTGTCCGCCGGCAACACCTCGGCCAGCACGTTGTCGATGCCGACCCGGTCGGCGACCGCCCGTGCGGTCCGGGTGGTGTCACCGGTGATCATCCAGACCTCCAGCCCGAGGGCCTTCAGCTGGCTGATCGCTGCGACCGATTCCTCCTTGACCGGATCGGCGACCCCGATCAGTCCGGCCGGTTCACCGTCGATCGCGACGAAGATCGGCGTCTGGCCGTCGGCTGCCAGCTCGTCGGCGGATGGGCCCGCACCACCGAATCCCGCGCTGTCGATACCGGCTGCGACCATCATCGTCCGATTGCCGACCTGGACCAGGTGACCACCGACGGTGGCCCGAGCGCCCTGCCCGGGAACGGCGGAGAAGTCGGTCGCGGTGCCGATCGACAGCCCGCGGGTGCGAGCGGACTCGACCACCGCCTCGGCCAGCGGATGCTCACTACCGGTCTCGACGGCAGCGACCAGGGCCAACAACTCGTCCACGGACCGGTTGCCGACGGCACGGATCGCCGTCACCGCCGGCCGGCCCTGGGTGATCGTCCCGGTCTTGTCCAGCACCACCGTCGTCACCCGGTGCGCGGTCTGCAGCGCCTCGCTGCTGCTGATCAACATGCCCAGTTCGGCGGCCCGTCCGGTGCCGACCATCACCGCGGTCGGAGTGGCCAACCCGAGCGCGCACGGGCAGGCGATGATCAACACGGCGACCGTGGTGGTGATCGCCAACGTCAGCCGGTCCTCGGCCGGGCCGAAGATCATCCAGGCCGCGAAGGTCGCCGCCGCGATGATCAACACCACCGGTACGAAGATCGCCGAGATCCGGTCGGCCAGCTTTTGCAGCGGTGGTTTGGATCCCTGGGCCTGCTCCACCAGCTGGACGATCTTGCTCAGGGTGCTTTCGGTGCCTACGGCGGTGGCGGTGACGATCATCGTCCCGGTGCGGTTCAGGGTGGCGCCGATCACCTGATCGCCGACCCGCTTGGTCACCGGAGCGCTCTCGCCGGTGATCATCGACTCCTCGACCGTCGAGCCGCCCTCGGCGACCACGCCGTCGACCGGCACCTTCTCTCCCGGCCGGACCCGGATCCGGTCGCCGGTGACGACCTGATCGATCGCGATGTCGACCTCGCCCCCGTCCCGGATCACCCGGGCGGTTTTCGGAGCCAGGCCCATCAGTTCGCTGATCGCCGAGACCGTACGGTGTCGGGCGCGACGCTCCAACCACCGGCCGAGCAGGACGAAGCCGACGATCGCCAGCGCTGTCTCGAAGTAGACGTGCAACGGCAGTCCCCAGCGCTCGGCCGCCGCCGGCCAGAGCGTGACGAAGGCGCTGTAGCCGTAGGCCACCGACGTGCCCAGCGCGACGAGCGTGTTCATCGTCGTGCTCCGGTGCCGGGCCGCGAGCAGTGCGGACCGATAGATGTCGGCGCCGGCCCAGAACTGGACGACGGTCGCGACCACCAGCAGCACCGGCATCAGCCAGTCCATGGTGTCGGGGTAGATCGGCACGTACATCGCGACCATCATCACCAGCGCGGTGGCCAGCGCGACGACCCAGCGGCGCTTCAGCCGGGCCAGTTCGGGGTCCGTGGCGTCGGCCGGGTCCTCGTCGTCTGCGTGCTCGGACGGCGCCGCCGTGGCCGCTTCGACGGCGGGCAGCGGGCGCGGCGTCGAGGTGTAGCCGGCTCGTGCCACGGCGCCGACCAGGTCCTCGACCCGGACCGCGCCGGACCCGAAGCGTACGGTCGCTGTCTCGTTGGCCAGATTGACCGACGCGTCGTCGACGCCGTCGACCCTGCGCAGCGCCTTCTCCACCCGCGTCACGCACGAGGCGCAGGTCATCCCACCGATGTCCAGCACCCGGCTGTCGGTGTCCGATCGCTCGGTCGAGGTCGTCGTCATGCCGGGAACTATACCCCCCTAGGGTATAAATCCGCCAGCATTCAGCTGCACAATCGGATCGTTTGCGGTCGGCAGGGCGACGGCGCAGTCCGTCGCCCAGAGCAGTTCGAGCTGCGTCCTCAGTTCCATGATCAGTTTGCCGACGTCGGCCGCGGCCGAGGCATGCACGGCCTCGGCGACGATCAGCACTGCACCGGTTCCCGGGCCGACCGCGGAGGTCGCACTCTGCCGGTTGACCCACCGTCGGGCGTGCGCACTGCCCGCGCTGTCGCGGTAGATGACCTCCCCCGGGCGTGGACGTTCCTCGGTGCCGTCGAACGTGCGGTACCGCTCGGCGCCGGTCGCGAACCCGACCCTCAGGTCACCGACGATCCGGTCCCGGTCGAGAACCGCGACCGGAATCGCATGGGCTGCGGACGCGGCATTGCAGACGTCGACCAGCGGGTGCACCCGAGGCAGCGTCCCCTGCTGACGGATTCGCCGCAACAGCGACTCCGCCGCACAGCGGTACTGGGTCGGTTTGTAGCCGAGGTCGGCATAGACCCGTCGCCAGGCGGCGATCGACGTCAGACCGGACTCGCTGTGGTTGGCGCTGCGGGACAACCGACCCGCGGCCGCCACCTCGCCGTCCCGGACGATCCGCGCCAGCTCGGCCTCGAAATCGGAGTCGGTGCCCGGGTGACCGCTGACGCCAGCGGCCCACAGCACACCGACCGCGAGGGCCGGGAAGCGTTGCCAGACGGCCGGCTCGTGGCCGAAGGTCGACATCACCGCTGCCGCCCCGCCGACATCGGCCCGGTCGGTTTCTGCCCGACCGGCATCCGTCCGGACCGCCGGCGACCGGCCGTACGGTGAGCGACCAGCAGCCCGACCATGATCAACACCATCCCGGCCCAGGCTGCCGGGCCGGGAATCGGGCCACCGACGACGATCCCGATCAGCGCCGACGCCGGCGCTGCGACACCCGACGCCAGCCCGGCCGACCCGGCACCGATCCGCTGCACGCAGCCGAACCAGAGCACGAACGAGATGGCGGTGGCGATCACGCCGAGATAGACGATCGACAGGATCGGACCGGGCTGCCGGAGTTCGATCAGTCGGGACGGCTCGGTGACCGCGGCGATCGCCCCGAAGCTCAGCGCAGCCACCGCGCAGGTCCCCGCTGAGAAGCTCCAGGCACCCAACCGCGGCAGCACCGGCGCGCCGACCAGGGTGAATCCCGCCTCCAGGGCGATCAGCACGGCGGCTGCCAGCAGCCCGATCGCGTCGGTCCGGCCCCACCCCGAGACCAACACCGCACCCGCCGCGACGACGACGGCACCGGCGACCAGCCGCCCGGACGGCCGACCACCTCGGGTCAACGGGCCGGCGACTGCCAGCACGATCGGGATGCAGGACACCGCGGCCCCGAGCACGGCCGGTTCGGCGTGCCTGCTGCCGACGATCAGCGCCAGGTTGAAGCCCACCAGCCCGAGGCCGGCACCGGCGATCACGAACGGCAGTTCGGTCGGACGCGGCAGCACCAGCCGTCGCCCGGTCAGCCGACTGATCAGCGCGATGGTCGCCGCCGCGGCCGCATAGCGCCAGGCCTGCACCCAGAACGTCGGCTGACCGTGGATGCCACCGATCACCGCAACACTGCTGCCCAGCAACACCATCGCCACGATCCCGGGCAGCAGGCTGGCCACGGGGCTCGGGTCGGAGGCGTCGCCGGCTCGGCGCTCCGGCCCGAGCAGCCGGCCGCGGGACGGCGACCCGATCGACGTATCTGAACTCATGGACTCCACCATCACCGGATCTTGGACCAGTGCACAGAGCCAAACCTGGCGCATTCAATCGGTCCAAACTCGCTGCTGCGGGTGCCGGTTCGTGGCAGGCTGGCGTGCATGACCGGTGGCTCGGACTTCCTGCAGCTGGATCCGGCCGGTATCCCTCGCGGTCGCCGCACCGACTGGCTCGCTGATCGGCTTCGGGCGGCGACCGGCGAGGCGCTCCCGGTCGGCGCCCGACTGCCGGCCACCCGCGAGCTGGCCGCCGAGCTGGGCTTCGCCCGCGGCACGGTCACAGAGGCCTACCAACGGTTGATCGAGGAAGGGCTGCTGGTCACCAACCGCGGCGGCGGGACCAGTGTCGCTGCCCGCTCGGCACCTGCCGCGGAGATCGACGCGACAACAGCGGCCGGCGCCACCGGACCCGGCCGGGGAACCGGCCCCGATTCCGACCCCGACGTGATCGACCTGATCTCCGGCGTCCCGGACCTGTCTGCGTTTCCCAGGACGGCATGGCTGCGTGCCGAACAAGCGGTGCTGGAGCGCGCCGACAGCCGGCAACTGGGCTACGCCCCGGCGCAGGGCGTACCGGAGCTCCGGGCCGAACTCGCGGGTTGGTTGGCCCGGTCCCGAGGCGTGACGACGTCTCCGGATCGGATCGTGATCACCGGCGGCGTGACCGGTGCGCTGAGCCTGCTGTATCAGGTGCTCGGTTCGAACGGCGGTCCGGTCGTCGCGATCGAGGACCCCGGCGCCGAGGGCAATCGTCGGATCCTCCAGCACTGGGGCTGTCGGACGGTTCCGGTCCCGGTCGACGCCGACGGACTCGACGTCGAAGCGCTGGAACGGACCGATTCCGACGCGGTCGTGCTCACCCCAGCCCATCACTACCCGACCGGAGTGGTGTTGTCGGCCGACCGTCGTCGCCGGCTGGTCTCCTGGGCAGCGGATCGCGACGCACTGATCATCGAGGACGACTACGACGCCGAATACCGCTACGACCGGGCCCCGGTGCGGGCGATGCAGCCGCTGGCGCCGGAGCGGATCGGCTACGCCTCCAGCCTGTCCAAGACCCTGGCCCCGGCGCTCCGACTGGGATGGCTGGCGGCCCCCGAGCGCCTCGTCGGGCCGATCGTCGAGCGCCGCTGGGCGCTCGACCTCGGCGCCCCCGCACTACCTCAGCTGGTGCTGACCGAACTGCTCCGCAGCGGCGCCTTGGCCCGCCACCTCCGTTCGATGCGGACCAGACATCGGGGCCGGCGTGACGCGTTGGTCGCGGCGTTGACCGAACGGTTCCCCGGTTGCCGGGTCACCGGGATCGCTGCCGGCATCTACCTGGTCGTCCTGTTCGACGACGACGTCGACGATCAGGAGTTCGCCCGGCGCGCCGCCGATCACGGCGTCCAGGTCCAGCCGCTGAGCACGCACCGGATCCGCCCCGGGCGCCCAGGGTTGGTGATCAGCTACGCCAACCAGTCGCCGCAACGGCTTCGGACCGCCGTCGGCCGGCTGGCCGCGGCGGGTCGCCGACCGACCACGATCGGTCGTTCGGATTCCGGATCTCAGGCAGCGCGCCTGCCGGAGCGTCGGCGGCAGTAAGGTTCATGCTCACACGTTCGGAGGTGCACCGATGGCAACGATCTACGAGGTCGCCGCGCGGGCAGGTGTCTCCCCGGCAACCGTGTCCCGGGTCTTCAACGGAGCCCGGGTGTCGGCGGACAAGACCGAGCGAGTACGCCGGGCAGCCGCCGATCTGGCGTTCACGCCGAATCGCGCGGCCCGCACGCTGCGCCGTCGCAACTCGGAGGTGATCGCGTTGATCATCCCCGATATCGGCAATCCCTACTACACCGAGATGGCCCGCGGCGTCGGCGATGTGGCCCGCGAATCGGGTTATTCGGTGGTGCTCTGTAACACCGACGAGCGCGGCGATCATGAGTCCGGATTCCTGCAGATCGCGCTGGCCGAGCACATGGCCGGTGTGATCATCGCGCCGGCGTCCGAACGGACCGATCTCTCCCCCGTCCTGGAGGCGGGCCGGGCCATCGTCGCGGTCGACCGGACGTCGACCTTTGCCGTCGACGGCGTCACGATGGCCAACCGCGAAGCCTGTCGGAATGCCACCGATCACCTGCTGGAGCAGGGATTCCGACGGATCGCCTGCGTCACCGGTCCGGCAGCGGTCGAGACGGCCGTCGAGCGGGTCGAGGGCTGGCGCGAGGCGGTCCGGTCCACCACGGGGAAGGATCCGGACCCCCAGCTGCTGTGTCATTCGACCTTCCGGGTCGACGGCGGCCGCGATGCCATGGAACGATTGCTGACACTGCCGGAGCCGCCCGATGCCGTCGTGGCTGCGAACAATCTGATGGGCGTGGGGATCCTGCAGTTGTTGAACGAACGCCGTCTGGCGCCACCGGCGATCGGCGTCGCGGTCGTCGGCAGCCTCCCGTTCACGACGATGTCGCCGCGAGCGGTCACCGTTGTCCGACTGCCCGCCCGGGAGATGGGCGAAACGGCGGCCAAGCTGCTGATCCAGCGGATCGACGGCGACGACGAACCGCAACGCACCGTCGTGTTGCAGCACACCGTCGAGCCCGCCATCGTCTCCGGCGACGACTCCGCGCCAGCCCTGACCCCAACCCGCTGACCCGCCAGTTTCTCCCCGACACGCCCGGCGTGTCGGGGAGAAACTGACGGGTCAGCGGATGTGTGGGGTGCTCCGCGGTGTCGCGTCAGGCCTGGCTGGTCGGGAATCCGGGACCGTTGTCGGTCGGCGGGACCTGATGCTGGGGCTGCTGAGCCTCGCCACCGACCTGCTGGCCGGCAGGCTGTTCGGCGAGCTTGGCGTCCAGGTCGGCGAGTCGACCTTCCCACCGGCTCTGCGCGGGCTTGATCAGACCGCCGCCGAGTCCGACGACCAGGATGCCGCCGACAGTGGCCAGAACGAAGATCAGGATCGGGCCGGTGATGATGGCGCCGATGCCGATCTGGTTCGTCGCGGCGATGATGCCGAGGGCGAGGATGACCACGTAGCAGGCCGTGCCGACCACGTTGGCGAAGTCACGCCCGGCGAGCACCGACAACACCAGGTCCTTGACGACCTTGGCGATGGTCGCCGCGATGATCACCAGAATGATCGCGACGATGATCCGGGGCAGGAACGACACGATCTGATTCAGCAGATCGGCCACCGGGTTCGGGCCGAAGGCCGAGAACGCGAACTGCAGGACGATCAACATGATGAAGTAGAAAACGAGCTTGATGATCAGCCCGCCGACATCGAAGTTGATCTTCTTGGTCAGATTCGCCAGACCGGCCTTCTGCAGCAGGTTGTCGAAGCCGATCTTGGACAGCAGGAATTGCAGGGCCTTGGTCAGCCCCTTGGCGATCAGATAGCCGATCAGCAGGATCAGCAGGAAACCGAGCAACTTCGGGATGAAGGTCGCGAAGGTCGATAGCCCATCCGAGAGCCCGTTGACCAGGGCCTTTCCGATGTTCATGTGAGACCGTCTCCTTACGTCTTGGTTGTCCGGCAGGCGCGAGACTCGCCCCGATCAAGCAACCAGCACGCCGGACAACGACTTGTGTAGGCACTGCCTGTGGGCAGTAGAGCAGATCATGGTGTCATGGCGCCATAGGCCGCTTGACTTCTTGACGATCTTGCAACCCACCTGCCCAGATGATCACCAGGTCCAAACAACAACCTCAGGCGTAGATTGTTGCCATGATCACAACTGATCTTGTAAACGGTCACGGTCGACGGCGTGTCCACCGACTGGGATGCAACTGATATGCAACACCGTTACTGATTGTCGGATCAATGATCATCGACAGCACAGAAGAAACGACCAGAAAGATCAGAGAACTGCCGCAAGATCAGGAGGAACATCCGCTGACCGACGAGCATGATCGACTGCGTGTCGTCGCCGGCGTCTTCGTCTGCGACGACCGGGTGCTGGCCTGTCGCCGTGCCGCCGGACGGTCGGCGGCCGGGCACTGGGAGTTTCCCGGCGGCAAGATCGACAACTCCGAGACCCCGGAGCAGGCGTTGCGCCGTGAGCTCTTCGAGGAACTCGCCGTCGCCGCACGGATCGGTCGGCTGCTCGACCGATCGACAACGCGGGTCGGTGCACACACGATCGATCTCGCCTGCTACCTGATCGGTGATCATCACCCCGCGCCGTCAACCAGTACCGATCACGATCAATTGCGCTGGCAGCCGGTCGCGGACCTGCTCGACCTGGACTGGGCGAAACCGGATCTGCCGGCGGTCGCCGTGCTGATGGCGGGAGCAGATCACTCCGACGGCAGGCCGGATCCTCGGCGGCGGTAGAGCTCCAGCACGTGCTCGCGTGGGATCACCCCACAACGCTCCGCCCAGGCCTGATAGCTCGCGGCCAACTCTGTCACCAGCTCGGGCCGTTCGGTCGCCCGGTCGTGCAATTCGGTGCGATCGGTGATCATGTCGTACAACTCCCAGGACCGGCCGTGTTTGCGGACCAACTTCCAGTCCCCCCGGCGGACGCCGCAGTTGCCTTCGTGCTCCCAATAGAGGACACGTTCGGGATCGGTGGCGTCGTCGATCAAGGTCGGCAGCATGCTGACCCCCTCGGCCGGCAGGATCGGCCGGTTGTCGTACCGCTCCGGATACTGCAGGCCGGCGGCGTCCAGCAGGGTTGCCAGCACGTCGGTGAGTTGATGCGGCTGCCGGCGCAGCACCCCGGGCTGCACCCGTGCCGGCCACTGCACGATGAACGGCGCGGCGATCCCGCCTTCGTGGATCCAATGCTTGTATTCCCGGAACGGGGTGTTGGACACGTTGGCCCAGGACCGTCCATAGGTCGCGTAGCTGTCCTCACCGCCGGGGACGATGGACGGGTCGTTGCCCGGCCGGACCGGCCGGCCGTCCCGGGTCTCGGCGTCGAAGGTGACGTAGGTGGTGACGAACTCCTGCGCGGTCTCGATCGGCATCTCCTCGGCACAGCCGCCGTTGTCGGACAGGAAGATCACGATCGTGTCGTCGACCACGCCCTGCGCCTCCAACTCGGCCATGATCACCCCGACCCCGGAGTCCATCCGGTCGATCTGGGCGGCGTACACCTCCATCCGGCGGGCCTGCCATTCCTGATCATCGATCTCGTCCCAGGCCGGCACCCGCGGGTCCCGGTCGGTCAGCGGCCAGTCCGCCGAGATCAGGCCGTCGTCGATCATCCGCTGCAGACGCTCCTCACGCAGCCGGTCCCAGCCGGCGGCGAACCGACCGCGATACCGCTCGATGTCCTCGGCGGGCGCATGCAGCGGCCAGTGCGGGGCGGTGTAGCCGACGTAGAGGAAGAACGGGTCGTCGGCGTGTTGATCATGGTGCCGACGCAGGAAGTCGACAGCCTCGGTCGAGATCGTGTCGGTGTAGTAGAAGTCCGGGTCTTCGGTCTCGGACTCGACATTGGTCTCGTCCCGGGTCAGGGTCCGCGGCTGGAAGAAGCTGCCGGCGCCCTCCAGGGTGCCGTAGAAGCCGTCGAACCCGCGGCGGGTCGGCCAACTGTCCGACGGCTGGTGGATGTCGCTGGCCAGGTGCCACTTGCCGGACAGATAGCTGCGATAGCCGCCCGATCGCAGTGCTTCGGCGATCGTCACGCAGGAGTCGTTCAGGGTCCCGGGATAGCCGTCCGGGGCATCGTCGTAGTTGAGGATCCCGATACCGGTCTGGTGCGGATGCAGGCCGGTCATCAGTGACGCTCTGCTCGGGCTGCACCGGGCGGTGTTGTAGAACTGGGTGAGTCGAGCGCCGCGGGCCGCCAGCGCGTCCAGGTGTGGGGTGTCGATCTCTCCGCCGTAGCAGCCGATGTCGGAGTAGCCCATGTCGTCGGCGAGGATGATCACGACATTCGGACGGTGCTGTCCCTGCCTCCTGGCCTGTCCCTGCTGCTGGGCCTGATCCTGCTGGGCCCGACGGTGATCTTGGTCGGCGACGGTCATCTGTTCGTTTGCTCCTGGTGGTTGTCGGTTCGGATGTCGGGTCAGTCTTCGGCGGCCGTGATCAGGTCGGCGTCGACGTCGTCGTGGGCCGTCTCGCGGGCCAGCAGCACAGCGACGAGCGCGATCACGGCGGCGACCATCACGTAGACCGCCACCGGCCAGGATCCGCCGAACCGACCGACCAGCCAGATGCAGAGCGCCGGCGCGATCGCACCCGACGGCAACACGCCGAGTTGATAGACCACCGACATGCCGGTGTAACGCACCCGGGCCGGGAACAGCTCGGCGAAGAACGCCGCCTCCGGACCGAACATCGTGCAGGCGCCGAGCGCCCAGCCGACGATGATCGCCACCCAGATCAAGATCATCATCTTGCTGTCGAAGAGTGCGAACACCGGAAAGGCGGTGACCAACGCGATCAGCGCGCCGAGACCGAAGACCGGCCGTCGGCCGATCCGGTCCGAGAGCCGGCCGGTCGCCGGGATGATCACGAAGCCGAGCACCGAAGCGATCAGCAGCCCGTTCAGGGCGTACGACTTCGGTAGTCCGAGGATCGTCGTGGTGTAGGTCAGGATGAATGCGTTGTAGACGTTGAAGGTGATGCTCTCACTGAATCGGGCGCCGGCACCGATCAGGATCTGCTTCGGGTAGTAGCGCAGCACGTCCAGCAGCGGCACTCGGGCCCGCTGATCGGTGGCGACCAGCGCGCTGAAGCTGGCCGGTTCGGCGACCCGGAGCCGCAGGAACAGGCCGAGCAGCACCAGCACCGCGCTGAACAGGAACGGGATCCGCCAGGTCCAGGCGACCAGTGCACCGTCCCCGCCGAGGGAGACCAGGTTGACTGCGACGGTGGACAGTAACAGACCGAGCGGGACACCGGTCTGCGGCCAGCTGCTCATCCGGCCGCGCCGGCCGGCTGGTGCGTGCTCGAAGGTGAGAATCGCCGCTCCGCCCCACTCGCCGCCGAGCCCGATCCCCTGCAGCATCCGCAGGATCAGCAACAGCACCGGCGCGGCAGTGCCGATCGCGGCATAGGTCGGCAGCACACCCATCAGGAAGGACGATCCGCCCATGATCAACATGGTCAGGATCAAGATCTTCTTCCGCCCGAGCCGGTCACCGAAGTGACCGAAGATCAAACCGCCGATCGGCCGGGTGATGAATCCGGCGGCAAACGTGGCGAAGGCGATCAGGCTGCCGATCAGCGGATCGAACTCGGGGAAGAACTCCTTGTTGAACACCAGCGCGGCCATGGTCGCGTACAGGAAGAAGTCGTACCACTCGATGACCGAGCCGATCACGCTCGCGACCACCGCATTGCGAGCCGTCCGATCACGCATGCCGGCCGACCGCAGCCCCGCTTCTCGGCCGCGTTGCTCCAGCTCTTGTCCGTGCTGTTCGGTCATCGCACCCTTCTCCGGGTTCCGGCCACGTCGCCTGTCCCATTTGACGGGACACTGTCCCGTTTCAGAGCCCGATGCTGTCACGACTCCGACGGATGATCAAGAGGGACGCCGTCAGGGAGTCAGCACGATCCGCCCGAACACCGTGCCGCCGTCCATCCTGTGGTGCGCGTCGGCGGCTCGGTCCAGTGGCAGCACATCCTGCACGACGGAGGTCAGCTCGCCGACCGCAGCAGCGTCGAACTGCTGGGCCCGGACCCGGCCGACCTCGGAGGCCGGGATCGTGTTCAGGCTGAAGGTCGCCACCGATCGGGACTGCTGGAACGCCCCGACGCCGACCAGCCTCGTCCCGAAGTCAGCCGGCGGCAGCCCGGCAACGGCACCCGCGATCACCAAGCGGCCGTTCGGGGCGAGCCGATCGACAAAGTCAGGCACCTGCGGTCCGCCGACGATGTCGATGATCACGTCGAATCCGGTCGCCGCATCCGCACCTCGCGCCGCAGCACCGCTACGATCCAGCAGCTGTGTCGCCCCGAGTTTCCGCAACCGGTCGCCGCGCTCCGGCGACGACGTGGTGACCGCGACCACCGAGGCGCCGGCCCGAGCAGCCAGCTGCACCGTCGCCACGCCGATGCTGCCGGCAGCCCCTCGGACCAGGACCGACTCCCCGGCACGGAAGTGGCCATGGGCCAGCGCGAACTGCGCGACCGGACCCGAACTGCCGAGCGTGACCGCATCGATCGCGGACAGCCCGTCGGGGAGCACCGTGATGTCCTCGATCCGAGCCACCGCCTGCTCGACGTAGCCACCGCCGGTGCCGGTGAAGGCCCAGACCCGTCGATCGACCCAGCCTCGGTCGACACCGGGACCGACGGCGGTCACCCGACCGGCCACCTCACTGCCCGGCACCAATCCTTCGGTGAAGCCGTAGCCGGAGAGGATCCCGCGACGGATCACCGCATCGACACCACCGACCCCGATCGCTTCGACCTCGATGATCACCTGTCCGCCGGCCGGCACCGGCGTCGGCACCTCGGTGAGCACCATCCCGTTCGGATCGCCGAACCGTTCGATCACGACTGCTCGCACCATCGTCCCCATTTCGTCCTCCGACCCGCCGCCGATCGGCGGGTACGCTGGTGAACGTAACGGACGCCCCCGTCCGTTTCTGCGAAGTGAGAGACGATGACCGACCAGGTGACTCAGAAGCTGCGCGTCGATGCCCGGGAGAACCGCGATCGCGTGGTCGAGGCGGCACGGGAGTTGTTCGCCGAGCGCGGCATCGACGTGACCATGCGCGCCATCGCCCGCCGCGCCGGGGTCGGGCCCGCGACGCTGTATCGCCGGTTCCCGGCCAAGCAGCAGCTGGTCGACGAGGCCTTCGCCGACGAGATGCGGGCCTGCCGCGGAATCGTCGAGGAGGGCTGCGACGATCTCGATCCGTGGCGCGGGTTCTGTTCCATCATCGAGCGCATCACCGTGCTGAACGCCCGTAATCAGGGCTTCGTGGACGCGTTCCTGGCGGCCGACCCCGAGGTCGACGGGTTGGCCGCTCACCGCCGCTTGCTGCTCGGGCAACTAGCCGAGTTGGCCGAGCGGGCGCAACGTTCCGGCGGGCTACGCCGGGACTTCGTGATCGAGGATCTGCTGGTCGTGCTGCTGACCGGCCGGGCGCTGTCGGCGACGCCGCGGCAGGATCGGGAGTCGACGGCTCGACGGTTCGCCGCGCTCGCCATCGACGCCTTCCGCGCATCGGCCGACCATGGCGAACTACCGTCCGCCGGACTGACCCGTCGCCGGGCCGGCTGACGACGCCGGCGATGGCGGCCCCAGGGCAGCGGTCGCAGGACGCGGCGAGGAATCAGAGCACCAGGTCCCAGTGTTGTCCGACCAGGTCGTGACCGAAGCTGTGATGGCGGTCCTCCTGGCGGAGCTCGAAGCCGAATCCTTGGTAGATCCGTCGCGCCGCGGTCAACACACTGTTGGTCCAGAGTGTCACCGACCGGTAGCCGGCCCGACGGGCGAACTGCAGGCAGGTCCGGACCAGGAGCGTCCCGATCCGATGCCCGCGGGCGTCCGGCGTGACCAGCAGAATCCGGAGCTTTGCCACCATCGGATCGTCCGAACCGACCAGGAAGATCGATCCGACCCGCCGACCGTCGAGTTCGGCGATCCAGCCGGCCTCTCGATCCGGATCATGATCGGCAGCGAAATCGGCAACCACCCGCGCCACCAGGGCTTCGAAGTCGGCGTTCCAGTCGAACTGGCGGTGGTAGGCCTCGCCGTGGGCCATCACCACCCAGCCGAGATCACCCGGCTGATCGGCTGGTCGGATCCGCACCGTGCGTCCGGCATCTTGCAGCGTCATGAGTCATCCCTCGTTCCGGGCGTCGTCCACGCCGGGGCTACTGACACAACTGTTTCAGTAGCCTACTCTGGCGGGATGTCTTCGGCTCCTGCACCCTCGGCCCGGCAGAGCGAGCTGCTCGACGCCGCCTATCGCTACACGCTTCGGCACGGACTGGCGGATCTGTCGCTGCGTCCACTGGCAACGGCGATCGGATCGAGCCCACGCGTACTGATGTTCCTGTTCGGCAACAAGGACGGGTTGGTCCGCGCGTTACTGGCCCGGGCGCGAGCCGACGAACGGGAGTTGCTCGAGCGGATCGACCGGCTCGCTGACCGATCGGCCGGGATCGGCCCCACCGCCGAAGCGATCTGGGACTGGCTTGCCGACGATGACCATCGTCCGTTGCTGCGGCTGTGGACCGAGGCCTATGCACGATCACTGATCGAGCCGGACGGCCCCTGGGGCGGCTTCGCGGCCGAGACGGTGACCGACTGGTTGGACATCCTGGCGGCCCGGCAGAGCGAGGAACACCGGCACAGCACCGCAGGAGCCGCCGAACGCAGCGCCGTGTTGGCGGTCCTGCGTGGCGCACTGCTCGACCTGTTGGCCACCGGCGACACAAGCCGCAGCACGGCCGCGGTTCGTCATCAACTCGACAGGTTGTGACCGGCGGATCGGCACACCGGAGCCCGCCCGGGGCTCATCCCAACCCCCGGGAGATCTCGGTCGCTGCCGCCGTGAGTACGGCGCGCGCCCGTTCGATCCGCTCGTCGTCCAGTCTCGGCGTCGGCCCACTCACCGACAGCGCTGCGGCGACCCGGCCGGCCGGGTCCAGGATCGGTACGGCGACGGAGCTGACGTTCTCGATGGTCTCGTTCCGGGCGACCGCGTAGCCGTCCCGGCGGGCGGCCTGCAGAAGTTCCGACCGATCATCGACGTCGACCGCTCGGAACACGGCCGCCCGGTACGACTCGTCGGCGAGCACCTCGGACAGCTCGTCGGAGGTCAGCCCGAGCAGCAGGATCCGGCCGCTGGCCCCGGACCAGAGCGGATACTGCCGCCCGAGTTCGGAGGCGAACCGGAGCGGCTGCAGACTCTGCGCCTCGTCGATGAACACCCGGGAATCGCCGACCCGGACCGACAGCCCGACGGTCTCCCCCAGCTGATCGCGAGCTCGCAGCAGTTGCGGCCGAGCCAGCGACACCAGATCCAATCCGCGTCGATAGCCCAGGCCGATCAACAACGCCTGTGGCCCGATCCGATAGGTCTGGGTGGCAGCGTCCTGGATCACCATTCCGGACTCGGCCAACGTACTCAGCAAGCGTTGGACGGTACTTCGCGGCAGGCCGATCTGCGTACTCAGCTGCCGGGCGCTGGCCCCGTCTGCGATCCGCCGCAACGCCTGCAGGACGACAATCGCCTTGGCGACGGCATTCTTGGCCTCCGGCTGCCCGGACCCCGATGCTTCCGCCATGCCGTGCTCCTGCCTCGCCCTCGTTCGGGCCCGTTCTTGGGTCGTCGTTTCCTGAGTCGCCTGGGCAGCCTACTGGCTGCCGTCGGCGTCCGGCTGTCGCCGGATCCGCTGTGCAGAACGCCAACCGCTGGGTGGATGATGATCACGTGAAGATCCTCCATCCCGCACACACCTCCCTTGATGCGTCCAACGTCGTCCTCGGCCTGATGCGAATCCCGTCCATGTCCGACGACGAGATCCGCGAGCTCGTCGGGGCCGCCCGCGACACCGGCATCAACTTCTTCGATCATGCCGACATCTACGGCGGCGATCATGCCTGCGAGCGTCGGTTCGGTGAGGCGATCAGCTTCTCCTCCGCCGACCGCGGGCAGGTCGTCATCCAGTCCAAGGTCGGCATCCGATCGGGCTTCTTCGACTTCTCCGCCGAGCACATCCTGTCCTCCGTGGAAGAGTCGCTGACCGCGCTGCGGACCGACTACCTCGATGTCCTGCTGCTGCACCGGCCGGACAGCCTGGTCGAACCCGACGAGGTGGCCTCGGCGTTCCAGAAGCTGGCCGATGATGGAAAGGTCCGGCATTTCGGCGTCTCCAACCACACTCCGGGTCAGATCGAACTGTTGAAGCGATCGGTCCGGCAGCCGTTGGCGTTCAACCAGGTGCAACTCAGCATCACCCACGCGCCGCTGTTCGCCGCCGGCATCGCGGCCAACATGGCCGGCCTGGAGCAGTCGGTCTCCCGGGACAACGGACTGCTGGACTACAGCCGGCTGAACGACATCACGCTGCAGGCCTGGTCGCCGTTCCAGAAGGGCTTCTTCGACGGCGTCTTCCTCGGTGACCGGGAGCACTACGCCGAGCTCAACACCTGCCTGGACGAGCTGGCGACCAAGTACGACGTCACCCCGACCGGGATCGCGGTCGCCTGGATCACCCGGCACCCGGCCGACATCCAGGTCGTGCTCGGCACCACCAAGCCCGAACGGGTCCGCGAGTCCGCCGCCGGCTCCGAGGTCCCGCTGACCCGCGAGGAGTGGTACCGGCTCTTCACCGCCGCCGGTCACACCCTCCCCTGATCAGCCCCCTGAGCCTGTCGAGGACCCTGAGCCTGTCGAAGCATCTGTCTCAGCCAACGCAAGATCACGGTCCTTCGACAAGCTCAGGGCCCTTGCTGGCCTCACGATTCCGGTCCGGACCAGATGCCGAGCAGGTGCTCGACGTGCCGTGCGATCAGCCCGGTGGCCGGGGCGCCGGGTTGGACCAGCACTCGGTAGAGCACCGGGCCGACCAACTCGGCGGCCGCCGTTCGGCCGTCCGGGACGCCGGGCAGGCTGTCCCGGAGGCGGTCGAGGACAACGGCGGCACTCTCCCCCAGCGGATCCCGTTCGCCGACCAGTCGGGCCACCTCGGGGTCGTTCTGCGCCTCGCCCAACAACGACCGATAGGCCAGGCCGGCGGGTGAAACGGTGAGGAAGCGTTCGACCAACTCGAGGAAGCTGACCAACTCGGCCGCCGAACTACCCCGCGGCGGTGCGATCAGTTCGTCCTCGGCGTCATGCAGCGAGGCCTCCATCAGGATCTCCGCCTTGTTGTTCCACCACCGGTAGACGGTCTGCCGGCCGACCCCGGCGCGTTCGGCGATGCCCTTCATGGTCAGCGCCGCATAGCCCTGCTCGACCAGCATGTCGTCGACGGCCTGCAAGACGGCGACCCGGGCGCGCTCACTGCGGGGTCGGCCGATCCGTTCGGCTGATCTGCCGTCACTCATGTCACACATAATAACGAGTCACAGTGTCTCGTTTTAATGCTAGGTTGATGGCTGCCATGACCGATGCACCTGCCAGCGCCCGCCCGCGCCGCTTCGTCGCCCTCCGGAACAAGCATTCCCGGCCGTATCTCTTCACCGCCGGGTTGTCGATGATGGGCGACAACAACGAACACGTGATCACCTACTGGGTGCTGTGGCAGGAGTTCCATTCGGCCGCTCTCGTCGGCTTCCAGGTGATCAGCCACTGGTTGCCGTTCCTGCTCTTCTCGGTCTGGTTCGGCACCCTGGCGGAGAAGTACGACTGTCGCAAGCTGATCCAGATCTCCCAGGGTCTGTTCATGTTCGTCTCGATCATGTGGGGCGTGCTGTTCCTGACAGACTCGCTGCAGATGTGGCAGGCCTGCATCCTGTTGGTGCTGCACGGGATGGCCGGAGCCATGTGGGGGCCGGCCGAGCAGTTGATGTTGCACGACTTCGTCGAACGCAAGGACCTGCCCAGCGCAGTCCGGCTGAATGCGACCTTCCGCAGCCTCGGCGTGCTCTTCGGCCCGGCGGTCGGCTCTGCGTTGCTACTCGGGCTCGGGCCGGCCTGGGGCATCCTGGCCAACGTCGTCTTCTACCTGCCGATGACGCTGTTGATGATCAGGATCCCGTACACCGGTCATACCCGGGACGGTGGCGTCGATCGGCCCAAGATCACCCTGCTGGACTCGGTCCGGGTGCTGCGTGATGTGCGTGCCAACCGGTTGTTGGTGAGCATGATCATCCTGGCCGGACTGGCGGCGATCACGATCGGCGGTTCACTGAATGCTGCGATGCCGATCTTCGCCGGGATCCTCGGCGCCGGGACGGCCGGGACGGCGTACGGGGTGCTGCTGTTCGCCAACGGTGCCGGCGGGGTGATCGGCGGCTTCCTGCTCGAGGTGACCGGCGCGATCAAGCCCAACCTGACCTGGGCGGTGATCGGCAGCGCCGCCTTCGGTGCGACCACCCTGGTGTTCGCCACCACGCACTTCTACCCGTTGGCGTTGATCATGTTGGTGATCGGCGGAGTGGCCAACATGGCGTCGATGTCGATCAGTCAGAGCATCGTCCAATTGGAGGCCCCGCCGGGCGATCGCGGCCGGGTGTTCGGTGTCTTCGGGATGTTCGGCAGTGGATTGCGGACCGCAGGCGGCATCACCCTGAGCGGCCTGGGTACGTTGATCGGCACGCCGCCGGCGATCGCGCTCTGTGCGGCGATCTTCATCGTCGGCGCGGTCGGCGCCGGCAGCTATGCCCGCAGTGGTGGCCGCCGGCCGGCGGCGACCGGCTAGCCGCCAGGTCACTGCACGGTCGGGTCCTGCAGCTGGCCGATGAACAGCGGGATCCGGCGGGCCGTCTCGAAGATCACGAACAGGAACGGCCGGTCGAAGATCACCGTCCGCGCCTCCCGGGGGATGACGGCGGCCCGAGCCGCGACGGCGACGCCGGTGGCCGCCGCCGCTTCCGCACCTTGTTCGTCGACCGCGACGAACGCCTCGTGGATCACGTCGCTGATCACCAGTGGCCCGTCGGCGATGCCGCCGAAGTCGGCCGCGCCCTGGTCGAAGGCGGCCGTCACACCGAGTCCCTGCAAGGTCGGGGTCAGCTCTCGTCGGGTCCGGAACCGCCACCGGGGCAGGGTGAGTTCGACCGGCTCGTTGTCGAATCCGTCGAGCAATCCGGCCAGCAGCTCGCCGTCCATCGATCTGACGAGCCGTGGCAGCGTACGGTCCGGCTCGGGCAGCAGCAGCGCCATCGCCATCCCGCCGGTGAACGGCAGTCGGATCGCCTGCCAGTCTTCAGTCCGGCGATAGCCGACCGGGTCGAATCGCTGATGCATCATCGGCGCCTCGACGACGACGCCGTCGGACCGGGTGAACGGCTCCGGCCGGGTCTGCCCGAGGAACGGCTGCCGCCAGTTGCCCTTGAAGTAGGCGGCGTTGACCAACACCAGCCGGGTCAGCTCGTCCAGCATCGAGGCGTCGAGCAGTTCGGTGATCTTGCCGCGGGTCCGCTCGCCGACCCAGCTGTTGATCGCAGCCGCGGACCCCGTCGGATCGGCACCGAAGTCCGCCTGCCGTGGCTCGGCACTCATGTCGTCGGCCAGCGTTCGCAGGTAGTCCTTGTCGATCATGAACCCGTCCTGGACCCACAGGGCGTTGGCCAGCGCGACGATCGGATTGCGCGCCGAGTCCGCCGGGGCGAGTTGCCGCTCCGCCGCTCCCAGCAGTGCTACCGCGGCGTCCGGGTCGGGCACGCCGAGCAGGGTGCACAGTTCGTCGGCCGTACGGCCCCGGGCACCGCACAGCGCCATCGTCAGCGCGGCGGCGACCGAATAGGGCGAGGTCAGCACGTTGTCGGCGGAGTCGCCGACGGCGCGATGCAGTGCGGCACTGAAATCGGTCAGCGCTCGGAACTCGATCGGTCGGTCGGCCTCTGCCATGACGCCAGCGTAGTGGCAGCCTGCGGGTCCGGACCGTCGGCGCGTGCCACCCGCCGGCCTGCCAACGCCAGCAGCAGCACCATGCCGGCGGCGACCACTCCGCGGGCGGTGTACAGCACCGACGCGGGTCTGCCCTCGGGGTTGACCAGGAACGCGACCCCGGCATAGACCAACAGCACCGCCGCTGCAACGGCGAGCACCTGGGCCCGACCCCAGCCCTGCCTGCTCGCGATCTCGGCCAGCCCGAGACCGAGGACGACCAGGATCGCGCAGCGGGCCACGAAACCGAACCAGCCCGCGACGTCGTCCAGCAGAACGAATCCGGTCGCCAGAATCGCCACCGCTACGCCGGTCAGCAGCGGGTCCAGAATCGGACCGGGCCGGACCGAGCGGCCGCGGATCCGGAACGCGGCGACGATCGCGAACAGCACCGCGATCGCAACGCCGATCAGTTGCATCGGGTGCGCGACGAATCCGGCCTTGACGACCAGTTCGTTGTAGTAGAAGAGTGCCCCTGCCAGGTAGCTCACCGAGATCACCACCAGGCCCGGGAATCCCAACCATGGTTGGGCTGCGCGGCGAGGAACCAATGACTCGACGACGGCGATCGGTGCGCCGAAGCTCCAGATGATGTGGCCGACGACGAAGGTCAGCAGCTGTCCGGCGTCGACGTCGATCACCGGGATCAGGGTCGACATCGCACCGGTCCCGAAGCCGTCATGATTGAACAAGGACTGGTCGACCAGCCCCGCCTGGATCAGTCCTGCGGCCGTGGCCAACAGCAGCATCGTCGGCCAGCCGCGCCTGGTCCGGCGGGTGATCTCGCGGATGATCACCGCCGGAGCCCCGTAGAGCGGCAGCACCATCAGCACGGCGACCAGCATCCCGACGGGATTGGTGATCACCCCCTGATAGCCGACCAGATACTCCGCGCAGAACGGCGACAGCAGCATCAGACCCACCACCGGAATCCATCGCCGCCACCACGCCTGCCGGACGGTGTTGATCATGATTCGATATTAGCAGAGCAGTGGCTCTATTATTGAGCCCGATGCGTACCGTCAACCCGGAAGTCCATGCCGCCCGGCGGGCGGAGATCGTCGCCGCTGCCGCGATCGAGTTCGCCGCCAACGGCGTTGAGGGCACCAGCACCGCTGCCGTCTGCCGTCGAGCAGGGATCGGATCCGGCACACTGTTCCACTACTTCGGCACCAAGCAGGAACTGTTCCGGGCGATCTTCGCCGACGACCTGCCCCGGATCACCGAGCTCAGTGCGGCCGCCACGGCCGAGGCCGATCCGGATGCCGGGGTGCAGATGATCACCGATCACCTGATCGCCGAGGTCGCCGACCCGCTGTCCCCCGGTCTGACATCGGCGGCCCTGCTCCAGGTCAACCGGGACCCGCAATTGGCAGCCGTACTGACCGAGACCGACGACCTGATCCGACGGGCGCTGACCGCACTGCTGCGGCGTTCGGCCCGCAAGCCGGGGCGGTCACTGCCGTTCCGTCCCGCCCCCACGGCCCGTTGGATCCAGTCGGTCATCGACGCCGCTCATCTGTCCGAGTCGAGCAACCGGCGTCGTACCACCTCCGAGCTGCGCACGATCGTCGGCTGGTTGACCGGCCACCATCCGCTCTGATCGACAGCGGTGCGCCGTTCAGATCAGCAGCGCGATGATCAACCCGAGCACGGCCAGCAGCGGCAGCGTGCCCTGTTTGATCGCCGAGCTGCGCAGCCTCGGCGAGGACACGAACAGTACGAGCGCGGCAGCGGTCATCGACCCGGTGCCGGCCAGGCAGAGCGCCACCCCGGCTTCCGGCTGGCCACCGATCACCAGCCCGACGCCGATCAGTGCGATGATCCCCAGGAACAGGTTGTAGAAGCCCTGGTTGAACGCGCCCCAGACCCGCCACGAGCATGATCGTTTCCCTTCGCCGGACGGCCGTCGTCTTCGGTCGAATCCGACCGGACGGACGCAACAATAGGCGAGGATGGACCCATGATCAGTTCATCCCGGCCAACCATGTATCGGGCCCGTGATCTCGGTGTCGCCCCCGGTGATCTTGCTCCCGGCCCGCTGAACGCGATCACCGACGTGCCCGGGGTCCTCGTCGGGCAGGTCACGCTGATCGAGGGCGCCGCCGTCCGGACCGGGGTGACGGCGGTGCTTCCGCACGGCGGCAACCTGTTCGCCGACAAGGTCGCCGGCGCCGTCCATGTCGGCAACGGTTTCGGCAAGACCGCCGGCGCGATCCAGGTCAACGAACTCGGCTGCATCGAGACACCGATCGTGTTGACCAATACGTTGAGCGTCGCCGCGGGCATCGACGGCATCCTGGACTGGACGTTGGCCCAGCCGGGCAACGAGGAAGCGGTGTCGATCAACGCCATCGTCGGCGAGACCAACGACAGCACGCTGAACGACATCCGCGGCCGACACGTCACGGCCCAGCACGTCGTCCGGGCTATCCGGGAGGCAACCGGCGGACCCGTCGCCGAGGGGTCGGTCGGCGCCGGCACCGGGACGGTCGCGTTCGGCTGGAAGGCCGGCATCGGCACCTCGTCCCGGATCGTCGACGGACACACCCTCGGCGTCCTGGTGCAGACCAACTACGGCGGTTCGCTGCGGATCGACGGTGTGCCGATCGCTCCCGAACTGGTCCCGGAGCACGACGATCGGCGGACCGAGTCCGGAGATGGTTCCTGCATGATCATCGTCGGCACCGATGCACCGGTCGACACCCGGACCTTGGACCGGATCGGCGCCCGGGCGATCTTTGCGATGGCCCGCACCGGATCGTCCTACAGCAACGGCAGCGGCGACATCGCGATCGCCTTTGCCACCGGTCGTGACCGCACCGACCGACCGATCCCCGCAGGACCAGGCACAGCTGCACAGCAAGGCTCCGATCCGTCACCGCTGTTCCGGGCCACTCTGGACGCCACCGAGGAGGCGATCTACAACTCCTTGTTCGCGGCCACCACGATCACCGGTTCCGGCGGCACCACCAGGCGCCCGATCGCGGTGCAGTCGGTACGGGAGCTGCTCGCCCGGAACCGCTGACCCTGGCCACTCCCGGGCCCCGGTACAAGGCAGCTGGGTGACCGCCGAAGTTCACTTCCACGGCCCCTGGCGACGGTTCTAGCTGGCCTGGCGATCGTCTATTCTCCGTTGCAAGTCGAGGGGGTCCGGGAGTGGTACTCGAATTTCAGCTGCTCGGCACGATGTTGATCAACGGCGAGCCCGCTCGAAGCGTGCTGCCGGGGACCCGCGCCCAGCAACTGCTCGCCACCCTGCTGCAGCATCCGAACCGGTACGTCGCCTTCGACACGATCGCCGACAACCTCTGGGACGAACGCCCACCCAAATCGGCTGCGGCCAATCTGCGTAACCACGTCGGAGCGGTGCGACGGGCGATCGCCGCCACCGGATTGCGATCCCGGGTGGAGACCCGCAACGGTGGCTATCAGATCGCGATCAGTCCGCAGTTGTTGGACACCAGCCGGGTGGACGAATTGCTGGCCGAAGCCCGCCATCTGGTGTCGGTGCAGCAACCACAGGACGCCTTGCCGTTGATCAACGAGGCATTGGCGCTGTGGCGAGGATCGCCGTTCGAGGATCTGCCGATCTGCTCGGCCTGGGCTCCACAGATCGCGCGCTGGGAGCTGCTGCACACCGAATGCCTGGATCTGGCCGTACGGCTGAACCTCGAATTCGGCGATCCGTGGCAGGCTGCGGGGCTGGTTCGCGGTCGGCTGGACACCGACCCCTATGACGAGACCGCCTGGTGCCAGTTGGTGCGCTGCTGCCTGGCCGGCGGCATGGTCTCCCAGGCCGTCCAGTCACTGGCCGATGCCCGGCAGCTGCTGGCCGATGATCTGGGGACCGAACCCGGGCCCGAGTTGCAGGAGCTGGAACGCCAGGTCCGCGACGATCCCACCGAATCCGGCCTGACCGTCGTCCCGATGCTCACCGGCGGGCACGAGCGGCGGGCCGATTCGCCTGCTCAGCTGCCCCAGGACGTTGCCGACTTCAGCGGTCGCGACGACCAGCTGGCCGAGACCGTCGCGCTGTTCAACCGTCGGCCCGAGGACCGGCCGGCGGTGTTGATCGTCACCGGCCCACCCGGAGTCGGCAAGACGGCGTTCGTGACGCACGCGGCGCACCAGCTCCGCCAGGCCTATCCCGACGGGCAGATCTACCTCGACCTGCGTGGCACCAGTACACCGCTGTCGCCGGCGTTCGCGGTGACCGAGGTGCTCGCGGCGTTGGGCATCAGTAACCCGTCGGCGGAGTTGGGGCGGGCGGCGGCGTTGCTGCGGTCGGAACTGGCGAACCGGCGGCTGCTGGTGGTGGTCGACGACGCCGGCAGTGCCGAACAACTGACACCCCTGCTGCCCGGGACCGGCGATTCCGCGGTACTGGTCAGTTCGCGCCGGCGGCTGACCGAGGTGACCGGCGCCGAGCTGCTCGACCTCGACGTGCTCAGCATCGACGACGCAGCCGAGATGGTCGGTCGGGTGGCCGGGATCGCCGAGCCGTCCGAGCGGCTGCTGCTGGCGGATGCGTGCGGTTGCCATCCGTTGGCGATCCGGATCGCCGGTGGCCGGCTGGTCCGCCGTCCCGACCTGAGCGTACGGGCATTGGCGCGGCGGCTGTCCGATCCGAGTCGGGCGCTGAACGAGCTCACCCTCGGCGAGATCGCGTTCTCCTCCACCGCGCAGCTGAGCTGTTCGACCCTCGGTGCTGCCGCGGCACGCGGGTTTCGGACGCTGGGCACCCTGGAGGTCGGCGAGTTCAGCGGGCTGACTGTCGATGTCGCAGCCGGTGACGACGGCGCGGAGGCGTTGCTGGAACAGAATCTGCTGCGGGTCGACCGATCGCCCGACGGCCGGGTCAGCTATCTGATGCATGACCTGTTGCGTTTCCACGCCCGCCGGTGGGCCGACGAGATCGGTGAGGACGTCGGCGGCAACGTCCGGGCGATGCTGACCAGTTGGCTCGGGGTCAGCGGTCTGGCTGCCGCCGCCCTGCCATCCAGCTACTTCGGGCCGCAGCCCGACCTGCCGCCACCCGACGTCGACGCCGGGACGCTGGCCGAGATCCGCGCCGCGCCGGACGCCTGGTACGACGGTGAACGCCGCCGGCTGGATGCGATGGTCGCCTCGGCGCTTCGACACGACTGCGCCGATCTGGCCTCGCGGCTGATCCTGGCCTGGTCTCCGTACTTCGATCTGCGCGGCCACACCAGTGCCTGGATCTCCGGACTCGAACAGGTGCTGGCCCCGACCCGGGCCGCCGGCGACGACTTCGGCCTCGGTTGCATCCTGCGCGACATCGGCCAGGTGGCGTTGTATCGCGATGCTCCCGATGAGGCGGCCGATGCGCTGGCGGAGAGTCTGCAACGGTTCGTCGCCGTACGGGAGTGGGTCGGCGCCGGTTTCGCCTCGATCGGCCTGGTGGTCGCCGACGAGATGCGCGGTACGGTCACCGATCGGACCCGGCGGCGCTGCGGCGAGGCCCTGGACTGGTTCACCCGCGCCGACCATCCGGCCGGCATCGCCGCCGCGCACAACGCCTTGGCGCTGGTGCATCTGGCTCGCGGAGAGTACGACCGGGCGATGCCGGTGCTGGAGCGGGCCACCGCCGCTGCGGCCGCGTCCGGAGACCGCCACCGGCAGGCCCAGGTGCTGCGACGGTACGCCGAGGTGCATGCCCGCCGCGGCGAGATCGCTGCCGGTGAGCGCAAACTCGAGTCGGCGTTGCGGATCTTCCTGGACCTCGGCGACCACCGCTGCGCCGGCTACGCCAGTACCCGGCTCGGACGGTTGAAGCTGGCCAGCGGCGACGACACCGGTGCCCGGCGACAGTTCCGGGAGGCGTTGGCCGCCGGTCGCCGGTT
This sequence comes from Microlunatus soli, assembly GCF_900105385.1. Taxonomy (NCBI): domain Bacteria; kingdom Bacillati; phylum Actinomycetota; class Actinomycetes; order Propionibacteriales; family Propionibacteriaceae; genus Microlunatus; species Microlunatus soli. The sequence goes on along the minus strand of NZ_LT629772.1, from coordinate 6,223,088 downwards.
GGCCGATCCGGCCGCTCAGGCCGAGGCCTGGTCGGCGATGGCCGAGGCGGTTCAGGCGGATTCGCAGGCTCAGGCGGTGGGCTGCCTGCAACGCAGCATCCGGGCCTGGCAGGTCGCCGATCAGCAGGCGAAGGCGGCCGCGGTTGCGGATCGGCTCGCGCAGCTGCGGGCATCGGGACACCAAGTCGTACCGGGGCTCGCTCCGGGCTGACTGGATGTGCGGGCTGATGTGCAGGTCGTGTGCGGCCGACCGGGATGCTGATGCGATGACAGTCCAGGATCGGCAGGGCAGACCCTCGCAGGGCACACCTCCGCAGCGGCCGACCCCGCGCTCGGTCGACGAAGCTCTGCACTGGCAGAAGGGCCGGATCGGCAGTGCCGCCTGGGAGGGATGGACGTGGAAGTTCCAGCGGCTCGCGTACGGGTTCGTCCGCGACGACCGGTGGAACACGGCCGACGAAGCGTTCGCCTGGTTCTGCGACAACGGGTCTGTCCGGACCGGCGTGGCAGCGCGCGGTGCGCTGATCTGGTTTGCCGGCGAGCGCGGCGTCCTGGTGCGATGCTGCCTGGGTGACGGCCGGGTGATCGGTCCGGGGGTGGCCGATGTCGTGGGGCTGCTGACCGTGGATGATCAGGATCCCCCGCTCGGTTGGACCGAGCCGATCTTCCCGTTCGCCCGGTGAGTGCGAGCAACGTCCACGGTCCGGATCGGGAGACACGAACGGGGTGTCGATCATGATCGACACCCCGTCACCACTGTCGGGCTGGCGGGACTTGAACCCGCGACCCCCGGTCCCCCAGACCGGTACGCTACCAACTGCGCTACAGCCCGATCGGGCCCTTCGGCCCGAGGAGGAACACTACTACAGCCGACCGGCTGATCCACTACCGGGCGGCCGCGCCGGCCGGGTCCGAGGACAGGCACCACACTCACGCCATCAGACCGGCAGTTCGAGCCTGCGCCGGGCAAGATCGATCCGCCCTGGACCCCGCGCGAAACTCGGACACTCGTCCACTTTTCCGGCACGCACTGGGGGCACGCCGTACGAAATCGCCACCTGTGTCCAGAATTCCCCGAGCGTCGATCGGCTACACGGGACGGCGGCAGCAGGTGCCCCGGTCGGTTGCTCTAGCCTGATCCTCCTGACGTAGCTGCATGCAGTTCGTTGCTGCACACCGAGCAGCCGACAACCACGGGAGACGACATGCCGATGACCGCCCTGCTCGACGTGCACTTCGCTGCCGACCATCTGGTCGACGGGCCGGCGCTGTTCACCGAGATCCTCAAGGACACGCGGAGCTTCGCAGGTTGCCTGCGCGCCGATCTGCTCGCCGACATCGCCGATCCGGCGCACTACGTCGCCTACGAGCTCTGGGAGTCCGAGGAGCACGATCTCGCCTACCGTGCATGGCGAAAGGGCGACGGGGCGACGAACCTGCGCGACGTGCTGGACAGTGACCCGGTGCTCACGAGGTTCGAGACCGCCGCGCAGTGATCAGGACGACGAACCTCCCGGCCGGACTGTCGGAGCCGGCTGGGACCATCGGCCGATGTACCAGTGGGAGACCAGCGTCGTCCTGATCCGCAACGATCAGGACGAGGTCCTGCTGGTCGGACAGAACTACGGCCTGCGGTTCTTCGGACTTCCCGGCGGGAAGATCGAGAGCGACGAAGATCCTGCGGACGCGGCGGTCCGGGAACTCCGCGAAGAGACCGGCCTGACCACGGCGACGGTCACACCGATCGGCAGCTACGAACTGCTGTATCCCCGGTCGGGTGCCCGCTATCGAGCGCACGCATTCCGAGCCGACGAGATCTGGGGTGAGCCGACGATCGATCATCCCGACGAGATCTCCTCGATCGGCTGGTATCGGGCCGACCGGCTACCCGAGCCGCTGACGCCGTCGGCCCGCGCCGTGCTGTCACCCGACGCCCCTGACGTCGGCCTCGTGCAGCGTCACCGACGGGCTCGGTGATCAGGACTTCTTGCGCTTCTCTCGCGGCCGGATCGACAGATGGATCGGGCTGCCGTGGAAGCCGAACTCCTCACGCAGCCGACGTTCGACGAACCGGACGTAGCTGGGATCCAGCTTGCCGGTGGTGAACAGGATGAAGGTCGGCGGCGCCGACGCGGCCTGGGTGCCGAACAGGATCCTTGACTGCTTGCCGCCACGAACCGGATGCGGGTGGGCGGCGACCAGCCGGCCGAGGAAGGCGTTCAGCTTCCCTGTCGAGACGCGGGTTTCCCAACCCTGCAAGGCATCCTCGATGGCCTCGCCGAGTCGGTCGACGTGCCGGCCGGTCAGCGCGGACATGTTCACCGCACCGGCCCAGCCGAACTGCACCAGATCCCGTTCGACCTCGCGGGTCAGATAACGCCGCCGTTCCTCGTCGGTCAGGTCCCACTTGTTGAACGCGATCAGCAGCGCCCGCCCGGACTCCTCCACATTTGTCAGGATCCTGACGTCTTGTTCGGTGAGCGGCTCGCTGGCGTCGATCACCGCGATGCAGACCTCGGCCCGTTCGATCGCACCCTGGGTGCGCAGGCTGGCGTAGTACTCATGCCCCTGCGCCTCCTTCACCTTCCGCCGGATGCCGGCGGTGTCGATGAAGTTGTAGAGCGTCCCGTCCACCTCGACCAGCTCGTCGACCGGGTCCACGGTGGTGCCGGACGCGTTGTCCACCACCGAACGGTTGCCGCCGGCCAGTTTGTTCAGCAGGCTGGACTTGCCGACGTTCGGCTTGCCGACGATCGCGACCCGACGCGGCCCGCCCTCGGCGACGGCCTCCTTCGGCGCCTCCGGCAGGATATCCAGGATGGCATCCAGCAGGTCACCGCTGCCCCGGCCGGTCAGCGCCGACACCGGATGCGGCTCGCCGAGTCCCAGATTCCACATCGCGGCGGCCTCGGCCTCGGCCCGCTGGTCGTCCACCTTGTTCGCCACCAGCAGCACCGGCTTCTTGCTGCGGCGGAGCACCCGGACCACGGCTTCGTCGTCGTCGAGGATGCCGACATTCGTGTCGACGACGAAGACCACCGCGTCGGCGGCCCCGATCGCCAGCTCGGCCTGTTCGGCGATCTGGGCTGCCATCCCCTGCGCGTCCGGTGCCCAGCCGCCGGTGTCGACGACGACGAACTGCCGGCCGTTCCAGATCGCGTCGTAGGAGACCCGGTCCCGGGTCACGCCCGGCGTGTCCTGGACGACGGCGGCGCGGCGGCCGATCAGCCGGTTCACCAGGGTCGACTTGCCGACGTTCGGCCGGCCGACCACGGCGACCACCGGCGGTGGCGCGACGGTGGTCCCGTCGACATCACCGAGCCCGAATTCGATGCTGCCGGACTCGACTGATTCGGTCATTGTTCACCCGTACTTGACAGTGGTTGCGGTGGCTCGTCGTGCTCAGGGCGTGACGCGGCGCGCCGACCGTCACCCGGTACGGCGCGCCCCTTCGTGCCTGATGCGGCGGCATGCCGATTCTTGCCTGATGCGGCGGCCTGCCGACGAGCGCGGAAAGCGAGAAGTCTACGCGCCGGTTTCGGGATCCGCGGGATCGGCGGTCCGGGCAGCCGCATCCCGGTCAGTTCCTCGGAGGCGACGATGTGGTCGGCCAGCCGCCGGCGGATCCGCTCGGTCCACTCCGCAACGGCGAGCTTGGTCCGCGGCCACGGCACCAGCGGCACCTGCATCGGAGCGCCGTACGCGATGTGCAGCGGCGAACGATAGCCCGGCACGTGACCGGTGGTCTTGCCCGGACCGCGGGTCCCGAGCAGCGCCACCGGCACCACGGGTGCGCCGGTCACCATCGCCAGATACGCCGCACCGCGCTCGGCCATCGCGACGTCGCCTCCGGTCCGCTTGCCTTCGGGGAAGACCGCCAGGACTCCGCCGGTCCGCAGCAGATGGATCGCCCGGGTCACACCCCGCAGGTCGGCCCGGCGCCGGTCGATGGAGATCTGCCCGACGTATTGCAGCAAGGTGCCGAGCGGCCCGGAGAACAATTCGACCTTGGCGAGTGCGAAGGTCGGCTGCGGGTGGGCGATGACCAGCAGCGGTCCGTCCAGCACACCGAGGTGGTTGGCGACCAGGATCATCGGTCCGCGCGGCGGCAACTGTTCCCGGCCATGGATGCTGATGCTCCAGAACCGGTTGACCAGGGCGCGCGCCGGCCCGCGCAGCGACTTGAACATCCAGTCCCGTCGCCGCGGCAGTTGCTCGGTATGCGGAAGATCGGCAAACGTGTCCAACGTCACGTTCGTGATTGTCCTACTCCAGCGGCGCGCCCGGCGGAGACGCTCCGATCGGCTTGGTCGTCGATCAGGCCGACGATCTGATCGACCACCTCGTCCAGACTCAGCTCGGTCGAGTCGACCACCCGAACGCCGGGTGCGGCGTCATGGAACTCCGCGACCGTCGAGTCGTCCCGATCCCGGCGGATCACCTGATCGTGCACCTCGTGATCGGCGACGGTTTCGCCGAGTTCGTTCTTGCGGCGCGCGACCCGGGCCTGCGGGTCGGCGACCAGCAGCACCCGGACCTGGGCGTCGGGGGCGACCACGGTGGTGATGTCCCGGCCCTCGACCACGATCCCGGGGCGGGCCGCCGCGATGATCTGCCGCTGCTGGTCGATCAGCAGCCGCCGGACCTCCAGGTTGGTGGCGACGGTGCTGACCGCGGCGCTGATCCGCGGTTCCCGGATCGCCGCGGTCACATCGGTGCCGGCGACCGACACGGTCGGAGCCGCCGGGTCGGTGCCGACGCGCAGTTCGGTGCGAGCGACCAGGGCGGCGACCGCCGCCGGGTCGCTGCTGTCCACCGCCGAGTCCAGCACCAACCAGGTGGCGGCGCGATACATCGCGCCGGTGTCCAGGTAGGCGTACCCCTTCCGTTGCGCCACGCCTCGTGAGGTCGAGGACTTACCCGAACCACTGGGTCCGTCGACGGCGACTACGAAGCATTCATCGGTATCGGGCACGGGGCAAGATTACCGCCTGGAGCCGTGCCCGCCGACCGCCGACCGAACGCCGCCGCTGCTGCCAGCCGAGCGGCAGCCGATAGCGTTCGCTGGCATGGATCTTGACTTCTCCCTCAACGGCAGAACGGCGCTCGTCACCGGCGGCGCCTCCGGCATCGGCTGGGCGATCGCCCAGACGTTCAGCGCGAAGGGCGCGCAGGTCGCGATCGCCGATCTGAACTCGACCGGTGCCGCCGAGCGCGCTGCCGCTCTGCCGGGCCCGGCCCAGGGGTACGCGCTGGACGTCACCGCTCCGGAGTCGGTGACCCAGACCGTCGACCGGGTGATCGCCGACCACGGCCGGATCGATGTGCTGGTCAACTCGGCCGGCATCGGTCCGCTGGCACCGGCCGAGGACCTCGGCCTCGACGTCTGGGACCCGACGATCGCGGTCAACCTGCGCGGTACGTTCCTGGTCGCCCAGGCGGTCGGCCGGCAGATGTTGGAGCAGGGTGCCGGCAGCATCATCAATCTCGCCTCCCAGGCGGCCAGCGCGGCGCTGGATCAGCATGCCGCCTACTGCGCGAGCAAGGCCGGCGTCCTCGGCCTGACCAGGGTGCTCGCGTTGGAGTGGGGTGGCCGCGGCGTCCGCTGCAACGCGATCTCCCCTACCGTGGTGATGACCGAACTCGGCCGCTACGGCTGGGCCGGCGCCAAGGGCGATGCATTCAAGCAGCTGATCCCGACCGGCCGGTTCGCCGAACCCGACGAGATCGCCGCCGCGGCCCTCTTCCTGGCCTCGGACAACTCGCTGATGATCAACGGCGTCGATCTTCCGGTGGACGGCGGCTTCCTGGCCCGCTGAGGTTGCTCAGCAGTCGATCCGGGAGTAGCCGGTCAAGATCAACTGCACCCGCTGCCGGGACGGACCGACGTTGGTCAGTCGGACCGCGCCGGCATCACCGGGCTGGCTGTGGATCGCGATCCGTTGATCACCGCGCCGGAGATCGACCCGGCTCCCGGAGTGGCCGAGCCAGCTGTTCTTGCCGGCCAGATCGATGGCGCCGCGGCCGTCGGAGTCGCTGACCCGGACCGCCCAGGTCAGTGCGGTGATGCCGCGGATCGGCCCGGTGTATCGTCCGATCACCTGCGGGTAGACCCCTTGACGAGGCCGCAGGGTTCCCTTCCACACAACGGCATTGCGGCGATCGACCCAGTGCCGACGACACTGTCGATCCTGCACCGCGCGGCGCGCCGACCGCGGCTTGTTGGAGATGATCACCTCGGCCCCCAGAGCCTCGGCCTGGGCGACATCGGCGGCCTTGTCGACGGTCCACACGCTGGGGACCAGGCCCTTGGAACGGATGTAGCTGTTCAGCCAGCCGTAGTTTCCGCTGTAGTGGTAGGAGTAGTAGTCCAGTCCGAGATCGGCGGCCCGGCGGACCCCGGTGATCGACGGCGACGTCTCCAGGGCGGCCACCCGAAGATCATGATCAACAGCCTGGATGCTGCGGGCGACGTCGCGCCAGCCGAAGGACTGGATGATCACCGAGCGCTTGTTCCCGTAGCGGTCGACCAGCCGGGCCACCGCCGCGGCGTGTCGACGGGCCGCGGCAGTGCTGCTCCCCCACTCCTTGACTTCCAGTTGCAGCCCGGCCCGACGCCGTTCGGCATAGCGGAGCAGGTCGATCACCTGCACCAGCCGGCGACCGTTGCACCGAACCCGGGACGCCTGTTTCCAGGACAGGCCGGTGACGGTCCGGCCGCCGTACGGGGAACAGCCGTCGGCCAGTCGTTGATCATGATGGACGACGGCCGTCCCGTCGGTGAGCAGCTGGGCGTCGGCCTCGAGTTGGAAACCGTCGGCGGCGGCCCGTTCGAACGCCGCCATCGACTGCCTCGGATAGACCTCGCCCCCACCGCGATGGGCGGCGATCACCGTCGCCGATGCGATCGGCGCGGCCGTGGCCAGCAGCACCGTGGCGAACATCACGTTGATCAAGATCTTGATCGTGGAGCGCATGCCAGGAGCCCAGCGCGGCCAGCTGAACCGCGGACCGGCAGCTGAGCCGATGTCGGTGCCGATCCGGTGAACGACGGTGCCGGTTGGTGACCAACCGGCAGTGCGCGTTCACCCGCTGCTGCCGGACCCGCAACCCCTGAGCCACCGTCCGGAAACCGCGCCGGGCCCGATGCCCCTACCGACGCCTGCTCCGGTGTCCTTACCTCCGCCGGAGCCGGCCGCGCGCCATGGTCACCGACCAGTAGCAGATGAAGCCGGCCACCAGGATCCCCACTCCGCCGAGGGTGGATCCGATGCCACCGAGAACTCCGCCGACAGCACCGCCGAGCCACACGGCACGGTAACTGCCGCACCGACCACCAGCAGGACGACGGCGATGATCACCGCGCCGCGGCGGGGAAACCGGATTCGGTGACCATCGACTCCGGAGTCGTCGCCACTCACCCGCCGTACGGTAGTACGCCGCGCTCGGCCCGTCTGCCGGATTCAGCTCGACCCGTAAGGGGCCACCGAGCCGATCTCGAGCGGGGCGATCTCAAGCGGGTCGATCCGGGGTCGGGTCCGGCTCGCCGACCGACCAGCCGGCGTCGGCCATCGACTTGGCCAGCGCATCGGCACCGTCGGGAGTCACCGACAGCGACAGGTAGCCGATCTGCCGATCCGGATCGTGCTGGATCGCCACGTCCTCGACGTTCACACCGGCCTCGCCGACGTCGGCGAACAACCGTGACAGCGCACCCGGGGTGTCCGGGATCTCCACCACGAGCTGCCGATATTGCACCGGTGCCGCCCCATGCTTGCCCGGGATCTGGCGGGTACCCGCCAGCCCCCGTTCAAGATGAGCACGGACACCAGTGCCGTCCTGTCCTTCTCGTTCGGGGTCGTCGGCGATGTCGTTGATCAACTTCGCGAGTTGATCTTGCACCGCTCGCAGTTCGGGCAGCAACGCCGCCGAGTTCGCACCCAGGATCTGTTGCCACAGACCGGGATCGCTGCCGGCGATCCGGGTGACGTCGCGCAGGCCCTGACCGGCCAGTTGCAGCTGCTCCGACGGCACCGCCGTGAGATGACCGGCCATCAGCACCGACATCAGATGCGGTAGGTGCGAGACCCGTGCCACGGCCGCGTCGTGCACCTCGACGTCCATCGTCACCGGCTGCGCGCCACAGGCCGCCACCAGGTCGGCAACGTCCTGGGTCGCCGCCGGCGCGGACTTGCGATGCGGTGCGATCACCCAGGTCCGGTCCACGAACAGATCGGCCCGGGCGGTCAACGGACCACTGAACTGGGACCCCGCCATCGGATGGGAGCCGACGTAGCGGCTGACGTCGCCGCCGCTGTCCCACAGCGCATGCAGCACACCGGCCTTCACCGAGCCGACGTCGGTCACTGTCGCCCGCGGGAACCGGGCCAGCGCGTCGACGATCACCGGCGCCAACGCCGACGGCGGCACGGCGACCACGACCAGTGCGACCTGATCGGCCGACGCCGGGTCGGTGCTGCCCGCTCCGACACCGGCGGCGACCTGGGCGTGAGCGGAAATCCGGTCCTCCAGATGGACCCGATGCCCGGCAGCGGACAGTGCGCAGCCCACCGAGGCGCCGACCAGTCCGGTGCCGATCACCACAGCCGGCGACAGGCTCACTCCGGTCTGCTTTCGTTCTCGGGCGCGCTGCCGTCGTCGGTCTGCTGCTGTCCAGCAGCGTGCTCTTCGACGGGCTCAGCGACCTCGACAGGCTCGGAGACCTCAGGGGTCGGTGCGTCGGCCGCCGGGGTCAGCAGCGCAGCCAGCCGGCCACCCGACAACCGGCGGAACTTCCGCGGCTGCACCCGGGTCCGGTCCAGGATCGCGGCCTCCAGGGCCTCCACACCGAGCTCGCGCGGCTGATCGGCGCCGTCGGAGGCCAGCGCCCGGACGGCCAGTTGGATCGCGTCGGCCAGCCCGAGCCCGGGCTGGTACTCCTTTCCGACGAACTCGGCGATCGCCTCGGCCGAGCCACCCATCACGGCGAAGTTGTCCTCGTCCTGCACCGACCCGTCATAGGTCAGCCGGTAGATCTGGTCGGCTTCCGGCGTCGCCCCGAGCTCGGCGACGATCAGCTCCACCTCGTACGGCTTCTCCGCGCCCGAGGAGAAGATCGTCCCGAGCAGCTGGGCGTACGCCCCCGCCAGCGCCCGGCCGGTGACGTCACTGCGGTCGTAGCTGTAGCCCCGGAAGTCCGCGTGCCGGATGCCGGCGATCCGCAGATTCTCGAACTCGTTGTAGCGGCCGACCGCGGCGAAACCGATCCGGTCGTAGATCTCGCTCACCTTGTGCAACGCCTGGGACCGGTTCTCGGCCAGGAAGAGGATGCCGTCGGCATAGTGCAGCACGACCACCGACCGGCCACGCGCGATGCCCTTGCGGGCATAGTCCGCGCGGTCCTTCATCTGCTGCTCGGGCGCGACGTAGAACGGCATGCTCATGTGTTCATCTCTCCTTGTCGAGAACCGACACGTTACCGGCCGCCATCCACCGCGTCCGCACCAGTTGCGTACCTTCGCACCCCGTGCACGCGGTGCGAAGGTACGGAAACGGTGCGGCGGGGTGCCGAGGGTCGGAGCGGGTGGCGGATCAGGGGTTGGCGCGGGGGCCGTCGGGGCGTTCGTGCCGGCGGTTGACGACCTCGTCGACGACACGGCCGATCCGGTCCTCATCGACGCGTTCGACGCCGTCGTCGTCGGCGGTCCAGATCACCGGGAAGATCCGGCGGGCCTGGTCCGGTCCGCCGGTCGCGGAATCGTCGTCGGCGGCGTCGTACAGCGACTGGATGGCGGTGGTGATCGCCTCGTCCTCGGTGAACGTCGGGTCGTACAGCTTCTTGATCGATCCCTTGGCGAAGACCGAACCGGACCCGATCGAGTGATAGGACCGCTCCTCGTAACGGCCGCCGGTCGGGTCGTAGGAGAAGATCCGACCTCGGCCCTCGCCCTCGTCCCAGCCGGCGAACAGCGGGACCACCGCGAGTCCCTGCATCGCCAGCCCGAGATTCTGCCGCAGCATGGTGGCCAGCCGGTTGGCCTTGCCGACCAGCGACAGCGGTGCGCCCTCGATCTTCTCGTAGTGCTCCAGCTCCAGCTGGAACAGCCGGATCAGTTCGATCCCCAGCCCGGCCGCGCCCGCCATCCCGACCAGCGAGAACTCGTCGGCGGCGAAGACCTTCTCAATGTCGTTCTGGGCGATCATGCTGCCCGCCGTCGCCCGCCGGTCACCGGCCAGCAACACGCCGCCGTCATAACAGAGCGCGACGATGGTGGTGGCGTGCGGCGTCAACTGGCCGGCGGTCACCTGGTGGCCGCCGTTGCCCGGCGCGGCAGAGCCGTCCAACCGGGCTCCCGGCAGGGTCTGCGGCGCCACCATCGAGACGAATTCGCTGAACGACGAGGTGCTCGCCCTCAGATAGGTACTGGAGAGCCCGGTCAGCTCGGTCTTGTCGGTCACTGCCCACCCTTCTGCACGAACGACCGAACGAACTCCTCGGCGTTGGTCTCCAAGACATCGTCGATCTCGTCGAGAAGCGAATCGACCTCCGTGTCCAGCTCAGGCTTCTTCGCACCACCCGGTGCCGCCTCGGTGGTCTCCAGCTCTTCGGTTTCATCGTCGTGACGCTCACTGCGGCGTCTGCTCTGCTCCGACTCGGCCATGATCGCTCCTCTCAGTCCGCTGAGACTGCTCCGACCGACATCCGTCGACCGGATACCTCAAGCCTAGACGGACCGGGCGGCCATCCCGACCGACATTCCGATACCCGGCTCCCGGCGAGCCGGGAAATGTCTGCCCGACACGCCGCGTTCGTGACCGCCGACACACACCGCGCCGTCACCGTCTCGTCACTGTCCGGTTGCCTCCCCGCGATGCACCGCTGCGGCAAGTCAGTCCTCGACGGGACCCGAACGATGTCGACACAGCACCCCAGGTCGCGACGACGCAGCACCCGATTGGCGACGAGCACAAGCAGGGGCTGGACCTGGAACGCCGCTTCCCGCAGCCGCAGCCGGAGTTCGTGCACATCCGATCCGGCGATCCGGTGGCCGCCGCCGACGCCCGGCTGGTCGAGCGTTCGCCGGCCTGCTGTTGGTGCACCAACAGCATCCGCACCGTTGCGGCCGCCCGGTCCCGAGCTCAGCCACTTCACGGTGCTGCATGACCCGATGTCCCAGCTGCGGCCGGCGTTCGACAAACGTGGAGCTCGGGAGACGATCATCGGCACCCGGGACTCCCGAGAAAGACATGTTCCGGCTGCGGGAGGCCACCGCGCTCGACCAGCAACTCTTCGACCCACAGCACCGAACGCTTCGTCCGCGAGCACGCCGAACCGATCAGCGCGGTGCCGCTGGCGACGCCGGCTTCCTGATCGCAGATGATCATCTTCACCAACCCGATGATCATCTTCTCACCGAATCAGTGTCCGAGGGCGGTGAACAGTTCGGCCACGGTGTTGCTGGAGTCCAGCAGTTCCTTGACCTGGGCCTGGCTGCCGCGCAACGGGTCGAGCAGCGGGATCCGTTGCAGAGCAGGCCATCCGGGCACGTCCAAGATCACCGAATCCCAGGAGGCGGCAACCACCGAGGAGCCGAACTTGTCCATCATCCGGCCGCGGAAGTAGGCCCGGGTATCGGTCGGCGGCTCGAGCCGGGCGGCGCCGACCCGGTCGTCGTCGACCAGTCGGCGCATCTTGCCGCGAGCGATCAGCGCGGAGTACAGGCTGCGGTGCGGATCGACGTCGGCGTACTGCAGGTCGATCAACGACAGCTTCGCCGAGTCCCAGCCCAGACCGTCGCGATCCCGGTAGGACTGCAGCAGCTTGAGTTTGGCGACCCAGTCCAGTTGATCGGCCAGTTGCATCGGATCGGCGCGCAACGTGTCCAGGGTCTGCTGCCAGCGTTCCAGGATGTCGTTCCATTCGGTGATCATGGCGGCAGTGGTGCCGTCCCGACCGTCCTCCTGCTCGGCGACCCACTTGCTGCAGGCCAGCAGATAGGCCTCCTGGATGTCGATCGCGGTCAGCTGTCGCCCGTCGGCGAGCTCCAGCGTCGTGCTGCAGTGTCGATCATGGCTGATCTGCTTCATCGCTGCCACCGGATGCCGGAGCCGGAGATCATCTTCCAGCCGGCCGGCTTCGATCACATGCAGGGCCAGCGCAGCGGTGCCGACCTTGAGGTAGGTGGAGATCTCGCTGAGATTGGCGTCGCCGGTGATCACATGCAGTCGCCGGTAGCGGGCGGCGTCGGCGTGTGGTTCGTCACGGGTGTTGATGATCGGACGGTTCAGCGTGGTCTCCAACCCGACCTCGGCCTCGAAGAAGTCGGCGCGCTGCCCCAGCTGGAAGCCGGCGGTCTCACTGTTCTGTCCGATCCCGACCCGGCCGGCACCGGTGAACACCTGGCGACTGACCAGGAACGGGCTGAACTGCCGGATGATCCGGTCGAACGGTGTCCGCCGGTCCAGCAGGTAGTTCTCGTGGGTGCCGTAGGAGACGCCCTTGCCGTCGGTGTTGTTCTTGTAGAGCCGGATCGGCCGGCCCAGCCGTCGGCTGGCCTCGGCACCAGCGATCGCCATGATCAGGTCGCCGGCCTTGTCGAAGGCGACGACGTCGCGGGCGCTGGTCACCTCCGGACCGGAGTATTCGGGGTGGGCGTGGTCGACGTACAGCCGGGCGCCGTTGGTGAGCACGACGTTGGCCATCCCGAGGTCGGAGTCGGTCAGCTGATCGGGATGGGCCTGCTCCCGGCTGACCTCGTAGCCGCGGATGTCGCGCAGCGGCGTCTCCGATTCGTAGTCCCAGCCGGCCTCCCGACCGGTGACCGACCCGTAGGCCTTGACGACGTGGTTGGACAGCTGCATCGGGTGCAGTTCCTCACCCGACGGCTCGCCCAATGCGGAGATCCCGTACTCGGTCTCGATCCCCAGCACCCGGCGATTACTGACTTCTGCCATGCGTTGAGATTAGTTGCTCGCAGACCACCGCTCGGCGCGGCCCACCGAAGACCGAGCCGTCATCCGTCGGATCGGTCGCTCAGCGGCACCGCGGTCATCGTCCGCGGCCGGAGCTCGGCCGGCGCCGGGAACGGCAACCGGATGGTCGGCACCGCGGCGGTGATGTCGCCGAAGTCCTCGACCTTGACCTCGATCCCGGCGCGACTGACGCCGACGATCCGGACCGGCAGCGGTTCGTCCGTGCCGGCCGCCTGGACGCCATCGGGAGCAGCGGAGCCGACCAACTCGTACGGCTCGGCCAGCCAGCGCAGCCCGCGTTCCTCCAGGGCCTCCTCGGCCTGCACCCAGTCCCGCGGCGTCGGGTCCTCCCGGCCGAGCAGATCGACGATCGTGCAGGACTCGCCCACCAACCGGATCCAGCCCAGCAGTTCCCGGTCGTCACGACGGTATTCGATCCAGTCATCCACGACCGCCACCGTTGCGTGTCCCTGGGCGGGCACGCAACTCGATTGCGCCGCTCAGCGGGCGGGATCGGGGTGCCGGGAGGCTCGTACCCGCAGCACTGAGCGGGCGATCAGTCGCCATCCGACGATCAGAATGCCCAGTGTGATGAAGGCGACGATCCAGAACGGCCAGGCCGCGGTGTCGCCGCTGGCCAGCCGCAGCAGCATCCCCCCGACGACCGTGGTCAGCCAGACCGTCAGCGCGCTGCGCCACCCGTACGCGTCGTGCCAGAGCAGTGCGATCAGCGATCCGACGACCGCGGCCACCAGGAACGGCCACGCGGTCTGCAACACACCGAGCACCGTGTCGGTCTCACTGTGACTGCGCCGCCCCACCATCGCGAACAGCAGCACCATCACGACATCGATCCCCGCCGCGATCCAGCTCCTCACGCCCCACACGATACGTCAGCCCGGAAGCAGCCCAAGTCCCCGAATACAGAGAGGTCAGCCGGCCGCGGCCATGACCTCGTCGGAGGCGTCGAAGTTGGAGTACACGTTCTGCACGTCGTCGGAATCCTCGAGCGCGTCGATGATCTTGAACAGCTTCTCCGCCGTCGGTGCGTCGATCTCCTGGGTGAAGGACGGCACGAAGGAGACCTCGGCCGAGTCGTAGTCGAAGCCGGCATCCTGGACCGCGGTCCGGACGGCGACCACGTCGTTGGGATCACAGATGATCTCGAAGGACTCTCCCAGGTCGTTGACGTCCTCCGGCCCGGCCTCCAGGGTCGCCTCCAGCAGGTCGTCCTCGGTCAGTGTCCGGGTGGTCTGCTCGCGGCCCTCGCCGGAGGTCTGCTCCTTGCTGACCACGACGACCCCCTTGCGGTCGAACATCCGGGCGGTGGAGCCGGCGTCGGCCATCGTGCCGCCGTTGCGGGTGACGGCAACGCGGACGTCGGAGGCCGACCGGTTGCGGTTGTCGGTCAAGCACTCGATCAGCATCGCGATGCCGGCCGGACCGTACGCCTCGTACATCAGGGTCTCGTAGTCGGCGCCGCCGCCCTCGACACCGGAGCCGCGCTTGACGGCGCGGTCGATGTTGTCGTTGGGGACCGAGGTCTTCTTGGCCTTCTGGATCGCGTCGTACAGCGTCGGGTTCCCGGCAGGATCACCGCCACCAACACGAGCCGCCACCTCGATGTTCTTGATCAGCTTGGCAAACAGCTTGCCGCGCTTGGCGTCGATCACGGCCTTCTTGTGCTTGGTGGTCGCCCACTTGGAGTGTCCTGACATAGCAACCCATTTTAGTGCTCCCGCTCCCAGCCTGCGACTCCGCGCGCCAGACCGTGCCCTGGGTGCCCTGCCCACCGGTCGGTTGCACGGTCGTCCGTCGCGCGCGATCCGCCCCGCCGAGGACCACGTCTAGGGCTCACGTCGAGGCGGCAACCCTGCTCGTCACAGTGCCAACTGGAACACAACCCGGTCCAGCGACGGGCCGTCATAGTCGGCGACCGGTTCCGAGGCGGTGAAGCCCATCGCGGTGTGGAAGGCGATCGAACGCGAGTTCACCGGGGACGTGATCGCCTTCGCCCGCGTACACCCCGCAGCGCGAGCATTCTCGAAGAACGTCTCGTAGAGAGAGCGCGCCAGCCCGGTACGGCGAAGGTCGGGATGCACTCCGGTGAAATGGATGTAGGCACACTCAGGCTGCGCCGGCGAGAAGAATCCGATGACGAATCCCGCTAGCCCTTGGTCGGGAGTCGACGCCACCAGGCTCGTGTCGTGGAAATGATCAAGGAACAGCCTGGTCAGGTCCCGCGATGCCGCGCGACCCCACCACTCGTCGACCACCGCAATGATGCTGTCGTAGTCCTCGGGCCGGGCCGGACGCACGGCGAGCCCCATCGATGTCGGTGTGGCGGACACATCTCTCCTCGTCAGGTCGAACTGTCTTTCGACCTCTATCACACCAAATGGCGGGCAACGTGCCGCGAGAAGGTCGGACCGGGACACCGGGTTGAGGGCGCTGTTCCAGCGTTTTCAGCTACCGGCATCGGTCGATACCGCGTCGTGCTGCAACACGATCAGGACCGGCCGGGTCAGCAGGAGTGTCAGCGGCAGGATCGCCGTCAGGGCGGCCGTGGCCAGGAATCCGACCGCCCAGCCGTGGGATTGGACGAGATAGCCGACGAGCGGCGCGGCAATGGCGATTCCGATCGCGCTCGCCGAATTGATCCAGGTCATCGCCTGCGTGTAAACCTCACTTGCGGTGGCCTGCTGCAACAAGACGGCGGCCGGGATCAAGATCAACGCTACGCACCCGCCGACCAGGCCATAGCCGATGAACATGACCGGAACGTTCGGAACCAGCGCCAGCATCGCCGCACCGATCGTGATGATCACGCTCACAGTCGTCATCACCGTCAATGGCTTGCCCCGCTGGGTGCCGCCGTAGACCAAACCGGCGGTCAGGCTGATCACACTGCTGCCGGCAGCGATCGGCCCGGCCAAGGCCCCGGCACCGTGCGCCAAGGCGAAGGCGGTGACCGTCACCGGCACACCCCCGAAGAACAGTCCCATCGCCAGATTTGCCACAAACAACGCGCCGAACCGCGAACTCATCAGCCGGCGATCAACGAGGAGACCAGCGGATGACCCAGCCGGCACGGGCTCGCTCCACCGAGCGGTCAACAATCCGGCCATCCCCACTGCTACCAGACCCACAGCCGCGATCAGCCCGCACCAGGAAACGACCGTGGCGCTCAGAGTGGTCACCAGCACCGGCCCGACCAGGAAGGTCACATCATTCAGCGATCCCTCCAACGACAGCGCCGATCGAAGCCGGTCGGACGACCCAACCACCTTGCGCCACCGCGCTGCCGACAACGCGCCCACCGGCGGAGCTGTCGCACCGGCCACGCCTGCTAGACCAATCAGAGCCCAGGTGGGCCATCCTCGAGCACTGCCGATCGCCAGACCGATCGCGGCTGCGATGAACAGCACAACCGTGGCCGATACGACACGGCGTTGCCCCCACCGATCAACCAGGCGGCCGACCTGCGGCCCGACCGCCGCGTCGGCAACCGCAAAGGCACCGGTCGCCGCACCCGCCTGGCCGAAGGATCCGGTACCTCCCTGAACAGCCCACAACACGGCCAGTCGACTCATCGCCACACCCAGTCGCGCGATCGCCGCCCACGGGAAGAACCTCAACGCACCAGGGGTACGGAGCACTGATCCATAGCGAGCGCCAACACCAGAAACGACAGCAAAACGACCTGTACCCACCAGACACCTCGACGGTTCATCACCGCGAGTCGCCAGACAGGTCGGACTGGGACATCAACTCGCAAACACGCAACAGTGCGCGCACCGGACGCTAGCCCACCGCCGGCCTGCCCGCAAGCGACCTGCAGACACCTGCCCGGACTCAGGACCCGTGCTCGGTGCGGGCGTACATCACCTGGGTTTCGCCGCGCTCGTAGCCGAGCCGGGCGTAGAGACCGAACGCACCGCTGGGATTGTCGGTGTCGACGCCGAGGCCGGCGGCGTCCAGGCCGGCGTCGGCGAAGGAGTGCATGGAGGCGATCAGCAGCGCCTTGGCGATGCCGCGGTTGCGCCAGTCACGGCGCACACCGAGCCGATCGGTCCAGCCTTCCCGGAAGCCCTGGAACTCCCAGTCCTGCTGGTAGGCCGAGCTCATCGCGTAGCCGGCGATCCGGCCCGAATCGGTGTCGACGGCGATCCAGGACCATTCCGGCCGGGTGGAGGCGGCGCTGAGATCCTCCTGCCACCGGATCTGCGGGATCGGCTGGCTCCCCCAGTGGTCGGAGAACGCCTCGTTGTGTGCCTCTCGGACCTCTTCACTGACCTCGGCGGAGTACGGCTCGATCCGGATCCCGGGCAGCTCGGGCACGGCGGGCAGCCCGGAGGGCAACTCGTCGAATCGGCAGGTCATGTCGGCGAACCAGCGGACCGCGCTGAAGCCGCGGTCAGCGATCAGGGCTGCTCGGTCGGCCAGCTTGTCCTCGACCGCGATCCGCAGTTCCAGCGGCCCGTGCTCGGGACGGCGGTTCTCGTTGTACCACTCGCCGGCGCGGGCGATCTGCCAGTCCAACAGCTCGTGGCCGATGCCGCGGCGCCGCCAACCGGGATGCACACCGCCGGCCAGGAAGACCCGACGCGGATCGGTGTCGGCAGGGAACGGGTGCAGCCAGCCGTAGGCGACCAGGGTGCCCCCGGAGTCGCGGCCGAGCCGGGCGTTGCGGGCCGGATCGGCGCCGTGCTCGGCGTAGGCCTCCTGCAACTCCTCGATGGTGTGCCGCTCGGACGGTTCGTCGAAGTGCTCGATCGCGGTCAGCAGCCCACTCAGCTCGGGCAACTCCGCTTCGCTGACCGGCGACCAGGAGATCGGCTCGGACGGCATCGCGTTCAGCCCTTCCAGATGCGGGGCCGTCGCGGCTGCCCGCCCGGCCGAGGAGACTGGCTCTGTTCCCAGATCCGCCGCCAACTGCCCGCCGGCGGCAGGGTGGCCGCGTCGTGGCCATGTCGCAGGCTCTGCCACCAGGTGGTCCGGTCCTCGGCGATCGCGGTCCGTACCGCGTCACTGATCCGGTCGGTGAACGACGATGCGGTCTCGTCGGGGTCGGCGTGCAGCACAGAACCGAACCGTACGCTGACCCGGGGTCGGACGTGGCCGAACGGCAGTTTCGGCGGCCAGGTCCGGCCGGACGGCAGCACCGCGTAGGTCCCCCGGATCCCGACCGGCAGCACCGGCGCCCGGTGCCGGATCGCCAGCGCCGCGGCGGTCTCGGTGAACGCGCCCATCACACCGTCGGTCGAGCGTTCCTGCTCGGGAAAGATCAGCACGCTCCGGCCGCCGGCGAGCGCGGCATCAGGGCTCTGACTGCCGGCGGCGACCGTGGTACGTCGACGCAGTCGCGGCGGCAGCGCCGCCCGCAACACCTGACTGTCCAGTCCGCTGGCGTGATTGGCCACGATCACCATCGGTCGATCCGGTTCGGTGATCGCGCTCCGGTCGCCGACCTCCAACCGGATCCGAGCGGCCAGCAGCGGTCGCCCGGACATTGCCTGCAGGATCCGTCGCACCGGGTCGGCGATCCGCGCCGGAGTCCTCACGTGACGGCGCCCAACACGTTCGGTGGCGTGTGCAGGTAGCGGATCTTGGGTGTCCGGCCGACCGACGCGGCCGTGATCTCCAGGGCGTCGGCCAACGTCGAGGCGGCCCGGAACCCGAGCCGGGCTGCGCTGGTCCGGTCGGCTCCGACGAAGACGACGTCACCGACCTGCGCGACGGCCTCGCTGAGCTGGGCCCAGAGCCGGAACGGATGCAGCCCATGGAAGGCCTGCGAGGTCCGGTACAGCTGGCGGTACCACGGGTCCTCGGCGAATTTCGTCTCGAACCGGTCGGACAGTTCCGCCGGATCGGTGCTGACCGGCAACACGTCGGCGAAGAAGTCCACCGTCGACGGGTGGTGCAGGCTGCTGAAGTCCGGGCTGAGCGGGTGATAGACGATCACGCTGCCGCCGTCACGGACCAACGGCCCCGCGGTCGCCGCCTGATAGCCGACGCCGAGGGCCTGCCAGGCGGCGAGCACCGGATTGGTCACCGAGTCCACGCTGTGCGCGGTGACGCCCGGCACACCGAGGACGAGGACGTCGGCCTGGCCGGACACCTCGACCTGCTGCTGCTCCAGGATCCGTGCCCGGCTCGCCTCGGCGACCGCGTCGGGCGCGCCGGCGGTCACCCGGGTGACGCCGTAGCCGGCTCCCAGACCGCTGCCGATCAGCTGTGCGGACCTGGTCGGCGCAATCCGGGTCGCCTGCCGCAGTCCGAGAAGTTTCGCTTGAGACTTCAGCGTCCACTCCCACTCGCGGCGACCGAGGAAGTCGACGGCGGCCGGATAGCGGTCGTTGTCCAGGACGGCCTCGATGCTGAGTACGTCCATCGTGTCCAGAGCGGTCGACGTGGCGCCGGTATGGATCGCGGCGACCGACCCCAGACCCTCGACGACACCGGCGCGTCCGCTGCTGCGCACGTCCGTGCCGATGCCGTGCACCAGGTGCACCATCACCAACAGGTCGGAATCGGCGACGCGGGCGTTGAGCTCGCCGGAGTCGCTGCCGGCGGCCTCGGCGTCGTGGTTGGTCAGCCGACCGTCGGCGTAGAACGAGCGGAACACCCGCTCGCCGAGCATCCGACGCAACTCTGCTTCGGTGTTGCGCCGGTTCAGGCCGTTGGCGCAGATCAGCGCGACGTCGTCGACGCCGGCAGCGGCGGCCTGGATCAGCACCCGTTCGATGATCCGGCCGCGGACATCGGGAGCGTGCAGCGGCGCGGTGGACGAGACATCGTCGAACGCGATCGTCAGCTTCATCCCGGCGCGCAGCTTGCTGGCCAACGGCGCGGCGTCGACCGGTTCGGCCAGCGCGGCGTCGATGCCGCCGGCCAGATCATCCAGCCGCGGCAGCGATTCGCCCGGGTAGACCACCTCGGTGCCGAGCGGGAACCGTTCCAACCGCACCCGAGGTCCGTCGTTCACCACCAGCGGCGGCGTCCGATCGTCCACTTCGAGTACGAAGCCTGGGCGCGCCATTCAGCGGTCTCCCCTCAGTTCGGACGTCACAGCTGCGACGCCGTCCTCCCGCGGCGGCACGTCCCGACCGCGTTGCAGGAACGGCCGCGACCAGCGCCGGTCCTGCGGTTTGATCTTCCATTCCACCGTCGTCCACTGGTTGGCCGCGGCGGCCCGCATCAACGGCACGTCCGGGCTGACCACGACCGGCCGGCCGACCACCGACAGCATCGCCAGGTCGGGATGGCTGTCGGCGTAGGCGTAGCTCTTCTTCAGATCGATCCCGTGCAGCGCCGCATAGTGATTCAGCCAGGCTGCCCGGGACTCCCCGACCATCGGCGGGCCGGTCAGGAAGCCGGTGCAGATGCCCTGCTCGTCGGTGGCCAGATCGCTGGCGACGATCACGTCGAACAACGGTTCCAGCGGCCGGGTCAGCGGCCGGATCGCGCCGGTGATCAACACCGTGGTGTGTCCGGCGGCACGATGCTCCCGGGCCCGGCGGACGGCGTCCGGCGACAGCCGGGACAGGATCTCCCGGGCCATCACGGTGTCGACGTATTCCTCCAGGGCGGCCAGATCGGCGCCGGCGTAGCGGCGGTAGACCGAACGCAGGAACATCCCGCGGTCGGTCCGCTCGGCCCGCAGGTAGCTGGGCAGTTTGCCGAGGATCGATGCGGCCTCGGCGAGTCGGCCGGGCGGCGACAGGTCGGGCAGCTTGGACCACAGGTACTGCTCGATCACGTTGGTCGACATCACCGTGCCGTCAAGATCAAAAGCGGCCAGCACCGTACCAGGTTCGTCGTTGGACCTGCTCAGGTCGGTGAACGTCGTCGGCCGGGAGCCGCGACGGCGTCGCAGCGCCTCCAATCGGCGGATCGGCGCGACCACCGCAGGGATGTGGATCTCCTGGATGTAGGTGAACCAGTCGTAGTCGGCGGTGTCGAAGCTGAATGTGTCCTGATCTTCGTCGTGCAGCGACTTGGTCAGCCGCAGGGTGTTGTCGTCGACGAAGTGCAGCTCGGATTGGGCGTACTCGTTGTAGAGCCCGAGGTACTCCCGCAGGAAGTCGATCCGGGACCGGAAACGATCAAGGTCCTTGGCGACCTTGCGGGTGCGTTCGGAACGCGGTGCGAACTTGATCAAGCGGTCGGCGATCGCATGCCCACGTTCGGATCGGGACAGTAGCCGCTCGACCGAGGCGGCGCCCGGGAACTGCCACTGCGGCAGCGCCGGTGCGCCGCGGACGCCGGTGATCAACGGATGCTCGGTGAAGTAGCCGTTGACGAAGGTGTAGAACCGCTGGAAGGTCAACGGGTTCCGGGCGCCGGAGGAGACGTGGTAGTACTCGCAGACCCCGACATGCGGTTCGGTGGCCGCGACCGCCAGCGTCGCATTCACCACGTAGTCGCACGGCACCACGTCACAGACCGCCTCCGGCGAAGCGGGGAACTCCGGCAGTTCGCCGCGGCCGTAGGCCAGGATCAGCGGCTCGGCCATCTTGAAGCCCTCGATCCAGCCCGGATAGGGATGTTTGATCGAGGACTCCACGATCGCCGGCCGGACGATCGAGGCGCGGATATGGGCGCACTTCTCGGCAACCAGCTTCTCCCCCAGCGCCTTGGTGAAGGTGTAGGCGTCGGTCCAGCCCAGCGACCGGGCCCGTTCGGTGCCGGCCTCGACCAGTTTCTTCTGCACCCATTCCTTGCGGCGCCGTTCGGTGTCGGCTGCGGTGATCAGGTGGCCGGCGGCACGATGCTCCCGCTCGGCCTCCTTGCGGAACTTGGTCAGTTGATCGGCGGTCCGGGAGGCGTTCTCGATCTCGGCCGACATCGCCAGCCCGGCCTCCATCTCGGCCCGGTAGTCGATGTCGTGCGCGTGCGGCGCCTCACCGATCGCGCCGCGTCGCCGACCGGCGGTGTAGGCGGTCGAGACGTGCACGTAGTGCGGCATCCGGGTCAGTTCACCGTCGGCTCCGGTGCAGGACTCCAGGAACCGGTCGATCAGGGCGCCGGTGCCGATCAGATTGGTGTTGAACGCCCGGTCGATCGGCGGGTCGAAGGAGACGTCGCCGGCGCAGTGCACCAGGACGTCGATGTCGGTCGGCAGTTCCGGGACGTTCGGCAGATCGCCCTCGATCACCTCGATCCGGGCATCGACCAGACCCTCCGGGCCACCGTACGGTTCGGTCAGCGGTTTGAAGATCTTTTTCTTGACCACGCCGATCGTCCGCGACCGCGCGGTGGCCGAACCCTTCTTGCGGACCAGCACCGCCGCGGTCGTGTCCGGCAGGTCGTTGAGGATCTTCCAGAGCAGCTGCTCACCGATGAACCCGGTGACGCCGGTCAGCAGGATTCGCTTGCCGGCCAGCAGATCCTTCAACCGGCCATCCAACGTGGGAGCCGGATGCTCGGCCTGGGTGGCACCCTGCAGGGGCGTACCGAACGACTCCGCCGGAGCCGTGCTCAACGGTCCCCCTCGGCTCGGCCGGCGGTGTCCAACGCGTCGGAGAGGGTGAAGTTGCCGACGTACAGTGCGGTGCCGATGATCGCTCCCTCGACGCCGATGCCGACCAGTTCGCGGAGCCGGGCGATATCGTCCAAGGTGGAGATGCCACCGCTGGCGACGACCGGCTTGTCGGTTCGTTCGCAGATCGACCGCAGCAGGTCGTAGTTGGGTCCGGCGAGCATGCCGTCGGAGGCAACATCGGTCACCACGTAGCGGGCGCAACCGGCCGCGTCCAGCCGCTGCAGCGTCTCGTACACGTTGCCGCCCTCGGTGGTCCAGCCACGCGCGGCCAGAGTCTCGCCGCGGACGTCCAGCCCGATCGCGATCCGGTCGCGGTGCTCCTTGATCACCGCCTCACACCATTGCGGCTGCTCCAGCGCCGCGGTGCCGATATTGACGCGCGCACATCCGGTGGACAGCGCACGCTCCAGCGAAGCGTCGTCACGGATGCCACCGGACAGCTCGAACCGCAGCGAGGAGACCTCGGCGGTGCGGCTGATCACCTCGGCGATCACCTCGGCATTGCTGCCCCGACCGAATGCGGCATCCAGGTCGACCAGATGGATCCACTCCGCGCCGGACTCGGCCCAGCGGGCCGCCGCCGCGACCGGATCGCCGAAGACCTTCTCACTGCCGGCCTTGCCCTGGACCAGTTGGACCGCCTGGCCACCCGCCACGTCGACGGCAGGAAGCAGTTCGAGATGGTCGGCACGCTGGGCGGCGGTGTCGTTCGGCATGGGCACCAGAAGACCCTATCCGAGAAGCACCCCCCAACTCATCTCGCGGCGCCCGGTCATCTCGCGGCGTCCGGGCCGGACACCGACATCCGGCTCAGACTGGTGCCGGGTTCAGCCGGGCGAACCCCTGCTGCCGCTGATAGGCGAAGTACGGGTACGGCGCATCGGTCGCGCTGACCGCATCCAGCCGGGCCACCTGCTCGTCGGTCAACCGCCAGCCGACCGCACCGAGATTCTGCCGCAACTGGTCGGCGTCCCGGGCACCTACGATGACCGAACTCACCGTCGGCCGACCCAGCAGCCAATTGATGGCGATCTGCGGGATCGCTCGACCGGTCTCCGCGGAGATCTCGTCCAGCACCTCGATGATCCGGTAGAGCCGTTCGTCGTCGACCGGCGGTCCGGCGTCGGCGGTGGTGTGCAGCCGGCTGCCGGCCGGCAGCCCGCTGCCGCGTCGGATTCGACCGGTCAGCCGCCCCCATCCGAGCGGGCTCCACACCATCGCACCGATCCCCTCGGCCAGCCCGAGCGGCATCAGCTCCCACTCGTAGCCGCGCCCGGCCAGCGAGTAGTAGACCTGGTGGGAGACATAGCGCGGGAAGCCGTACGTGTCGGCCAGGCCGACCGATTTCATCAGCTGCCAGCCGGAGAAGTTGGAGACCCCGACGTAACGGATCTTGCCGGCACGGACCAGCTCGTCCAAGGTCGACAGCACCTCGACGATCGGCGTCGCGGCGTCGTAGGCGTGCAACTGGAACAGGTCGATCCGGTCGGTCTGCAACCGCCTCAGCGCGCCGTCGACCGCGGTGATCAGCCGGGACCGCGAGGTGCCGGCCTCGGACGGCCCGTCGCCGGTCGGTAGCCCGGCCTTGGTCGACAACAGGACGTCGTCGCGACGCCCTTTGATGGCGGCACCGAGGATCTCCTCGGCGGCACCGAAGGAGTAGACATCAGCGGTGTCGAAGAGATTCACTCCGTGGTCGATTGAGATGTCGATCAGCGCCCGCGCACCGGCGACATCGGTGTTTCCCCAAGCCTCGAAGAGCTTTCCGCGGCCACCGAAGGTGCCGGTGCCGAGGCTCAGCACCGGCACGCTCAGTCCGGAGCTGCCCAGTCTGCGATATTCCATCGACTCCCCCATGATCATCTTTAACAGGACTACAATCCCGTTAGTATTGATCATGAAGCTACCACCAGATCCGAACAAACGAAACTGGAGTCCCATTAATGACGCCGTCCGGCAACGTCCCGTCCGATCGACTGACCCGCCCCGGCGGTCGTACCGCGCGGGTCCGGGAGGATGTGCTCACCGCCGCCGGCGACCAACTCGCCGAGACCGGCCTGCCCGGACTGGACCTCGGCGTGGTGGCCGCTCGGGCCGGCGTCGGCAAGTCGACGGTCTACCGACGCTGGGGAACCGTCCCCGGCCTGATCGCCGACCTGCTGACCGAGATGGCGACCTCGTCGCTGCCCAGGACCGACAGTGGAGATCTCGATTCCGATCTTCGTGCCAATGCCCGACTGGTGCGCAAGACGCTGATCGACCCGCGGCAGGGCACGTTGTTCACCGCGCTGATCGCCGCCGCGACCACCGATCCGGCGACCGCCGCCGCGCTGCATAGGTTCTATGCCGTCCGGGTGCAGGAGTGGGCACCCTGCGTCCAGTCCGCGATCGCGCGCGGCGAGGTTCCCGTCGGCACCGACCCGGCGCAGGTCATCCGGGCAACCTCGGCACCGCTCTACTACCGGCTGCTGACCACGCCGGACCGAATCACCGTCGGCGATGCCGATCGTGCCGCCCGGGCAGCGTCGGTCGCCGCGAAGGCCGGCGTCTTCGTCAACTGACTCCCGCCGGATCACTCAACTCAAAGCGTCCCGGACCTTGCGGGGCAGCTTGGCGACCACCAGTCCATAGGAGGTATCGATCGCATCGGCGATCTCGTCGTCGGGAATCGCGCCGCCGACCCGCAGCGAATTCCAACCGTGCCGCCCGATGTAGGCCATCACGGCGGCATCGTCGGGGTAGCGCTGCAACCATTCGTCGGCCGCGTCGCGATCACCGCAACTGACGCCGACACCGGACACCGCCCCCACGCCGGATCCGCCGAGGAAGACGAAGATCTTCGGCCCGACCTTGGCCACGACGTCGTCGCCGAAGGGTTGATCACGCCAAGCGCCCGGCTTGGCCAGCGCGTACTGCAGCCAGTCGGTCACCCGCCCACCGTAGCGCTCGGACCCCGTGCCTGGGTACGGGGCAACCGGAGCCGCAGCCACCCGGAATCAGGCGGCTCGCGCCAGCCGGTGGCGCCGCCGAAGCCACCCGTACACCCCGAAACCGATCGGGATCAGCAGCGACACGAACCCCGACGCCGGCCCGACCAGGATCACGCCGTACAACATCACCGCAACGATCGCGGCCAGCACCGCCGGCGGCACGAAACCGCGGGAACGCTCCAGTTCCACGATCGCGATCCCCAGACCGATCGCGATGACACCGAACGCGGTGAACCAGACGTGTTCGGCGGACGTCGCGGTCGCCGTCTCGTCGGACAACCAGATCACCAGGCCCATCACCGTGTGCACCAGACCGATCACGATCACCATGATGCCGACCACCGGCCTCGTTTTTGAACTCATATTCATAAACATGCCAGCACGGCAGGAGCTCCGCAACGTGAATTCGCCCACAGCTCCCGAGCGGGCCGGATTAGCATGCCGAGGTGGCCCGCCCTCGACAGTTCACCGACGACCAGGTGCTCGACGCTGCCCGAGACCTGTTGGCCGATCCCAGCGTGACTCGGCCGACGATCGCCGACATCGGCCGCCAGGCCGGCATCCACACCGGATCGATCTACCTGCGTTTCGCCTCCCGCGACGAACTGCTGGCCCGGCTCTGGTTGCGGTCGATCCGCCGGTTCCACGTCGGCATCATGGAAGCCACCCGCGGCCCCGACCCGTTGCTCACCGCGGCGTTGCACCAGCCGAGGTACTGCCGACAACATCCGACCGAGGCTCGGGCGATGAAGATGTTCCATCGCCAGGACCTGCTGCAGGTCGGCCCGGACGACCTGCGCGATCAGGTGGCCCGGGTCAACGACGAGATGAACGCCGCACTCGGCGACGCGATTCACGCAGCCTTCGGCGAACTCGGGCCGCAGGGCAGGGCGTGGGTCGATGCCGCGGTGAAGGCGATCCCGTACGGACTCATCCGCGACTACATCGCCCGCGCCGCACCGATCCCGGACTGGATCGACGATGTCGTACGGGCCGCGACGAGCGCCGTCCTCGCCACCCCGCCGACCCGTCAATTCCTCCCCGACATTCCGGGCGTGTCGGGGAGAAATTGACGGGTCGGCGGATTGGGGCGGGTCAGGCTTCGAATCTGCTGGGCCGGAAATCGGCCAGCAGCGGATCGGGATCGGCACCGGCGATTTCGGCCGCCAGCAGTTCGCCGACGATCAATCCGAGCGTCGCTCCGGAATGACTGAACGCCACCCAACAGCCGTCGACCCCGGGCAGCGGGCCGAGCACCGGTTCACCGTCGCCCGGGATCGGCTTGGGTCCGTGACCGACGCCCAGCAGCTGCAGCCGCGGATGGCCGGCCAGTACGGCACGGGCCTCGTCCAGCAGCCGGTCCAGGGTGGACCGCTCGACCCGGTGGCTGCCGTCGGCGAGCCGGACCACCTCTCGCTCCGACCAGCCCGAGTCCATCACCAGCCCGCCGTCCACGGTCGGTCGCACGGACACTGCCGGGGTGTTCAGCACGACCTGCAGATCGGTCGGTCCGTCGACCGGCCGGACCCGGGCCAGTGCGGCGATCGACGTCTGGTCGGGCAGCGCGAAACCGAGGTCGGCGGCCATCCCGGGCGTCGCCGCACCGGCGGCCAACAGCACGGCGTCGGCGCCGATCCGGCGGCCGGTTCCGGTGATCACACCGACCGTACGGCCACCGGACAGTTCGACCCGACACTCTCCCGCTTCGGTGATCACCTCACCTCCGAGGTCGGCGAACCGGGCCAGCAACGTGGTGATCAACATCGGCAGGTCGACCCAGCCGTCGGACGGGTTGAGGATCGCACCCTCGGCCGGCAGCATGGCGGGATCGACGCCGGGCACCCGATCGGCGACGAACCGGGCGTCGACCCAACGGCTGGGATAGCCGATGCGCTGCTCATGATCATGGCGAGCCCGGTACGACTCCCCGGGAGCAGCCCAGTTCAGGGCGCCGTCCAGGTGAACGGCGGAGCCGCCGCAGTCGGCTGCCAGTCGGCGATACCGCTGCAGCCCCGCCATCCGGAGCGCGTGGTACGCGGCGCTGCGTTCGGCGGCGGAGTTCAGCCAGGCCAGGGAACGACCGGACGCGCCGTCGGCGGGCTGACCGGCAGTCAGCAACCTCACCCCGACACCGCGCCGCGCCAGTGCCAGCGCGCTCGCAACGCCGAGCACCCCCGCGCCGACGACCACCACCGAACGTTCCTCGACTGCAGCATTCACGGCGCCCATTGTGACGCCGGGTCGGCAGGACCGCCCGCTTCAGTGTCCGACGGGGTCAGTGTCCGACAGGGACCTCAGTGTCCGACAGGGACCTCAGTGTCCGACAGGGACCTCAGTGTCCGACAGGCACGGCGGCGAACGGCCGCTCTTCGACGACGTCGGCCGGAGTGAGCGCGCCGTACAGATGGGGGAACACCTCACCGGTGCCGTCGTCCTCCACGATCACCGGGGCCGAGGCCGCCGCCGGATCGATCCGCAACACCACCAGTTCATCGTCGGCCAGGTCCCGGTAGCCACGTTCCCGGACCGCGGTCAGCTGCTCGGGAAAGGCACAGTGCACGAATCCCTGCACCTCATAGGTCACCCGGCGGGTCGACCAGTAGTAGTTGCCACACTGCTTGGCCTTGTCCCACTGCGCCTTCTTCGCGATGTGGAAGATCGGTCCGGGCACCGGTTCCCGCTCTCCCAGCAGCCCGAGCTCCACCAGCCGGGACCGGGCAGCAGCAGCATCGGTGAACGGGATCGCCTGTAGGCCGAGCTGACCGGCGGTCGTGCAGTTGTGTTCGTTGTCGTCGATGAAGATGGCGTGCTCCGGGTCGACCTGATAGCGGTCGAAGACCACGGAGAACAGCTGGGGATCGGGCTTGGCGATGCCCTCTTCTCCCGAGACCACGATGCCCTCGAACCGGTTCAGCAGACCGAACCGCCGTTTGGTCGGACGGAACAGGTCGGCCGACCAGTTGGTCAGCGCGACAAGTCGCACACCGGCCCGCTGCAGTTCGGCGATGATCGCGGCCGTGCCGGGCACCATGCCGGTGATCGTGAGATCGAAATAGCGGCGGTAGGCCTCGATCTGCTCACGATGCTGCGGCAACCGGGAGATCAGCTCCGCCTCGCCCTCGTCCCAGTCCTGACCGGCATCGTGGCGATGGTTCCACTCGTTGAAGCAGATCTCGTCCATGAAGTCACCGACCTGGTCGGCTGGCATCACCTGCTGATAGGCCCTTTCGGGCTCCCAGTTCAGCACAACTCCACCCAGATCGAAGACCACGGTGTCGTACCGATCGCTCATGGCTTCCTCCGCTTCCTGTATCGACGGACCGCGATGTCCGCCGGTTTCGGCCGAGTACGGCACACTCAGCTCCGCTGCCGTTGCAGCAATGATGAGGCCACGACGTCTCCCTCACAAGGGCGAGGCGTTCCCGGGCGAGCCTGGGCTTGATCGAGCAGCACACCGAACCGGGCACCGATAACCCCTCAAACACCTTGAGCCTCGATCCGTGGACGGGCGCCTACTGCGCGGCCCCAGAGCGGCGCGCTGGCGGCGTTGCCGACGCTCAATGGTCAACCAGACCACCCTCACGCCGGCGCCTTGCCAGCACACCCCTCTGGTGCCGCTCGCTACGGCGCCCGTCCACGGATCGAGGCTAAACTCTCGGCGAGATGAGGCACCGATCATGACCCTTCCCCGACGCCGTCTGCTCGGGCTCTCCGCACTGGGCGTCGGCGGGGCGCTGGCGGGTTGCTCCGCACCCGGTGGCGTGGGCGCGCCGCCGGCCGGATCGCCCGCCGCGACGGGAGGATCGGGCAGCCCGAGCGCCGACCCCGGAGCGACCTCGTCACCGACGGCCGGGCAACGGCCCAACGTGGTGCTCATCCTGGCCGACGACATGGGGTTCTCCGACATCGGCTGCTACGGCTCGGAGATCGCCACGCCGCACCTCGATCGGCTCGCGGCCGGCGGGGTACGGATGTCGCAGTTCTACAACACCGCGCGCTGTTCGCCGTCCCGGGCTTCGCTGCTCACCGGCCTGCACCCGCACCAAACGGGTATCGGCGTGCTGAACAAGGCCGGAGAGCACGGTTATCCCGGCACCTTGAACAGGCGCTGCCTGACGCTGGCCGAACTGCTCGGTGACGCCGGCTACGCGACCTCGATGTTCGGCAAGTGGCATCTCACCGCGCAGGTCGCCAAGCCCGACGACAGTTGGCCGCAGGGCCGCGGCTTCGATCATCACTACGGCATCATCGGCGGAGCGTCGAGCTACTTCGAACCGGCAGCCCTGTACGCCGACAGCCGGAAGCTGGATCCGCCGCAGGACTTCTACCTGACCACAGAGCTCGGCCGCCGGGCATCGGAATTCGTCCACGACCAGGTGCACAACAGACCGGACCAGCCGTTCTTCCTGTATCTGCCCTTCACCGCGCCGCACTGGCCGCTGCACGCGCCGGAGCGTTGGATCAAGCTCCAGGCCGGCCACTACCGGGCGGGCTGGGACACGCTGCGGCAGCAGCGGTATCGCCGACTCGTCGACAGCGGGATGCTGTCCGGCCGGTGGAAGCTCGGTCAGCGCGATCCCCGGGTGCAGCCGTACGACACGATCACCCGGCCGCAGTGGCAGCAGCGTCGGATGGAGGTCTACGCAGCTCAGATCGCGATGATGGATGCCGCGGTGGGACAACTGGTCGAGGCGTTGACCCGGACCAAGCAGTTGGACAACACCTTGATCATCTTCTTGTCCGACAACGGCGGCAGCGCCGAGGAACTGCAGGCCCGGATCGCTCAGGCCGACGACAGCGGGGCGGACTCGGGCGTCGATCGCCGCCGGACCGGCTCGGATCCGGCAGCGCACCGGAGCACCAGGGTCCGGCGCGGCAACGACCCGACCATCGTCCCGGGCCCGGCGACCACCTACAGCTCCTACGGTCGCGGCTGGGCGGGAGTGTCCAACACCCCGTTCCGCGAGTACAAGCACTGGGTGCACGAGGGCGGCATCTCCACCCCGCTGATCGCGCACTGGCCGGGTCGGTTGCCGGCCGGTCGGATCAGTCACCATCCGCATCAGCTGACCGACGTGATGGCCACCGTCCTGGACGTCACCGGGCTGCGCTACCCCGCATCCCGGGCCGGCCGACCGTTGACGCCGATCGAGGGCCGATCCATGATCAACAGCTGGCTCGGACGGCCGGAGGCCGACCGCAATCGCCTGCTCTACTGGGAACACGAGGGCAACTGCGCGGTCCGTCAGGGTCGGTGGAAGCTGGTGCGCAAGTTCGGTGGGCCCTGGGAGTTGTACGACATCGACGCCGACCGGACCGAACTCCATGACCTCGCCGCCGCCCACCGTCCGGTGGTGCAGCATCTGGCCGCCGCGTACCAGGCGTGGGCGAAACGGTGTGGAGTTCATCCCTGGGTCATCGAACGGAAAGGTCGGGTCCGGTAGGTTCTGCCTTCCAGACTGCCTGACCACCTGACCCGAGGTGGAGGCTCTTCGGAGGTGTCCGTGATGAGAATCGCCGCAGCGTCCGCCGTCACCGGTGCGTGCGTGCTCGCCCTGCTCGCCGCGGCGTCACCGGCGCAGGCCGAGCCGCGTACTCCGCTCGATCGACCGGCGGAGAGGTCCCGGATCATCGGCACGCCGACGCTCAGCGCGGACGAGTTGGCCGGCATCGCGGCCAAGGACTCCCGAGCCCGACGACAGGTCTCTCAGCGTGCTGTCTCGTCCTCCGGTCTGGTCGACTCGATGCGCTGGGTCCAGCAGGCCAACTCCTACTACTGCGGGCCGGCCACGCTGGTCACCATGCTGAAGGGGATCCGCGTCAGCCGGACCCAGGCCCAGGCCGCATCGATGCTGGGCACCACGCGGAACGGCACGGACTGGTACAACGGCACCAGCTACCCGATGCCGGCGGCCATCAACTCCGTCGCACCGGCAGGCGTCAGGTACTACGCCCAGGGACTCAACACCAGTCCCACCTCCGGGGAGAAGTCCACCTTCAAGACGCGTCTGGTCACCGATGTGAACGACGGTTACGGCATCGCCGGCAACGCCTGGGAGATCGCAAACGGGCCCCATCTGGTCGGGCATCCGGCGGATCGGCAGATCTTCCACTGGATCCCGATCCGCGGATACTCCAACTCCGGTGGCAACACCCACTACGTCGACCCGGCGTCCGGAGCTGCGTCGATCTCGTGGAGCGGCGGCGTCCCCAAGAGCTCCGCGATCACCACCGACAAGATGGTGACGATCCTGGGTGGTCGCGGCTACGTCTGGTGACCGGCTGCCCGGCGCCGGACTGTTCGCCGGTCTGTGCCTGGCGGTGATGATCATCACCGGCTGCAGCAACACCGCCGAACGATCGGCAACCCCGTCAACCGGCCATCCCTCGGCATCGCCGGGCAGTCAAGGATCGGCTACGCCGGGCGGCGCCGCTGCCCGCTGGACCAAGACCTGCCGGGTCGCGCTCCCCCAGGCCTGGAACGACGCCCTGCATCGCGGACGGCTGAAGCCCGGAGCGGGACTCCAGGCCGGCACCGCGTTCGTCGGGACGAACGGCGAGACCGTGTTGCAGTACAGCCGGCCGGGCCTGGGATCGGGTACCAACAAGATCGTCTGGCGGGTCGGGTCGAAGGACCGATTGATCGACGACTTCGGTGCCGACGGCCATCAGCAGTGGCAGATCCTGAACGCCGACTACGACGGTCGGTGGCTCGCCTACGGCGTGCTGCACGATCCCGCCGACATCAACGACTGGAGCGTCTGGATCTGGGACACCGTCCGGGGCGGCACGCCGCGTCGGATCGGCGCGGCCGACACCAACGCCGACGGTGGCCACCCGGGAGGTCCCTGGCCCTATGTGGCCCTGGTCGACGGGCACGTGTTCTGGCCCCAGGTCCCCGGCGGGAAACCCGGCCGGACCATTAGCTATCTGCGCCGCTACAACATCGACACCGGGCGGCGGGACAACGTCAGCACCGCTGGCTCACCGATCCGGGTCTGGCGGCTCGGTGATCATCGCGTGCTGTGGTCTGCTGCCAGGAAGCAGGGCGAGCTGTCGAGGCTGGCTGCCGCCGACCCGACCACGTTGAAACCGATCCGACTCCCGGCACAGCTCGCCGAGATCAACGGCCCGTTCGCGCTGGCCAACAGTCGGCAGCTGTATGCCTGGTCCGACCACCGGCTCCGGACCCTCTACGTCTGGCGGCCGGGATGGGCCAAGCCGCGGGCTGCGATCACCGTCGGCGCCGATCGGGCGATCGACGCGGTGGGTGTGGTCGGCAGTTCCTTCGTGGTGTGGAACGACGGCTATGCCCAGCACATCCTCGATGTCCGCAGCGGCAGCTACGCATCCCTCACCCGGCAGTGGGGCTCCACCCGGACCGGCATCGACAGCCCCTGGCTGCAGGTCGGTTATCCGCCGGCCAGCAAGGGCAGCAGCCCGTCACCCAGCAGCTACATCGACACCTCCGGGTTGCCCCACCTACCCGGCTGCTAGTGGGCTGCCCCTCAGAGGGTGTCGACCCAGTTGGCCAGCAGTCGGGCGCCCGCAGTCCCGGACTTCTCCGGATGGAACTGGGTGGCGCTCAACACGCCCTGCTCGATGCCGGCGACAAAACGATCACCGCCGTGCTCGGCCCAGGTGACGGTCGCACCGTCCAACGCCGGCGCTGCCTGCTCCCTGATGCCGTAGGAGTGGACGAAGTAGAAACGCTCCGTCCCGAGTCCGGCAAACAGGGTGCTGCCGGCGGGCGCGTCGACGGTGTTCCAGCCCATGTGCGGCAGCCGGACGGCGTGCAACTCCTCCACCGTCCCGGGCCAGCGGGCGCATCCGGCTACCCGGTGTCCGTGCTCGACGCCCTCGGTGAAAAGGATCTGCGCGCCGACGCAGATGCCGAGCACCGGCCTGCCGGCCGCCACCCGTGCGGCGATGATCTTGTCGCCGCCGACCTGCAACAGTCCGTCCATGCAGGCGGCGAACGCACCCACCCCCGGGACCACCAGTCCGTCCGCGGCGACCGCAGCATCATGATCAACACTGATGGTCACGTCGGCGCCGGTCCGGGCCACCGCCCGTTGCGCCGACCGGATGTTGCCCAGACCGTAGTCCAAGATCACGACCGACGTCGTCACAGCGTGCCCTTGGTGCTCGGCACGCCGCTGACTCGGGGGTCGAGTGCGACCGCATCGCGCAGCGCCCGCGCGACGGCCTTGAACTGCGCTTCGACGATGTGGTGCGGATCCCTTCCGGCCAACACGCGCAGGTGCAGGCAGATCCCGGCATGGAACGCCAAGCTCTCCATCACGTGCCGGGTCAGGCTGCCGACGTAGGGAACTCCGGCATTCCCGCCGCCGATGATCACCTGTTCCTGGCCGGCGGGTTCGCCGCTGTGCACGCAGTACGGCCGACCGGAGACGTCGACAACGGCCTGCGCGAGCGCCTCGTCCAGCGGCACCATCGCATCGCCGAAGCGGCGGATCCCCCGCTTGTCGCCGAGCGCGGTCCGGATCGCCTGCCCCAGGGTGATCGCGGTGTCCTCGACGCTGTGATGTGCATCGATCCAGACATCGCCCTTGGTCTCGATCTCGAGGTCGAACAGACCGTGCCGGGCCAGCGCGGTCAGCATGTGGTCGTAGAAGCCGACGCCGGTGTTGATCACCGAGTCGCCACTGCCGTCGAGGTCGATCCGGACCGAGACGCTGGATTCGGAGGTGCTGCGTTCCAGGGACGCGGTCCGGCCCTGCTCGGGACCGGTGTCAGTCATCGGTCAGCCTTTCGTTGTCGGGCAGGATGTCGGTGAGGGCGGTTCTGAAGGCGGCCGTCTCCTCCGGCGTACCGACCGAGACCCGCAGCCAACCGGTGGGGCCGGTCTCGCGGATCAGCACGCCGCGATCCAGCAGCTGCTGCCAGACCCGGTGTCGATCGGCGAACCTGCCGAACAGGACGAAGTTGGCGTCGGACGCGGCGACCTGCAGCCCGGTTGCGAGCAGCCAGTCCTGCAGCGCGTCCCGCTCCCGGCGCAGCGCGTCCACCTGCTGCAGCAGTTCCGGTGCGTGCGCGAGTGCGGCGCGGGCCGCTGCCTGACTGACCACCGACAGGTGGTAGGGCAACCGGACGATCCGCAGTGCGTCGATGAAGGCCGGTGCGGCAGCGAGGTATCCGAGCCGGCCGCCGGCGAAGGCGAACGCCTTGCTCATCGTCCGGCTGACGGCGAGATTTCCGAAGCTGGGCAGCAGATCCAACGCGCTGCGAGTCCCCGGCCGGGCGAACTCGGCGTAGGCCTCGTCGATCACGATCACCCCCGGTGCGGCCGCGCAAAGGCTGCGTAGTTGATCAAGGTCGGTCGCGGTCCCGGTCGGGTTGTTCGGGCTGGCGATCAAGATCACGTCGGGACGGAGCTCCGCGATCGACCGCAGAGCAAGATCAAGATCAAGGGTGAAGTCCGCCCGCCGCGGCACGGTCAGCCATGCCGTGTGGGTGTTCCGCGCGTACTCGGGATACATCGAGTACGACGGGACGAAGGTCAGCGCACTGCGCCCTGGTCCGCCGAACGCCCCCAGCACGTGGGTCATCACCTCGTTGCTGCCGTTGGCAGCCCAGATGTTGTCGGCGGTCAAAC
This sequence comes from Microlunatus soli, assembly GCF_900105385.1. Lineage (NCBI taxonomy): Bacteria > Bacillati > Actinomycetota > Actinomycetes > Propionibacteriales > Propionibacteriaceae > Microlunatus > Microlunatus soli. The sequence continues at coordinate 6,187,960 of NZ_LT629772.1, read as the reverse complement.
CGTGCCCGAGATAGTCGGCCAGATCGGCTCGTAGCGCGAGCGCGTCCCGTTCGGGATAGCGGTTCATCGTCGCCACCGCCTCGCCGACCGCGCGGCTCAGGTCCTCGATCACCTCGCGACTCGGCGGGTACGGGTTCTCGTTGACGTTGAGCAGCACCGGGACGTCGAGCTGTGGGGCGCCGTACGGTTCCTCGCCCTTCAGCTCCGGTCGCAGCGGCAGCTCGGACAAGGACGGCTCGGCGGTGCCGGTCATTGGTCGCCGTCCTGTCTGATCGAGATCGCCCGACCGTGTGACGGCAGGTCCTCGGCCTCGGCGAAGGTCACCACGTGGTCCGCGATCTCGGCCAGCGCCTGCTGGTCGTAGTCGATCACGTGGACGGCCTTCAGGTAGCTCTTCACGTTGAGCCCCGAGGAGTGGCAGGCACATCCTGCGGTGGGTAGCACGTGGGTGCTGCCGGCGGAGTAGTCCCCCAGCGACACCGGCGACCAGGATCCGAGGAAGATCGCTCCGGCGTTGTTGATCTTCCTCGACACCGCTGCTGCGTCCCGGGTCTGGATCTCCAGGTGCTCGGCGGCGTAGGCGTCAGCGACTGCGATCCCTGCCTCGAGATCGTCGACCAGGACGACTCCGGACTGCTGCCCGGTCAGCGAGGTCTCGATCCGCTCGGCGTGCCGTGCCGTCGCCACCTGCTTCTTCAACTCGTCCTCGACCGCGGCGATCAACGGCTCGGAGTCGGTGATCAACACCGATGCGGCCGCCGGATCGTGTTCGGACTGGGAGATCAGGTCGGCGGCGACGAAGGCGGGCACTGCGGTGTCGTCGGCGAGGATCGCGATCTCGGTCGGTCCGGCCTCGGAGTCGATGCCGACCAGGCCCTTGACCAGCCGTTTGGCTGCGACGGTGTAGATGTTGCCGGGCCCGGTGATCATGTCCACCTTGGGACACAGGCCGGGAACGCCGTAGGCGAACATCGGCACCGCCTGGGAGCCACCCACGGCGTACACCTCGTCGACGCCGAGCAGCGCACAGAGGGCGAGGATGCTCGGGTGCGGCAGCCCGCCGAACGCCTGTTGCGGGGTCGACGCCAAGGCCAGCGAACCGACGCCGGCGATCTGGGCCGGCACCACATTCATGATCACCGTCGAAGCCAGTGGCGCGACTCCGCCGGGGACGTACAGGCCGACCCGGTCCACCGGAATCATCCGTTGGCTGACCCGCGCTCCGGGCGCCACCTCGACGTCGACCTGCCCGTCCCCCAACTCGGCCAGACTCACCGCGCGACGCCGCTCGATGGAGACCTCGAAGGCACGCCGGAGCTCAGGATCGAGCTCGGCGAGTGCCGTACTGAGCGCCTCGACCGGCACCCGGAACGACGCCGGCACCACATGGTCGAAGCGCTCGGCGTACGTGGTCAGCGCCTGTTCGCCGTGCCGGGCGATGTCCTCGCAGATCGGTCGCACCGCCTCGACGGCGGCATCGACATCGAACTCGGCGCGCGGCAGTACGTCCTGCAGGTTGTCCAGCAGGGCAGCCGCGCCGTGACTCCGGGCGGGCCCTGTCTCCCGGGAGGTCGCGGCGCGAAGGTCGATACGTCGTAGCACGTCGGCGAGTCTACGAGAGCGTCCGGCACGGAGTCGCAGCAGATCGACGGCCGGACGGTTGACCAGACTCAATCTATTCTATTAATCTTTGGATTATGAGATCTAAGGCAGACGCCGCCCCGCCGAAGGGGTCCTGGCAAGAGTTGTTGGGCCGCGAGCATCGGTCGGTCACCCTGGTGTTGAGCGGCGGCGTCGCGCTCTACGCCGTGAACGTCTATCTGACCACCAGCCTGCTGCCCAGCGCCGTCGGCGAGATCGGCGGCCGCAGCCTGTACGCCTGGGCCATGACGGCATTCTTGGTCGCCTCGGTGTTCACCTCGATGCTGGTCAGCCGCACCGTCACTCGCCGCGGGCCGCGCCAGGCATACTGGATCGGACTGGCGCTGTTCGGTGCCGGCAGTGTGGTCGGGGCGATCGCACCGACGATGCCGGTGTTGCTCGGCGGCCGGGTGTTGCAGGGGCTCGGCGGCGGCCTGCTTGCCGGGCTCGGCTTCGCGGTCGTCCGACAGGCACTGCCCGACCATCTGTGGCAACGCGCGCTCGGCCTGATGTCGGCGATGTGGGGGTTCGGCAACGTCGTCGGGCCGATCATCGGGGGTCTGTTCGCCGAATTCGGTCTATGGCGGCTGGCGTTCGTCCTGCTCGCCGCGAGCGCCGGCGGCGTCGCGGTCGTGGTCGGGCGCTCGCTACCGCGCCGCGCCCCGGACGGCGGATCGTCCGGCACAGCCGCCTCAGATCGGGTGCCGGTGCTCGCGCTGGCGCTGCTCAGCCTGGGTGCCGCGGCGGTCAGCGTCGCCTCCGTCGTCTCCGGCCGTGGCTTGTCGATCGCGCTGATCATCGCCGCCGGGCTCTTCGTGGTCGGCTTCATCCTGCGCGAGCGTCGCGCCGCCACCACGGTGCTGCCCGCGATCACCTACCGGCGCGGATCGGCACTGACCTGGATCTACCTGGCCGTCGCCCTGCTGGCGGTCGGTTCGACAGTGGAGACCTTCCTGCCGTTGTTCGGCCAACAGATCGGCGGACTCTCGCCGCTGCTCGCCGGCTTGCTGGGCGCCTCCCTGTCCTGGGGATGGAGCGTCTCGCAGATCCTGTCCAGCGGCATCACCGGCGTCCGCGGCGCCCGGCTGCAGCGGATCGCAGGACCGGCCTTGCTCGGGGCCGGCCTGGCGATCTACGGACTGCTGCAGGTCGCCGATCCCGGTCCGGGGCGAGTGGTCGCCTGGTTTGCCGTGCTGTTCGTCGCCGGCAGCGGGATCGGGATGGCCTTCGCCCACTGGGTTCCGGCGGCGATGCGGATCACGCCGGACCCGGCCGAGGCCAGCAAGGCCTCGGCCGGTGTGAACACCACACAGTTGATCAGCAACGCGTTCGGCTCGGCACTGGCCGGCTTGCTGGTGCAGATCGGTGGTCCCGGCGTGCTGGGCTCGGCCCGACTGCTGTCCGGCGGCTACGCTGCACTGTGCCTGGTCGGTGTCGCCGTGACTGTGCTGGCGATCGGCGCCGAACGGTCGAACGCCAAGAAGTTGATCACCGAAGGGAGCAGTGATGACCTCGAGTCGGACCTCCGATCGGACATCGTCGGATGATCAACAACCGTCCGCTGCCGATGGCGAGACCGGCTATGTCGACGACGCGGTCTATGAGCAGCTGAGCCGTCTGGGCAAGGCGCTGTCCAATCCGGGACGGATCCGGATCCTCGATCTGTTGGAGCAGGGCGAACACACCGTCGAGGAGATCGCCGACGCCGCCCGGATCCCGATGAAGAACACCTCGGCCCAGCTGCAGCAGTTGCGCGCGGCACAGCTGGTCAGCACCCGCCGGGACGGCGTACGGATCTACTACCGGCTCGCGTCACCGGCAGTGTCGACCTTCGTCGACCAGTTCGAGACCTTCGCCGAACAGACGCTCGCTGATCTCCAGGTCGAGCTCGGCCGGATGCGCGAGTTGCCCGGTGGCATGGAACGGCTGAGCGTCGAGGAGTTCCGGACCCGGATCGCGTCCGGTGACACGATCGTTGTCGACGTCCGCCCCGCCGAGGAATACGCACGCGGACACCTGCCCGGCGCGATCTCGATGCCGTTGGAGGATCTCCGCTCGCACATCGACGAGTTGCCCGAGGACGCCGACGTGGTCGCCTACTGCGAGGGCCCGTACTGCTTCGCCTCCGCACGGGCCGTCCGCCGGCTGCTGGCCGCCGGGCGGGATGCGCACCGGATCGACGGCGGTCTGGCTCGCTGGGTCCGATCCGGCGGCGAGCTGTCCCGGTGAGCAGGAAGAAGCAGCCGGACGCCGGAGGTACGCCGGCAACCGTCGCCCTGACCAGGGCCGGGATCGGCTTCACGCTGCACCCCTACGATCATCATGCCGACGCGGAGTCGTTCGGCGCCGAGGCCGCCGAACAGCTGGGGGTCGATCCGCGGCGGATCTTCAAGACCCTGGTCGCCGACGTCGCCGGGCGCCTGGTCGTCGCCGTGGTACCGGTCGCCGGCCGGCTGGACCTGAAGGCACTGGCGCAGGCGTTCGGCGCGAAGAAGGCGACGATGGCCGACCCCCAGCAGGCCGCGCGGAGCAGCGGCTACGTCGTCGGCGGCATCTCCCCGATCGGGCAGCGGACCCGGTTGACGACCGTGGTCGACACCAGTGCGCAGGACTTCGCGACGATGTACGTCAGTGCCGGGCGACGGGGCCTCCAGGTCGAGCTCGCAGCCGCGGATCTGATCGCCGTCACCGACGCGAAACTCGCTAAGATCGCCGGTTGATCACCGGTCGTTCACCCACATTCTCTTCACATCGTCCGCATTTCCCGCTAACTTCTGTGGCTCCGGCGGGTTTGGGGTCGATCGCGTCGGAGCGCTCGGTCGTCGGCTGACCGGGCCAGTGATCACGACGACTGTCAGGAGACCACAGATGACGACCCCGACCAGACCGCGTACCCGGATGATCGCGGCATTGTTCGCGCTCGCCCTGGCGCTGATCGGCCTGCAGGCACCGAGCCGGGCCGCCGCCGACATCCCGGCCGGCTACTACGATCCGGCCGACGGGCTGACCGGCACCGCACTGAAGTCAGCGCTGCACGACATCATCGACGACCACACCCAGATCTCCTACGACGAGGTCTGGGATGCACTGCAGGAAACCGATCAGGACCCGGCCAACAGCAACAACGTGATCGAGATCTATTCCGGAACGTCGATCCCGAAGTCCGAGCACGGTGGCGATCAAGGCGACTGGAACCGGGAGCACGTCTGGGCCAAGTCGCACGGCGACTTCGGCACCGCCACCGGACCGGGCACCGATGTGCACCATCTGCGGCCGGCCGACGTCGGTGTCAATTCGGTGCGCAGCAACAAGGACTTCGACGACGGCGGCTCGGCGGTCGACGGTGCACCGGACAACTTCACCGACGAAGACTCCTACGAGCCGTCGGACGAGTGGAAGGGCGATGTCGCCCGGATGATCCTCTACATGGATGTCCGCTACGCCGGCGACGACTCCTATCCCGATCTCGAGGTCAATGATCAGGTCGACAACGGTTCCGCCCCCAACATCGGCCGGATCTCGGTGCTGCTGCAGTGGAACGAACTCGACCCGCCGAGCAGCTTCGAACAGACCCGCAACGACGTGATCTACGACAACTGGCAGCACAACCGCAACCCGTTCATCGATCACCCCGAATACGCCGACGCGATCTACGGCTCCTGAGCCAACCACCCCGGGTCCTGAGCCTGGCGAAGGACCGTAAGATCAACCCATGGCAGCCGAGGCCGAACAGTCCCAGACCGTCTCGGTCGACGGTCGGCTGCTGAAGATCAGCAACCTGGACAAGGTCCTCTACCCGCAGACCGGGACCACCAAGGGCGACGTGATCGCCTACTACACCGAGATCGCGCCCCTGATGGTCCCGCATCTGCGGGGTCGTCCGGTGACCCGCAAACGTTGGGTGCACGGAGTCGGGACCGACGCCGAGCCCGGGCAGGTGTTCTTCCAGAAGAACCTCGATCCCCGGTCCACGCCGGAGTGGGTCCGCCGATTCCCGATCAGTCATCACGATCGCACCAACGACTATCCGGTGGTCGAGGACCTCAGCACCCTGGCCTGGTTGGCGCAGTTGGCGTCGCTGGAGATCCACGTCCCGCAATGGCGATTCGCCGACGACGGCACCCCGCAGAATCCGGACCGGCTCGTTCTCGATCTTGATCCCGGGCCGGGGGTCGGACTGCCCGAATGCGCCCAGGTCGCGCACTGGGCCCGGGAGGCGATGGCCGCGATCGGGCTGGAGCTCTTCCCGGTCACCAGTGGCAGCAAGGGCATCCACCTGTACGCCCAGCTGGACGGCAGCCACACCTCAGCCGACGCATCCATGATCGCCAAGGAACTGGCCCGGTCGTTGCAGCAACTGCACCCCGACCTGGTCGTCTCGGAGATGGCCAAGGCCCAGCGCAAGGGCAAGGTCTTCATCGACTGGAGTCAGAACAACGGCAACAAGACGACGATCTCGCCGTACTCGTTGCGGGGCAGGAGCAGGCCGACCGTCGCCGCGCCGCGGACCTGGGACGAACTGGACGAGGACCTGGCGCATCTGGATTATGAGGAGATGCTCGCCCGGGCAGCCGATCTCGGCGATCTCCTGGCTCCGTTGGCGCCGCAAGGAGCCTCCTCGGCCGCCCCGGACCGACTGACGAAGTACCGCAGCATGCGGGATCCGGACCGCACTCCTGAACCGGTGCCCGCCGCCGCGCCGACACCGCGGGACGGCGCGCCGACCTTCGTGATCCAGGAGCATCACGCCCGCCGGCTGCATTACGACTTCCGCCTCGAACACGACGGCGTGTTGGTCAGCTGGGCGGTGCCGAAGGGCGTACCGACCACCACTCGCACGAATCACCTCGCGGTCCAGACCGAAGATCATCCGATCGAGTACGGCAGCTTCGAGGGCATTATCCCGCACGCCCAGTACGGCGGTGGTGAGGTGTTCATCTTCGATCACGGCACGTTTGAGTTGGAGAAGTGGCGGGACGGTCGGGAGGTGATCGCGATCTTGAACGGCACCAAGGACGGTGGGGTCGGCACCGGCTGCAAGGTCGCACTGATCCACACCGGCGGCCGCGGTGGACAGCCGGAGAACCACTGGCTGATGCATCTGATGTCCGGCAGCCCCACCGAGCCGAAGCCGGCGACCGAGGCCGAGCTGAGGGCCCTGCACGAGCGGGCCGAACGCGACACCGACCTGGTCTGGCAGTCCGATCACGATGGCGCCGGCACTGCCGCCGAAGCCCAACCCTCCGAGGGTCCTGAGCCTGTCGAAGGACCCCGACCCGACTTCCCACCCGAGATCAAACCGATGCTCGCCACCACGGCAACGTCGGCGGAGTTCAGCAATCCCGAGGACTGGGCCTTCGAGATGAAGTGGGACGGCGTCCGGGCGGTCTGCTATATCGCCGGCGGTCAGGCCAAGATCCTCAGCCGGCGCGGCCTGGACACCTCGACCAGCTATCCCGAGATCGTCGACGCACTCCGGCAGCTCGACGTCCAGGACGCCGTGTTGGACGGAGAGATCGTGGCGCTGGACGATCAGGGCCGACCGAGCTTCGGCCGGCTGCAGAACCGGATCAACCTCAGCAATCCCGCCGACGTCCGGGCCGCCCGCCGGACGACACCGGTGCAGTTGGTGATCTTCGATGTGATGCGACTGAACGGGAAGTCCCTGATCAAGCGCAGCTACGAACAGCGCCGGGCCGAGTTGGAGAAGTTGATCACCGGCGGACGGATCCAGCTACCACCCAGTTTCGACGGAGATCTCGAATCGGCAACCACTGCCGCTCAGGCGCTGGGAATGGAGGGCGTCGTCGCCAAGCGACGGAACTCCACCTATCAAGCCGGCAGCCGAGGACGTACCTGGCTCAAGATCAAGTACTTCCACACCCAGGAGGTGGTGATCGGCGGCTGGCGGACCGGGAACGGCCGACGCGCCGACACCGTCGGGTCGTTGTTGATCGGAGTCCCCGAGGGCGGCCGGCTCCGCTACGTCGGGCGGGTCGGCTCCGGATTTGCCGACGCCGAACTCGAGCGGATCACCGGTCAGTTCGCCGAGATGGCACGGCAGGACTGCCCGCTGGACGACGTACCGGCGATCGACGCCCGCGATGCACACTGGGTCGAGCCGATATTGGTCGGTGAGGTCAGTTACGGCGAATGGACCGACGATCACCGGCTCCGCCACCCCGTCTGGCGAGGCTGGCGGCCGGACAAATCACCCGACGACGTTCGGCGCGAGTGATCCGACATCGGCCGATCGTCGACCACACTAGGGCACCGGCCAGGCGGTCTAGTGCACATCGACCGAGCACGGCCGATGATCATCGCATCCCGGCCTCGCCGCCCCGTAGCGTCTGCACCATGAACACCATCGGTGGACCGCCAACGACGCGCCCGACCCGACCGCGGACCGGTCGTGCCGCATGGGCTCTGCTGCTGCTCGCCCCGATCAGCGCGGAGCTGATGTTCTCTGCCGTCGGAATGCCGATCATGTGGCTCGCGTTTCCCTTGTTGATCCCGCTCTACGGTGCTGGCGTGCTGTTGGTCCGGGAGGCGACGGTCCGGGTCGGCGGCGGTTGGCCGACCTTGATCGTGTTGGGCCTGGTGTACGAACTGGCCGAGGACGGCCTCGGCCTGCAGGCGTTGACCAGCCCGCACCTGTACAACGCCGCTGCGTGGGGTCCTCGGGTGCTCGGCTTCAATACCACCTACTGGGAGTCCCAGGCCGGCTACCACACCGTCTTCAGCGTGCTGATTCCGATCGTCCTCACCAATCTGATCTTTCCCGAATTGCGGACCACCAGCTATCTGCGGCGACGAGGCATGATCGGCATCGCGATCACCACCGCCGTCGGGGTCGTGCTGCTCAAGATCGGATTCACCACAACCACCGACCCCGGCTACTTCGCCCCGCTCCCGTTCCTGTTCGGTCTGCTGATCGTGATGGCTGCGCTGTGCTACCTCGCTCTGAAGATCATTCCGCAGCGGATCGGCGCCGACTGGTCGCCGTTCGCCGGTCGGCTGCCCACCCGAGTGCCGCCCGCCCCGGTCACCGGTCTGGTCGCCGGCCTGGCGACACTGGTCTTCCTCAGCCTGCTGATGCCGATGGAGAGTCCACCGACCGGACCCGCGTGGGGCACCGGTGGCATCGTCTGGCTGCCGATGGCATTCGCCGCCGCAGTGGCGATCGGAACCGGGATCATGATCGCTCGCTGGGTGCCGTCGATGTCGGATCTGCATCGGATCTGGTTGGTCGGTGGCGCACTGGTCGCGCACACGGCGTACGTCGTGTTGACAGTGCTGGTCCATCCCGGCGGCACCTTGCGCCTGGTGCTCGCCGTCACCACCGGGCCGATACTGATCATCCTCACCGTCGTCCTGCTCGCCGCCCTCGCCCGCAAGGTCGCCCGGCGCACCTCCGACTGACGCTGAAACTCAGTGCCGAGCTCAGCCTGGCTCATCGCCGATCAACACGGCCAATCCATCGAGGTGCCGGGCCAGCGCGTACTCGAACAAACCGTCGAGGTCAGCCGCGAGCCCGTCGGAGATCCTTGCCAGGAACGGAAACCGACCGCCGCCGAGCAGTGCTGAGATCTGTTCCCGGTTGGCAGTCCGCCAATGGTCGCGGGTCAGCCCGGTCTCCAACTCGGCGTCAAGATCATCCGTCTGTTGCGCAGCCAGGTCGAGCACCAGTGCCGGCAGCACCAGCGATTCCCGCACTTGGTCGGTAGCCGACAGGCCGAGACCTTCAAGGGTGGCCAGAGTCCATTCGGTGTGCGCCATCACGTTCGGCGTCATCAGCGGACGGGTGAAGGAGATCGCTCTCGGCAACCAGGGATGCCGGCGGCAGAGGCCCCATTGGACGCGGCAGATCCGTTCCAGGTCGGACCGCCATCCGTTCCGACTGTGCGCGGGCAACGGCTCGGACCCGAACACGTCGTCGGCCAATTGTGCGACGAGCTCCTCCTTGCCACTCAGGTGCCGGTAGAGCGACATCGGTCCGACCCCCAGCTGCGCGGCCAGGCGTCGCATCGACACCGCCTGCAGGCCTTCCTGATCGGCAATGATCATGGCGTTCTGCAGGATCGCGGCCCGGGTCACGGTGCCCCGCGGAGCAGCCTTGGGCTGGTCCGCCGCTGCGGGCGCGACGGTCGTGCCGGAGCCGACCGCGGTCAGCACCAGGCCCTCGTCCCGGAGGGCTCCCGTCACCCTGGTCGCCGTCGCGGCCGCAACTCCCCATCGCTGGGCGATCTGCCGGATCGACGGCAGTCGATCACCCGGCTTGAGGTCTCCACTGAGGATCCTGCCGCGGAGTTCGGCGACGATGCGCCGATACGGTGCGACCTGGGATCGGTCATGCTGCGCGGATCGGTCTGCCATCGGCCTCCCATCGATCGCCGTCCCGGCAACCGTACTAGAGGACGAGTCACCTGACTAGCTCACTTCCTCGGCCGCGTCACTGCTTTCGCTGTTGAAGAAAACCGGCGCTCCCTAGTCTCGTTTCATGATCACCGAAACACCGTACGCAGCGGCAACGTCCGATGTCCGGGAATCGTTGCTGCTGGACATCCTGGCCGAAGCCTTCGACGACGATCCGATCAGCAGGTGGATCTTCCCTGACGCCGAGGACCGTCGACGATATCTGCCGACCTTCTTCTCGACGATGCTGGCGCATCCCTGGGCGACCCGACGCACCATCGACTCCTCGGCGGCAGCCATCTGGATCACCGTGCAGCCGTGCCAGCCACACGCCGAGGAGGATCCACCGGACGAGACCGCATCCGGCGGGGCCGCGGCACCATTCGGCGCGAACGGCCAGCGACTTCGTGCACTCGGCACGGCGCTGGCGAGCTCCCGACCCGCGGTCGAGACCTACGACTACCTGTTCGCGATCGGCGTGCTCCCACAATGCCGCGGTGCAGGCGTCGGTACGGCGCTGCTGAAGGAGGGCCTGAGACGGGCGGACACAGCTCGACGCGGCGTCTATCTCGAAGCCAGTTCACCGGGCAGCCGGACGCTCTATCTGCGGCACGGCTTCGCCGATCTGGCCGCGCCGGTCCACCTCGAGGACGGTCCCCCGGTCTGGCCGATGTGGCGACCGGCCGTCAGTTGATCACCGAATCCCGTTCGCACCCAACCCGCAAAGGAATCATGGCTACCGACACCTCGTCCAGCCGACCGACCATCATCTTCGTGCACGGCACCAACTCCTCCGCACTGCTCGGCGCCGGATTGATCACCGAGCTGACCCTCCGCGGTCATCGCGCCGTCGCGATCGACCTACCCGGGCACGGAGCCGAGGTGGTCTACCCGAAGGCCTACCGCTCGCCGCAGGATCTTGAGGCCTTGGCCACCGAGCCGTCGGCGGTGGCCGGCATCACCGTCGACGACTATGTTGCCCGGACCATCGGGGTCGTCCGCCGGGCGGCCGCAATGGGGCCGGTCATCCTGGTCGGAGCCAGCCAGGGCGGTGTGACGTTGAGCCGGGTCGGCAATGCCGTGCCCGAGCTGATCGATCGGATCGTCTACACCGCCGCCTACTGCTGTGTCGATCTTCGCAGCCTCACCGACTATCTCGGCACCGAGGAGAACTCCGACAGCCTGCTGAGCAAGATCACCGACGCCGCGGTCGGCGATCCCCGTCAACTGGGAGTCGCCCGGATCAACTGGCTGACCTCGGATCCGACCTTGTTCGCCGGCATCAAGGATTGTCTGGCGGCGACCTTCACCGATGCCGAGGCCAGGCGCCTGGTCACGCTGCTCGAACCCGACGAGCCGGCGTCCATCCCGCTGTCCGATGCCCGCGGACGGGCCGATACCTGGGGACGAATCCCTCGCAGCTATGTGCGCTTCAACCTGGACCGCCTGATCCCACCGGCCCTCCAAGATCGTTTCATCCGCGAAGCCGATGCGCTGACACCGGACAACCCGACCGATGTGCACACCGTCGACCTCCCGCACGTCGGCCCGTTCGAGCATCCCGACCTCGTCGACATCCTCGAACACCTGGCAGAACGAACGGCCGCGCCAACAGGGTGCTGAGCTTGTCGAAGGCCCGGCAACCCCGCCGTACGAGCTCGGCCCAGCATCTGTGGATAACCGTTGCTGGCTTGGGATCCCGACCGACGCAAACTGTCAGACCCCCTGTCTAGTGTTGACCACATGATCGACGGCAGCGGGCTGATGCACACAGCCCAAACGGCGGCGGGCATCGATCCGTCCTGCCTGGCCACCGACCAACTCCTGCACCACGTCACCGCCATCGACTGGCTCGTCCGCGCCACCACCAACGCCAGGCTCTGCGTGGCAGCAACCTGGGCCGACCGCTTCCCCGCCGACAGCATCGCCGCCCACCAGCTGGCGATCCCCGGCGGCGACCGGCCGATCCGGCCCGGCGGCGACGGCACTCCGGAGTTCTCCCGGTTCTGCGTGACCGATCTCGCCGCCAGCATGCACAAGTCCACCGGCTCTGCCGAGCGGATCATCGCCGACGCGCTCGATCTTCGCCACCGTCTGCCCTGCCTGTGGCGGCGGCTCTGTAGGAATGAGGTCGACGCTCTGGACTGTCAGACCATCGCCCGTCAAACCCGGCACCTCACGCTGGAGCAGGCGTTGGAGGTGGATCGGTCGATCGCGCCGATGGTCGGCCGCTGGTCCTGGAACAAGCTGCTCGCGCAACTCGAGGCCACGATCATCCGCGTCGACGCCGTCAACGTGAAGAAGCGCGCGGAAGAAGCGGGCAAGGATGTCGGCGTCTTCATCAATCAGAGCAACGAACACGGCATCAAAGGCATCTACATCCTGACCGACTCACCAGCTGGGATTCGGTTCTATGCCCAGGTCCGCCGGATCGCCGACATCCTGGCCCGCCGCGGCCATACCGGTACCAAGAACGAACGGATGGCCGCCGCCATCGTCGTGTTGGGCAATCCGCTCGATGCGGTGCGGATGATCGCCGCAGACACCGAACCCACCCTCTTCGATCCAGACCTTGACCCCGACGACTCCCTGTTCCCCAAGCCGACACACTGCGACCCCGATAGCCGGATGGCGGCCGGTCCGGACGCGTCCGCGTCGCCTCGCGCCGATGTCGACCGCGACCAGCCCACCGGGACCGGGTCGCCCGCGTCCGACCGGACAGCCGCATGGCCGCATGATCACGACACGGCAGGTGAACCGCAACCCGATGATCACCACTCCGGGAACGAGCCACCGCCGGACCCGCTGGACGACGACGGCGCCGCTGGCCGCCTCCCCCGCGTTGACCAAGATCGGCGGCCGGCCGAACTCGCGATCCGCGCGAACGGCAAGATCGACCCCGCGAAGGTCCGACCCAACGCCACCCTCTACGTCCACATCGCCAAAGAAACCCTCGACACCGGACTCGGCCTCACCAGAGTCGAAGACATCGGCCCCATGATCAGCAGCCCGGTCACCGACTGGCTCGGCCACTGCAACATCACCCTCAAACCCGACCTCGACCTCACGATCGACCTGACACCGGTGAATTCCTACGAAATCCCACGCGCGATGCGAGAACGCCTGCTCCTCAAACACCCCGGCAGCATGTTCCCCTACTCCGGGTCGGTCGGACAGCATCTTGATCTTGACCACAACATCCCCTACGTCGAGGGCGTCCCGGCCCAGACCCGGGAGGACAACTCTCCCCTGACGGCCGCCGCGAACACAACGTGATCACCCACGGACTGTGGAAACGCCGACGACCCGAGCCCGGAACCCTGCCGTTCCGGGCGCCGGACGGCAGCGTGTACGCAGGTCTTCGCGACCGGCAGCTACGACCTCGGACGTGGCAGCTTCGCCCAACACATCTGGCACACCCGCACGCCCACACCCGACGCCACCTGACTGACCACGTCGACGCGCCGTGGTGCCGTCCTGCTCGCCGCCGTCCGATCATCTATCCGTTGATCTTCGTTGACGCGATCGAGAACCGCTGCGCCCGGTCAGTAGGATGAGCGGTGCTTCGGGAGTCGCCACTTTCCAGGCGCCCCGTCTTCCGACGAGAAGAGAAGGTCGCCGCAGGATGAAGATCACACATGTCGAGCAGTTCGCCCCGAGACACCGCACCCGGCTGATCCGCATCGGTACCGACGCGGGAATCAGCGGATGGGCGGAAAGCACGCTGGAAGGCAAGCCGAGGTCGGTGCCGGCGGTGATCGACGAATATGCCGAGTACCTGATCGGCAAGGATCCCCTGCGTATCGAGCATCATTGGCAGCAGATCTACAGATCGGCCTTCTTCAGAGGCGGCGCCCACAACATGAGTGCCTTGGCTGCCGTCGACGCAGCGTTGTGGGACATCGCAGGCAAGCACTACGGGGTGCCGAGCTACCAGCTGATGGGTGGCGCCGTACGCGACAGGATCAGGGTCTACGCGCACTGGGGCATCCGTGATCTGTCCGAGCAGGGACTCGAGACCGCCCGCACCCGCCTCGACATGCTCCAGAAGAAGGGTTACACGGCCTACAAGGCCGGCCCCTCCGGGTCCTGGCGCGCCCACGAGCCGCCGTCCAGGATCGACCAGTTCGTCGAAGCGGCGTACATGATGCGTGAGTGGGTCGGCCCTGACGTGGAGCTGTGCTTCGACTTCCACGGCAAGATGACGCCGGCGCTGGCGATCGAAGTGTGCAACGAGATCAAGGGCATGCGCCCCATGTTCGTCGAGGAGCCGGTGCCACAGGAGAACGCCGATGCGTTGAAGTTGGTCGCCGATCATGTCCCGTTCCCGATCGCAACCGGCGAAAGGCTGCTGAACCGGTGGGATTTCCGGCGGGTGATCGAAAACCAGTCCGCGGCGCTGCTGCAACCGGATGTGGCGCACTGCGGCGGACCGAGCGAATTGAAGAAGATCGCCAACTACGCGGAGGTGTATTACCAGCACATCATGCCGCACTGCGCGATCGGCCCACTGGCACTGGGTGCGTGCATGCTCGTCGATGCCGTCGTCCCGAACTTCCTGATCCAGGAGCAGGTCGACGCCTCGCTCGGCAACGGGCTGCTGAAGCAGGATTGGGAAGTGGTCGACGGGCATATCCGCTTGTGGGAGACGCCCGGCCTCGGGGTGGACGTCGACGAGGCGGAGGCCACGAGGGAGTTCACCGGAGAGTCCTACGGGTATCACGCCGAGCTCGGTGGAGAGACTTACCACGAGAACGACGGTTCGGTGGCCGACTGGTGAAGCTACTTCTGATCATGGGACCGCCGGCGGTCGGAAAGATGACGGTCGGGCGCGAGATCGCTGCCCGTTCCGCCTTCCGGTTGTTCCACAACCATCACACGATCGAACCCCTCGTGGAGGTGTTCGGTTACGGATCTCCGCCGTTCAACCTGCTGAACAGGGAGTTCCGCCGGCGGGTGATCGAGGAAGCCACTCGGCATCAGATCGACCTGATCTTCACGTTCGTGTGGAATCTTGCAGACCCCCAGGACGCCGAGTATCTGGCAGAGTTGATCGTTCCGGTGGTGGAGTCAGGCGGCGAGGTGCTGGTGCTGGAGCTTGTCGCGGACCTGCAGACGCGTCTGGAACGCAATCGCGGCGAGAGCCGGCTGGCCGCGAAGCCGTCCAAGCGCGATCTCGTCTGGTCCGACGACAACGTCCGCCAGATGGATCAGCACCAACTCAACAACGACTCCGCAGCCGCCATCTCCGAACAGGCACGAATCTTCTTCTCCAGCTACCCGCACCTCCGACTGGAGACCACATCGCTCACCGTCTCCGAGACTGCGGACCGCACGCTCGACTGGCTTGCCGGGATCTGACGAGCGGACTGCTCGGATGGCGGCGCTGTCGGCTCTCGATCCGGCGATGACGGCCGACGGACGTTTCATCCGACGAGGGCCTCGGCGATCAGGCGGCGCCACACGACGTTGGGTGACCTCGGAACCTCGCCACGGCCGAGGTCCCACAGCAGTGCCGTCACTGCCCGGGCCTGGACACATCGACGGCAGAGTTCGAGATCGACTCCCGCCGCTTCGCTGAAGATGCCGACCCTCCGATGCAGTTCGGTGACCTGATCGACGCCGCTGTCGAAGGCCGGTCGGCGATAGTCGCACATCGTCACTGCATCGTACGCCGGCGTACCGGCCATTCCCTTCGGATCGATGGCGAGCCAACCGCGGTCGGACCGCAGGATGTTGCCGCCGTGCAGGTCGCCGTGCAGCATCGTCGTCGTGCTGTCCCGACCAAGATCACGGATCGTCGCGACGGCGGCGTCGACGATTCGCCCGGGCAGTGGGTGATCGGCCCGTTCGGCGTCGTCACGCACCTGTCGCTCCCAGTCAGCGGTGGTGTCCGCCAGCCGCGTAACACCCGGCGGAGCCGGGATCGCCAGCCGGCTCAGGAGTTCACCGCCGATCGCAATGCCCTCGTCCGCCGCCACGTCGAGGTGCCGGTCGTTCACACGTTCCAGCAGCAGCGCAAACCGGTCGGGATCGCTGTCCAGTAGTCGCACGGCGCCGTTGCCGCCCCACGCAGCAAGCGCCTTGTGCTCGTCGACATTGCCCGGATGCGGGAAGGAGATCTTGACGACGGCACGGCCGCGCGGGCACCGGACAGGGATCACGACCGCCACGGCGCCGGCCTTGACCTCGCCGTCTGGTCGGCAGTCCCACCCGGCGAGGACCTGCTCGGCTAGCGCCGGAAAACCGTCGATCCAGGTTCGGGCCGACTCGCCCTCGCACAACAACAGTGCGGCAAGGGAATCGGGGACAGTGATCATGACGCCGCATCATATGATCAACACGATCATTCATCATCGAAGCAAGGGAGCATCCGGTGGCCGACAGCAGGACCGCGCAGCAGGTATCGATCGATCAGGATGTCTGGTTGTCCGCCGCTGATCATGACTACCGGCTGCGGATCTATCGGCCGCAGACCAACTCCACCGGCGTGATCTTCCTCTGGGCGCACGGCGGTGCCTGGATCGGTGGCGACCTGGAGATGGCCGAGGCCGACGGAGTCTCCCGCAGGGTCGCCGGCTTTGGGATCACCGTCGTCTCGGTGGACTACACGCTGGCTCCGAGGCCAGCGGGTTGGCCTGCCGAGGAGGCCCCACCATCGGGCGCTGACCGCCCGCGGGCGGGCTACCCGGTGGCGTCAGTTCAACTCGCCGCCGCGTTCGACTGGGTGGTCGAGCACGCCACCGATCTGGGCGGTGCCGCGGACAAGATCGGGATCGGGGGCGCGAGCGCCGGCGGCAATCTCGCTGCCTCTGCGGCTCTGCGGCTACGGGACGCCGGCGGGCAGCAACCGGCGGCGGTGATCTTGAGCTATCCGGCACTGCACGCCACCCACCCGCCGATCGCCGACGAACTGCTTGCTCGGCTGGCAGACGTGCCGCAGGAGGACCAGATCGACCCCGACGGAATGCCCGATCTGACCGCCAACTACGCCGGCACGGCGCGCGACGAGCCGTACGCCTTCCCCGGGTCCCACGATGTCGCTCGGTTGCCCCGAACGTTGATCGTGAACGCCGATCTGGACACCCTGCGCCCGTCCGGGGAACTGTTCGCCGCCGAACTCGCCGGCACCGGCGGCGACGTCCGCGTGCTCGCCGAGCAGAGCACCATCCACGGCTACCTGAACAATCCCGACGACCCGGCCGTGCCGATCACCATCGCACGGATGGTGCGTTGGCTCACCGAGTGATCATCGAACTCAGACCGCGGGATCGGCGACGGTGATCCTCGGCTGGTGCCTGACCGGGAAGTTCACCGAGTTGGCGATGAAGCACATCCGGTGCGCGACCTGATGGGCCGCCTCAGCCGCCTGCAGGTCGCTGCCGTCGGCAATCACCACCTGCGGTTTCAAGACCACCTCGGTGAAATGCCCACTGCCATCGGCCTCGGTGACCATCGTGCCGGTCGCGTCGTCGATGTAATCGACCACCCGGACGCCGGCCAGCACACAAGCGTGCAGGTAGGACAGCAGGTGGCACTGGCTCAGCGCGGCCAGCAGCAACTCCTCAGGATTGAAACGTCCCGGATCACCACGGAAGGATTTATCGGCGGATCCGGCCAGCATCTGATCGGGCTTGGTCGCCATCGTGATCTCATGATCACGGGAGTAGTCGCGATAGCCCGAGGTACCGCTGCCGAGATTGCCCGTCCAGCGGATCCGGGCTGCATAGTGGTGCTGTTTGCCGCTCATGATCATGAGCTTACGATCCCCCATCCGTCGACAGGCTCAGGAGCGCTCGATGATCGGTTCAGCTGCGCTTGCTGCGGGCCGGTAGCGCTTCTTCCTCCTCGTCCCGGCCCAGGGACGCCCGCAACAGCACCGGGATGATCGCACCGAAGGCCCAGACCAGCAGCGCGACGGGTGAACGGAGGTTGAGCGCGATCGGGACGAAGTCACCCGGCTGGGCTGCAGCCAGCCGCGGATCGAACGGGCCCGGCCCGAGCTGATACCCGACCCACCAGCAGATCAACGCGGCGCTGACGGCGCCGAGGACCGCGACGAACACCACCGGCCATCCCAACTGGCCGAACCATTTCCAGGCCACGATTCCCAGACCGACCGCGGCGAGGAAGCCGATCAGGCAGAACCAGGCATCCCCGCCGAAGAACTCGGTCAGCCCACGTTCGGTCGTGGTCGCGGTCCCGTTGGAACTGATCCGATAGCCCGGCAACCGGACGATCTTCTCCCACAGGATCCCGGCTCCGACGCCGACCAGAGCCGCCAGCAGCAGATAGCCGGCCAGCCAGCCGGCCGCCCGACCGACCGCGATCTCCGGACGCCCCGGAAGGCCGACGGTCGGCGACTGCACCCGCGGCGACGCCGAGTCGGACTGCTCCGGTGTCGGCCCGGTCGTCATCATCGTCACCCGGCCAGGCAGGACGGTCCGAGCTCGGCCTTCAGGTCGGCCATCAGGGGCTGTGAGGAGGTGACCCGGAACTCGTTGCCGATCCGCATCACCGTGGTCTTGCTCGGTGCCTTCAGTTTGACCTGGACCTCGGTCATGCCCGGATGGGAGCGCAGGATCTCGGCCAACTTGTCCACCGTCGCCGGCGTGCACCGGGTGACCGGCAGCGAGATCACCACCGGCCCGGTCGGACCGTCGCTGGTGTCCGGCAGGGTGAGCTCCTGGCCGATCAAGGCGATCGAATCGTCGTCGTCGCGGATCCGGCCTTTCACCGTGACGACCGTGTCCTCGGCCAGCACGGTCGAAACCAGGTCGTAGGCCTTCGGGAACAGCAGCACCTCGATCGATGCCTCCAGGTCCTCGACCGAGATCACCGCCCAGATGTCGCCCCGCTTGGTGGTCTTCCGGGTCACGTTGGTGATCATGCCGGCGACGGTGACCATACCCTCCCGCGGACCGTCGTCGCCGATCAGCCGACCGATGCTGACGTCGCGTTCCCGCTCGATCACGTGCTCCAGTCCTTGCAGCGGATGATCACTGACGTAGAGGCCGAGCATCTCCCGTTCGAAGGCCAGCTTGGTGCGCTTGTCCCAGTCGTCGATCTCGGGCACCGCAACGCTGACCGGTGAGGCATCGGCACCAAGATCACCGAACAGGTCGTCCTGACCGTGCGCCTCGTTACGTTTCAGGTCGATGACACCGTCCACCGCCGACTCGAAGACCGTCATCAGGGCCCGCCGGCTCGGTGAGATCGAATCGAAGGCACCGGCCTTGATCAACGACTCCGTCACCCGCTTGCTGCAGGCGATCAACGGGATCTGATCAAGGTAGGAGTTGAAGTCCTTGGCCTTGCCGTGTTCTTCACGGGCGGTGACGATTCCGTCGACGACGTTGCCACCCACGTTGCGGATCGCGGTCAGGCCGAAGCGGATGTCGGAGCCGACCGGGGTGAACCGGGCCTCGGACTCGTTGACGTCCGGTGGCAGCACCTGGATGTGCAGTCGACGACACTCGGACAGGTAGATCGCGATCTTGTCCTTGTCGTCCTTCACCGATTCCAGCACCGCGGCCATGTATTCGGCCGGATAATGCGCCTTCAGGTAGGCGGTCCAATAGGACACCAGCCCGTACGCCGCCGAGTGCGCCTTGTTGAAGGCGTAGCTGGAGAACGGGACCAGCACCTCCCAGAGCGCGTTGATCGATTCGTCGGAGAAACCGTTCGCCCGCATACCCTCCTGGAAGGGCGGGAACTCGGCCTCCAACACCTCCTTCTTCTTCTTGCCCATCGCCTTGCGGAGCAGATCTGCTTTGCCCAGCGTGTAGCCGGCCAGCTCCTGGGCGATCTTCATGACCTGCTCTTGGTAGATGATCAAGCCGTACGACTCGGACAGGATCGGCGCCAACGCTTCGGCCAGCTCGGGATGCAGGTACTCGACAGCCTGTTGCCCGTTCTTCCGCTTGGCGTAGTTGGTGTGGCTGTCGGCACCCATCGGTCCCGGCCGATACAAGGCGCCGAGCGCGGAGATGTCATTGAACTCGGTGGGCTTCATCAACCGACACAGGGATCGGTAACCCGACGAGTCGAACTGGAATACTCCCAACGTGTCGCCGCGCGAGAGCAGGTCGTAGGTCGCCTTGTCGTCCAGCGTCTTGGCCAGCTCATCAAGATCGACATCGATCCCGCGGTTCAACTTCACGTTGTCCAGCGCATCGCCGAGGATGGTCAGGTTCCGCAACCCGAGGAAGTCCATCTTCACCAGCCCGAGCGACTCACACGTCGGGTAGTCGAACTGGGTGATGATGGCACCGTCCTGCTCGCGCTTCATCATCGGGATGATGTCGATCAGGGGGTCGGAGGACATGATCACGCCCGCAGCGTGCACACCCCATTGCCGCTTCAGCCCTTCCAGGCCCATCGCGGTGTCGACGACCTTCTTGGTGTCGGCATCGGTCTCGTACAGCTGCCGGAACTCGCCGCCCTCGTTGTACCGGTCGTGGGACTTGTCGAAGATGCTGGGCAGCGGGACGTCCTTGCCCTGCACCGGCGGCGGCATCGCCTTGGTCAGCTTCTCCCCGACCGCGAACGGATAGCCGAGCACCCGGGAGGCGTCCTTGACCGACTGCTTGGCCTTGATCGTTCCGTAGGTGACGATCTGGGCGACCCGGTCGTCGCCGTACTTCTCGCTGACGTACTTGATCACCTCGCCACGACGCCGGTCGTCGAAGTCGACGTCGAAGTCGGGCATCGATTTGCGTTCGGGGTTGAGGAACCGCTCGAAGATCAGCCCGTGCTGCAACGGGTCCAGGTCGGTGATCTTGGTCGCGTAGGCGCAGATCGAGCCGGCACCCGAACCACGCCCCGGGCCGACCCGGACACCGTTGTTCTTGGCCCAGTTGATGAAGTCGGCGACCACCAGGTAGTAGCCCGGGTAGCCCTTGCCGATGATCACCTCGGTCTCGAAGTCGGTCTGCTTGCGGACCTCCGGCGTGATGCCGTCGGGATACCGCTCGGCCAGTCCGGTCTCCACCTCGTGCAGGAACCAACTGGTCTCGTCGTGCCCCTCCGGCACCGGGAACCGCGGCATGTAGCGACCCTCGCCGTAGACGAACTCCGTCTGACACCGTTCGGCGATCTCCAGCGTGCTGTCGCAGGCCTCGGGCAGTTCGGAGAAGAGCTCCCGCATCTCCTGCGGCGACTTCAGGTAGTAGCCGCCGCCCTCGAGCTTGAACCGGTTCGCGTCGGCCATCGTCGACCCGGACTGGACACACAGCAGAGCCTCATGCGCTTCGGCGTCGTCGGCCGAGGCGTAGTGCAGGTCGTTGGTGGCGACCAGCGGCAGCTTCAGGTCCTTGGCGATCCGCAGCAGATCCTCGCGGACCCGCTTCTCGATGGTCAGCCCGTGGTCCATCAGCTCGACGTAGTAGTTGCCGGCGCCGAAGATGTCGCGGAACTCGGCCGCCGACGCGACCGCCTCGTCGTACTTACCGAGCCGCAGGTAGGTCTGCACCTCGCCGGACGGGCAGCCGGTGCTCGCGATCAGTCCCTTGGCGTATTCGGCGAGCAGCTCGCGGTCGGTCCGAGGCTTGTAGAAGAAGCCCTCGGTCGAAGCTCGAGTACCGAGCCGGAACAGGTTGTGCATCCCCTCGGTGGACTCCGACCACAACGTCATGTGGGTGTACGCCCCGCCACCCGACACATCGTCGCCGCCGCCGTCACCCCAACGCACCCGCTTGCGTTCGCTGCGATGGGTCTTCGGCGTCACATAGGTCTCCAGGCCGATGATCGGCTTCACCCCGGCCTTGGTCGCCGCGGCATGGAACTCGTGCGCGCCGAACAGGAAACCGTGATCGGTGAGGGCGATCGCCGGCATCTCCATCTGCTCGCAACCGGCCATCAGATCATCGATCCGGGCCGCACCGTCCAGCATCGAATACTCCGAATGGACGTGCAGGTGGACGAAGGAGTCAGACTTCGATGCAGACATGGATGCCGCAATACCTCCCCATATCGATGTCGCCGCTGCGCCGGGCGGCGGGTTGTGAAGCTTAGCCCGAATTGCTGAGCGCAGCGCAGTCGGCCCGGGCGTCAGCGCGGAGGGGAAGATTCCCGCGCTCCGGACACTCTAAGTCTGTTCGCGTCGTCTCCGCCGGACGACAGGCCGATGTTCCACGCCGGGGTCCTGAGCGTGTCGAAGGACCGATCTGGGACCATGCCGTTGTTGTCGCGCTCAGCCGAACGAAGGAGTTCTCGTGCGTCACACCATCCCCCGCCGTACCGTTCTGACCGCCGGCGCTGCGACCGCCGTCACGGCCTCGTTGCCGGCTGCTGTTGCCCGCGCCGACCAGCATCGGCCCACCGCGACCTTCACCCTCGACGCCGAGGTCCTGGACGGCGGCGAACAGGTCGTCGCGGTCACCATCGACGCCTCCGCGCTGCCGGCGATCGACGCATCCAGTCTCGCCGTCGACACGTTCAGCGTGCACGCCAAGGGCACCAACCCGCTGACCGGCACGGTCGCCTACGACCTGGATCGATCGGTGACGGCTGTCCGGCTGGACGGCAGCGACATCGTCCTGACGTTGTCCTACGCCGAGGGCGTGACCGGCGGCAGCACGCTGGACTACATCGGCGACAAGAGCCGCAACGTCCGGCTCGACCTGGAGTACACGATCACCCAGAACAAGCCGATCAGACTCCGGAACCGGCGTCGGGTCGTCTTCTCCTCGATCGCTCAGGGCAACCTGGTCGACGCCGAGGTGGACGCCTTCGACGCCGCCGTGTCCGGCTCGGGGATGAACTACCGGCTGTTCTCACCCGCTGCCGACAGCCGTCAGAAGCGGCCGCTGATCGTCTGGCTGCACGGTGGCGGCGAAGGTGGGCTGCCCGACGACGACTACTACGACAACGAGAGCCAACTGCGCGCCAACCGCGGCGCGCTCGGGTTCGCCACCAAGGAGGGGCAGCGGGTCTTCGGTGGGGCCTACGTGGTGGCGCCGCAGTGCACCACGGCCTGGATGGACGACGGTCCGCGCTTTGCGCCGCTGGTGCGTGAGATCATCGACGAGGTACGCCGCAAACACCCCATCGATCCCCGTCGGATCCATGTCGTCGGTTGCAGCAACGGCGGCTACATGAGCATGAAGATGACGACGGTGTACCCGACGCTGTTCGCCTCCTCGGTGCCGATCTGCGGTGTCGTCGAAGCTCGGGACGCTTCCGGCGTCCCGCTGATCCCCGACGACGAACTGACCGCGATCAGCACACCGACCTGGTTGGTGGCCTCCCGGGACGACCCGACCGTCGATCCGAACGCCAATACCGTGCATGCACACGACCTGATCCCCGATTCGATCATGAGCCTGTACGACACGGTCACCTGGAACGGCTACCGCTTCCTCGGACACTGGTCGTGGATCTACGTCGCCCGGAACGATCCGGAGCACGACGGCACCCGAATCTGGCAGTGGATGGCCGATCAGCGTTGAGCAGTTGCCAGCTCGGCGAGCTTGGTGACCGTCCTGATGTTGCGTGCGGTGGTGGTCTGCCCGACCGCCTTGGGCAGGCCGGTCGCCAGCTTGCTGTGCGCCAGGCCACCGGCGAAATCGACGTAGACCTCCCGTTCGGCCAGCGTGAACCGCTCCTCCGGCTCCGCGAGCGCGGCCAGCCGGTCGGCGGCGTCGGAGGCGATCGGGGCCTTGGTGAAGCCGACCGTCACCTGTTTGGGGTCTCCGTCGGGATAGGGATTGGCCGCGACCACCGCAGCCAGCTGGGTCCCGGTGCGGACCACCACGTCGACGTCGAAGCCGTAGCGCTGCGCCAGAGCCTCCTCGAAGCCTTGCTCGATCTGCTCGGCCGATTCGGCTGATCCGCAGATCACGTTCCCGCTGTTGATGTAGGTCGACACCTCGGTGTGGCCGAGGTCGGTGGCCAGCGCCTTCAGCTCGGCGCTCAGGACCTTCCGTTTGCCGAGATTGACTCCGCGCAGCAGCACGACATACATCGGCGACCTCCGTCTCGATCCCGACTCTCCAGTATGCCGCCCCCGCCCGATCGGACATCGATGCCGGGCCAACCTTGTCGATCGGGTTGTCCGATCCGGTCAACGTGTTGTCCGACCGGCTGACGGTCTGGGCAGCGTCGGAACCACCGGTTAGCGTCGTGACCAGGAGGGAGATCCGATGTCCTTTGTCAATCGTCAACTGGAGATGTTGATCAACGATTCCGGCTGGGTGCGCAATCCGGTCCTGGCGCAGATGATCAGCGACGCCGGGCTACCGCCGATCAACGAGCAGACGCTGCGGTACGGCTTCGGCCGACGTCGATGGTTCGCGGCCGAGGAGGCGATCGACGAGCTCTTCCGACTGTTCGCCGCCGGCCGCTTCTCCATCGATGTGGGCTACGGACTCCTGCTGGTGCCAGATCCCAAGCTGCTCGACACCCGATCGGCAATGCCCGCCGACGTCCGGAGCTACATCTTCGACGGGCCGAGCGAGGACGTCGTCGACGAGCGACTGTCTGCGGGTCGGATCGTCACCGGAGACGATCCGTGGACGATGGTGATCGGAGTCCGCGGACAGTACGGCCCCGCGATGGGCAGTTATCAGGAGGTGGTCGACGCTCCGGCCGAGGAATTCACGGTGCTCGGGCAGGACACCCGAGCAGCGATGACCCGGCAACTCTGGGGCGCCCGGGTGCTGCAAGCCAACAACCGGTGGCTGCCCGACGCCGAGGGTAACGAGCGATGGACGTTCACCCTCTTCCCCGGTGAAGGGCTGACCGACGGGCAGGCCGAGTCCGGCACCATCCTCAAGGGCAAGGTCAGATTTCGCCTCGGCAAACCCGACCGTGGCATCGCCTCGGCTCGGGTGGCTCCGGCGGTGATCATCGAGTGACCCGGGAGTAGCGTCTGGGGCCATGAGCACCGTTACCGCCTTCGCGGCACCGTCGGCCACCGAGCCGCTGTCCACCATCACCATCGAGCGACGCGAGGTCGGCCCGTACGACGTCCTGATCGACATCGAGTTCTGCGGCATCTGCCACTCCGACATCCACACCGTCCGCGGCGAGTGGGGCCCGATCCCCTACCCGCTGGCACCCGGCCACGAGATCGTCGGCACCGTCGCCGCGGTCGGCTCCGCGGTCAGCAAGCACCAGGTCGGCGATCGTGTCGGGGTCGGTTGCCTGGTCAACTCCTGCGGCGAGTGTGAGAACTGTCTGGCCGGCCAGCAACAGCACTGCCTGAACGGATCCGTGGGCACCTACGCGGCCACTGATCGGGACGGCACGGTCACTCAGGGTGGCTACAGCACCCAGGTCGTCGTGGTCGAGGATTTCGTGCTGAAGATCCCGGACGGTATCGACCCGGCAGCCGCGGCACCGCTGCTGTGCGCCGGCATCACCACCTACTCGCCGTTGCGGCACTGGGGAGCCGGCCCAGGCAAGCGGGTGGCGGTGATCGGGCTCGGCGGCCTGGGTCACATGGCGGTCAAGCTGGCGGCCGCGATGGGTGCCGAGGTGACGGTGCTGTCGCAGTCGTTGAAGAAGCAGGAGGACGGTCTTCGGCTGGGCGCCACCGACTACTACGCAACCAGCGATCCGGACACGTTCACACAGCTGAAGGGCCGCTTCGACCTGATCATCAATACGGTCAGTGCGGCGATCGACATCAACGCCTTCCTCGCGTTGTTGCGGCTGAACGGCACGTTGGTGATCGTCGGCGCGCCCCCGGAGCCGATGCCGGTGCAGGCGTTCTCGCTGTCCAGCAACCGGTCCTCGTTCGCCGGATCCAACATCGGCGGCATCCCCGAGACCCAGGAGATGCTGGACTTCTGCGCCGAACACGGACTGGCCTCCGATGTCGAGGTGATCGGCGCCGACAAGATCAACGAGGCCTACGAACGGGTGCTGGCCTCCGACGTCCGCTACCGGTTCGTGATCGACATCAGCACGCTGCGCGGCGCCGCCTGACCAACAAGCAGCCGCACCGGACCGTCGCGTTCTTCACCGGGGTCGGCTGGGAGTGAATCGGCCGCGGTGCCGCATCACGAACCAGCCGACCACTAGCAGGATGCAGAATGCGCCGGCGCCGAAACCTCCCACGGCGCTGCCCCAGGAATATTGCTCGGGACTGCGCCACCGGTCGCCGGTCCAGTAGACCTCGATCGTGTCGCCCGGCTTCGGGTAGATCAATCGGCTGCCGATCCACACCGCACCCTCGTGCCCGTCGGGCAGGACGAACGCCACCGAACGGCCTCCGGCGCGGCTGGCGTGTCCGGGGTAGCCGTATCCCACCTCCCGTACGGTCGCGGTCCGGGTCTGTGGGCCGAGGAATCGGGTCTCGACGAACTGCGCGATCGGGACGAATCCCCCGGCGACCAAGATCACCAGAACGGCGATCAGGACCTTGACGCTCGGCTTCTTCTTGCTCGTCAACACGACCTCCTGCTCCGAGGCCGAACTCTAACGACGCAAGGGGCCTGAGCTTGTCGAAGGACCAGCACCGCATCGACGGCTGGGCTGCCCTTCGACAGGCTCAGGGGGCTCGGTGGTCAGCGGCCGATCGGCTGGGCGTCGGCCAGCACCGGTCGGGGCAGCTTGCTCGAGCCGGACAGGTATTTGTCGACGGTGGCGGCGCAGGCCCGTCCTTCGGCGATCGCCCAGACGATCAAGGACTGTCCACGACCGGCATCGCCGGCGACGAACACGCCGTCGACCGAGGTGCTGTAGTCGTTGTTGCGGACCGCTCGGGTACGGCTGTCGGTCGGCACGCCGAGCTGCTCCAGCAGGTCTGCCTCCGGGCCGGTGTACCCCATCGCCAGCAGCACCAGATCGGCGGCCAGGAATTGCTCGGTGCCCTCGACTGCGGTGTTCACGCCGTTCTCCCGGACCACCTCGACGATCTTGATCCCGGTAGCGTTTCCCGCGTCGTCGCCGGAGACCTCGATGGTGGCGGCCTTGAAGATCCGCTCGCCACCTTCTTCGTTGGCCGGCGACACCCGCAGGATCCGCGGATAGGTCGGCCACGGCTCGTGCTCGGCCCGGCGGGTCGGCGGCTCGACGTTGTGCTCCAGCTGCAGGATCGACTTCGCACCCTGCCGGATCGCGGTCCCGAGGCAGTCGTTGCCGGTGTCACCGCCACCGATGATCACCACGTTCTTGCCGGCTGCGGAGATCTGATCTGTGACCTGTTCACCGACCGCGACCCGATTGGCCTGGGTCAGGTAGTCCATCGCGTCGTGGACGCCGTTCAGGTCGGCGCCGGGCACCTCCAGCTTGCGCGGAACGGTTGCACCGGTGGCCACGATCACGGCGTCGAAGCGACCGCGCAGCGAGGGGCCGGAGATGTCCTTGCCGACCTCGACACCGCACTTGAAGTGGGTGCCTTCCTCCCGCATCTGGTCGAGCCGGCGCTCCAGCACCGACTTCTCCATCTTGTATTCGGGGATCCCGTAGCGCAGCAGCCCGCCCGGCTTGTCGTCGCGCTCCAGCACCGCGACGGTGTGCCCGGCCCGGGTCAGTTGCTGGGCAGCGGCCAATCCGGCCGGCCCCGACCCGATCACCGCGACCGTGCTGCCGGTGTGCCACTCGGTGACCTGCGGGCGCACCTTGCCGGTGTCCCAGCCCTTGTCGATGATCGAGACCTCGACGTTCTTGATCGTCACCGCGTCGTCGGCGATGGCCACCACGCAGGCGTCCTCGCACGGCGCCGGGCAGAGCCGGCCGGTGAACTCGGGGAAGTTGTTGGTGGCGTGCAGCCGCTCCAGCGCGGCGTCCCAGTCGCCGCGCCAGACCAGATCGTTCCACTCCGGGATCAGGTTGCCCAACGGGCATCCGGTGTGACAGAACGGAATCCCGCAGTCCATGCACCGTCCGGCCTGCTCGGAGATGATCGGCAGCAGCGCCCGGCCGGGGCTACCCGGATAGACCTCGTGCCAGTCCTGGACCCGCTCCTCCACCGGACGGCGGGTGGCCGACTGCCGATCGGTCTTCATGAATCCTCGTGGATCAGCCATTTGCTGCCTCCATCATCCGTGCGGTCGTGGTGACCTCGTCCAAGCCCTCGGTCTCGGCCTGTTGCCGGGCAGCGAGCACGCGGGCGTAGTCCCGCGGCAGCACCTTGGTGAAGCGGGTCACGGTCATCCCCCAGTCGGCCAGCAGCCGCTCGGCTACCACCGAACCGGTCTCTTCCTGATGCCGGGTGATCAACGATTTCAGCAGATCGCGATCGGCCTCGGTCGGTTTGCTCCGATCCACCAGTTCGGTGTTCAGCCGGTCCGGATCAAGATCAAGAACGTAGGCGACGCCGCCCGACATGCCGGCGGCGAAGTTGCGGCCGGTCGGTCCCAGCACCAGCACGGTGCCGCCGGTCATGTACTCGCAACCATGATCACCGACGCCCTCGACGATCGCTGTCGCGCCGGAGTTGCGGACGCAGAACCGCTCGCCGACCTGGCCGCGCAGGAAGATCTCTCCCGCGGTGGCGCCGTAGCCGATGACGTTGCCGGCGATGATGTGCTGTTCGGCGGCGAAGGCTGCGTCACGAGCAGGTCGGACCACGATCCGGCCCCCGGACAACCCCTTGCCCAGGTAATCGTTGCTGTCGCCCTCCAACCGCAACGTGATGCCGGCCGGAATGAACGCACCGAAGCTCTGCCCGGCTGAACCGGTCAGGGTCAGATCGATGGTTCCGTCCGGTAGTCCCTTACCTCCGGTCGACTTGGTCACCGCATGGCCGAGCAATGTTCCCGCAGTCCGATCCACGTTGCGGATCGACAGCTGCGCGCGCACCGGATCGCCCTTGCCGATCGCGTCGGCGCAGATCTTGATCAACTCCTGGTCCAGCTTCTCCTCCAGCCCGTGGTCCTGGCCGGTGGTGTTGCGCAGCGCGGCACCCTCGGGCAGGTCGGGCCGGAACAAGATCGGTGACAGGTCGAGACCGGCTGCCTTCCAGTGCTCGACCGCCGGCCGGGCATCCAGCACCTCGACATGTCCGATCGCCTCGTCGATGCTCCGGAATCCCAACTGGGCAAGGTATTCCCGGACCTCTTCGGCCAGGAAGGTGAAGAAGTTGATCACGAACTCTGGCTTGCCGGTGTACTTCTTGCGCAGCTCCGGATTCTGGGTCGCGATGCCGACCGGGCAGGTGTCCAGGTGGCAGACCCGCATCATCACGCAGCCCTCCACCACCAACGGCGCGGTGGCGAAGCCGAACTCCTCCGCACCGAGCAGGGCGGCGATCACCACGTCCCGGCCGGTCTTCAGCTGGCCGTCGACCTGGACCACGATCCGGTCCCGCAGACCGTTCAGCAGCAAGGTCTGCTGAGTCTCGGCCAACCCGAGCTCCCACGGGCCGCCGGCGTGCTTCAGCGAGGTCAGCGGCGCCGCACCGGTGCCGCCGTCGTGACCGGAGATCAGCACCACGTCGGCCTTGGCCTTGGAGACCCCGGTCGCAACGGTGCCGACCCCGACCTCGCCGACCAGCTTGACGTGCACCCGGGCAGCCGGATTGGCGCACTTCAGATCGTGGATCAACTGCTTGAGATCCTCGATGGAGTAGATGTCGTGATGCGGTGGCGGCGAGATCAGACCGACACCGGGTGTCGAATGCCGGGTGGTCGCCACCCACGGGTAGACCTTGTTGCCGGGCAACTGGCCGCCCTCGCCGGGCTTGGCGCCCTGGGCCATCTTGATCTGGATGTCCTCGGCCTCGGCGAGGTAGGCCGAGGTGACTCCGAACCGGCCGGAGGCGACCTGCTTGATCGCGCTGCGCCGTTCGGGGTCGTACAGCCGGTCGACGTCCTCACCACCTTCACCGGTGTTGGACTTGCCACCGATCGCGTTCATCGCGATCGCCAGCGTCTCGTGCGCCTCCCGGGAGATCGAGCCGTAGCTCATCGCGCCGGTGGAGAACCGCTTCAGGATCGCCTCGACCGGTTCGACCTCCTCCAACGGGATCGGCGACCGGCCGGTCTTCTCCTGGTCACCGAACTGGAGCAGCCCGCGCAGCGTCATCAGCCGCTCGGCCTGATCGTCGACCCGCTGGGTGTAGTCCTTGAAGATGTCGTAGCGGCCGGACCGTGTCGAGTGCTGCAGCCGGAACACCGTCTCCGGATCGAACAGGTGCGGCTCACCTTCGCGGCGCCACTGGTACTCGCCGCCGATGTCCAGCGTGCGGTGCGCCAGCGGGATCCCGTCGGCCGGGTAGGCGCGGGAGTGCCGGCTGCGGATCTCGTCGGCGATCTCGGTCAACCCGATGCCGCCGAGCTTGCTGGTGGTGCCGGTGAAGTAGCGGTCGATCAGCTCCTGGGACAGGCCGAGCGCCTCGAAGATCTGCGCACCGGTGTAGGACGCGACGGTCGAGACGCCGATCTTGCTCATCACCTTGAGCACGCCCTTGCCCAAGGACTTGACCACGTTGGCCACCGCCTGCTCGGGTGTGGTGTCCAGGTAGACCCCGCGGCGAGCCAGGTCCTCCACGGTCTCGATCGCCAGGTACGGGTTGACCGCGGCCGCGCCGTAGCCGATCAACAGCGCGACGTGGTGCACCTCGCGGACGTCGGCGGCCTCGACGATCAGGCCGACCTGGGTGCGCTGCTTCTCCCGCACCAGATGATGGTGGATCGCCGCGGTCAGCAGCAGCGACGGGATCGGGGCCAGCTCGGCGTTGGAATGCCGGTCGGACAGGATGATCGTCCGCGCCCCCTTGGCGATCGCCTCGGAGACCTCGCTCATCAACTGGTCCAGCTTGGCCTCCAGGGCCGACGCACCGCCGTGCACGTTGTACAGCCCGCGCACCACATGGGTGGCGTAGCCGGGCAGATCACCGCGTCGGTTGATGTGGTTGATCTTGGCCAGGGAGTCGTTGTCCAGCACCGGGAAGTCCAGCACCAGCCGGCGACAGGACGCCGGTCCGGGCAGCAGCAGGTTGTGCTCCGGACCGATGCTGTTGTAGAGCGACGTGACCAGTTCTTCACGGATCGCGTCCAGCGGCGGATTGGTCACCTGGGCGAACAGTTCGCTGAAGTAGTCGAAGATCATCCGCGGCTTGTCGCTGATCGCCGCTACCGGGCTGTCGGTCCCCATCGAGCCGATCGGCTCGGTGCCCTTGGCCGCCATCGGCGCCAGGATCAACCGCAGCTCCTCCTCGGTGTAGCCGAAGACCTGCTGCCGGCGGGTCACCGACGCATGGGTGTGCACGGTGTGCTCGCGGTCGGGCAGGTCGCTGAGCTTCAGCCGACCGGCCACCAGCCATTCGCCGTACGGCTCGGCAGTCGCCAGCTGCTTCTTGATCTCCTCGTCACCGATGATCCGATGCTCGGCCAGATCGGCCAGGAACATCTTGCCCGGCTGCAGCCGACCCTTGCTGATGATCTTGGCCGGGTCGATGTCCAGCACACCGGACTCCGACGCCAACACCACAAGATCATCGGAGGTCACCCAGTAGCGGCCCGGCCGCAATCCGTTGCGGTCCAGCACCGCGCCGATCTGGGTGCCGTCGGTGAACACCACGGCGGCGGGCCCGTCCCACGGTTCCATCAACGCGGCGTGGAAGGCGTAGAAGTCGCTGAGCTGCCGATCCATCTTCGGGTTGTTCTCCCAGGCCTCCGGGATCAACATCTGGATGGCGTGCGGCAGCGACCGGCCGCCCAGGTGCAGCAGCTCGACGACCTCGTCGAAGGACGCGGAGTCGGAGTAGCTCGGCGTACAGATCGGGAACAGCCGCTCCAGGTCGCCCGGGATCAGGTCGGAGGCCAGCAGGGCCTCCCGGGCCCGCATCCAGTTCCGGTTGCCCTTGACGGTGTTGATCTCGCCGTTGTGGGCGATCATCCGATACGGATGGGCCAACTCCCAGGCCGGGAAGGTGTTGGTGGAGAACCTGGAGTGCACAACGGCCAGCGCGCTGGCGACCCGCTCGTCGTGCAGCTCGGGGAAGATCTCGCCGAGCTGGTCGGTGGTCAGCATCCCCTTGTAGACCAGGGTCCGCGAGGACAACGACGGGAAGTAGACCCCGAGTTCGTGCTCGGCGCGACGACGCAGCGCGTAGACCATCCGGTCCAGGTCGAGTCCGGCGACCGGCTGGCCGGCCGAGGCGACGACGACCTGCTCGAAGCGCGGCATCGTGCTCAACGAGACCGGGCTCAGGGTGGACGCGTCGGTCCGCACCTCCCGCCAGCCGAGCACCCGCAGCTGCTCGTCGGCGGCGAGCTGCTCGATCGCGGCCCGGGCCTCACCGGCGTCCTCCTCGTCGACCGGCAGGAACGCGGTGCCGACGGCGTACTGACCGGCCGGCGGCAGCGCGAAACCGCAGCTCTCCCGCAGGAAGGTGTCGGGCACCTGGATCAGGATGCCGGCGCCGTCACCGGCGGCGGCGTCGG
The DNA here is from genome assembly GCF_900105385.1 of Microlunatus soli. Lineage (NCBI taxonomy): Bacteria > Bacillati > Actinomycetota > Actinomycetes > Propionibacteriales > Propionibacteriaceae > Microlunatus > Microlunatus soli. The sequence goes on along the minus strand of NZ_LT629772.1, from coordinate 6,155,564 downwards.
CACCGGTGGCACCGCGGTGGTCGAGGTTGGCCAGCGCCTCCAGTCCCTGTTCGACGATGGCGTGACTGGGCACACCGGTGAGCGTGGCGACGAAGGCGACGCCACAGGCGTCGTGCTCGAACTCGGGATTGTAAAGACCCTGATGCTGCGGCAGCGCAGCACCGAGAACGGCATTGCCAACGGTGTACCCAGCGTTCATGCGAACTCCCGTCGAAAGATCAGTCGGGTCCGAAATCGGACTGCGGCGGGTTGTCTACCGGGGCGACACCGGCCCGGATGGAGGCCTCAACCTAGCGGAGAGGTGGAACGTTCGGATCGTCGCTCTTCCGCGATGTGGGCACGGAGTCGACGGACCCGGCCCTCGGATGGTGGCGAGGTGTGGCCCCGTGAACGGCAATCCGCTGCAGTCTACTGCCGGGCCCCGGCCGTTTCGGAATCGGAATCGGACCGTGCGAAACCGGGACCTGTCGCCAACGGACCGCAAATCTGCCGGATCAGGCCCTGATCAGTCACGGCACAGGCAAGAAAATGTGGCCAGGAGGTGTGATCGGCGCAAAATATCCGGACGGTGACGACTCGGTCACATCCTCGCTCGACCCGGCGCAGGATTGTCGGCGGATGCGTGATCGCCCGCCTCCGGATCCTTGCCCGCCCCGTCCGGCTGATCGCCCGACTCTGCAGCACCCGACTCGGGATCGCCCGACACGGAATCGGGCGACTCGGGATCCGGCGAGGTCGGTGTCGCGTCGTCGTCGCCTTCCGGCGGCTGCCCGTTGACGTAGACGAAGTCGCCCTCCACGATCGGCTCCCTCCCGGGCTTGTTGCGGATCAGCCAGAGCAGGCAGATCAGTGCGGCGAGGAAGACACCGACCGAGACGTAGTCGTTCAGCCGGAAGCCGCCGATGGTGTGCGCCGGATCGATCCGCAGGTGCTCGACCCAGGCCCGGCCGGCGGTGTAGAGCATCACGTACAGCATGAACACCTTGCCGTGACCGAGCTTGAAGCGGCGGTCCAGCGCGATGATCACCGCGGCGACGCCGAGATTCCAGATCAGCTCGTACAGGAAGGTCGGGTGGAAGGTGGCGTACTGCTCGTAGCCGACCGGGCGGAACTGCGGGTCGATCTGCAGGGCCCACGGCAGCGTGCTGGGCCGACCGAACAGTTCCTGGTTGAACCAGTTGCCGAGCCGGCCGATCGCCTGCGCGACCGCAACACCCGGCGCCATCGCGTCCGCCAGCGCCCAGAATCTGATCTTGCGTCGGCGGGCCACCAGGTAGCCGCCGACGGCGCCGAGCGCGACACCGCCCCAGATCCCCAGGCCGCCCTCCCACAGATACAGCGCCCGGATCGGGTCCTTACCCGGACCGAAGTAGAGCTGATGGTCGGTGATCACGTGATAGATCCGGGCGCCGACGATGCCGAACGGCACCGCCACCAGCGCGACCGTCTCGATCGCATCCCGGCTGCCGCCACGGGCCATCCAGCGGCGGGTGGCGATGATCACGCCGACCACAACGCCGGTGATGATGCACAACGCGTAGAACCTGATCGGTACGCGTCCGAACAGGACCCACTCCGAGATCGGCGGGCTCGGGATGGAGAGTGCCGGGAGCAGGTGATCGACCACGGGTGCGATCCTAGTGGGCTGGAAGCTGGATTCCTTAACGCTTGGCGGCGCCCAGACGCGCACATCGCGGCGTCCGGCTCAGTCGCGTTACGCCCGGTAGCCCTTCCCTCGCCGTCCTTGCGCTGCACGCACCTGGACGCCGCCAAACGTCAAGTTATCCGGCTTCCAACCCACTAGTGGCCGTCCCGAAACCCGGTCGGCGGCACGGTCGGCGGCGGGTCCCGGCGCTGGAGTCGTTGTTGCCGTTCCAGCCACGCCGGCCACAGCCGGCGGGCCACGGCCACCGGCAGCCGACCGCCGAGATGCATCGCCCGCCAGGTCCCGTGATAGCCGGGCAGGACCCCAGAGGCAACAACGACGTGGCCGACGATCATCACCGTCACGGCGTAGGTGACCCAGGTGTGCACGCGATGCAACCAGACGAACACCGGGCCGCCGTGCACCAGCACCAGCCCGACACCGCAACCGATCAACAGGATCAGGCCACCGACGAGGATGACGTTCGCCCCGCGTTGGGCCGGATCGAAGTCGCCCTCGTGCCGGTCGAACCGGCCGCTGCGGACCGCTGCCGGCCAGCGCAGCAGCCACCGCAGGTCACCCCGATCCCAGCGGAACGTCTCCCGCAGAAAATGGGCGACCCGGTGCCGCCAGACGACGACGGCCAGCACACCGAGCCCCGCCAGGATCCACCCCACGATCTTGTGCAACACCACGTCTGATGCGTGGGCGACGATCGCCAGGATGCTGGGTTTGCCTTCCTGTCCGAACAGCAACCATCCGCCGGTGAAGAGCAGCACCAGCGTGCAGGTGAAGATGCCCGCATGCAGCCAGCGGGTGTCCCGGCGGTTACGCTCGACCGTCTCCGCCGGCCGGCTGCGGCGGAGATGTCGGCGATTCTCAGTGGCCATCGGCGTCGCTGGTCCGAGGCGTGTGCGGCGTCATGATCAGTAGCCGTTGGTGTCGGTCGAGCGGCTGGACGACGGGCTCGGCGAGCCGCCGGACGTACCGGACATGACGGTGACGGTGATCTCGGCCGCCGGTCCGACCGGGGAGTGATCGGCGTGCTGCAAGGTCACTTTGATCTTGTGCTGCCCGGACTTCAGGTTGTTGATCATGACTGTCGGTTTCGTCTCGACCGTGTAGTCCTGGGCGTTGCCGTCGAAGGTGAGATGTAAATGGTCCTTCCCCGAACTGGTCGGTCCCATCGCCTCGCTGGACTTGACTGTCAACCGGAACGGTTCGCTGACCGTCGCGTGGTCCTTCGGCGCGGTGATCGAGATCGTCGCGCCTGAGTCGTCACCTCCGCCGCCACCGCCACCGGAGCTTCCGTATCCGCCGCCTCCGCCGGAACAGCCGCTCAACGCCAGCAGCAGCACGGCCCCCGCTCCCACCACGACGCCGCGTCGGGTGATCATGATCCTCGACATGTTTCCTCCTCCGAGAAACCTGCCCCGAGTGCCCTGCACCGGTTGGCAGGTCGGGCGGCGGAACGGCCGCCCGCCTGCTTTCACGGGCGGTGGACGCGCCCGGTTCAGCGGCTCAGCCGGAGTAGTCGGTGACCGGCCCGATCGCTGATCGTCAGCGCTGCGATCTTGTTCAGATCGACGCTGGTCGACAGCGTGACCTGCGCCGTCCCGGCGTAGTCGGCCTGCCAGCTGCCCGCCGTCGTGCTGGTTCCGTCGGTCGACCGGACAATGAGTCGGCATACCGTCCCCGCCGGCACTCCGTGCAGATCCAACCTGATCTCGGCACCCCCGGGCTGCTGCGACATCTCGGCCGCGGCCCGGACCCCGGACGTCTGGTCTGTGGCGGCCCAGCTCATCGACGGCTGCGGTGACGGCCCTGGCACAGGCCGGATGATCATGAACGTGGTCACGCCGGCCAACGCGAAGATCAGCACCGCAGCCGCCAACGCCAACCAGCCCCACCGGCGGCGGCGCAGCCGCTCGGCACGGGCCAGCAGCCGGGACAGTCCCTCCCGCGGAGGCGCCGGCGTGGTCACCGCGTCCGCCCGCAACGCGGCCAGGTCGGCCGGCAGGAGTTTGCCGAGGATGGCCGGCAGCTCCTCCAGTTCGGCCAGCTCGGTCCGGCAGAAGGGGCAGTCGGCGACATGCCGCCGAACGGCGTCGCGTTCGTCGGGGTCCAGCATCCCGAGCACGTAGACGCCGAGATCCTGCTGGGTCTGGCTGCAGTTCATGGCAACAACCCCCGTTCCTCACAGACGAGCCGCAGCGCCTGCAGTGCGTAATGGCTGCGGGACTTGACCGTGCCGACCGGGATCCGCAGGATCGTGGCGGTCTCGGCGACCGAGTGTGCGTTGTAGTAGAGCTCGATCAGCACCCTGCGGTGGTCCTCACTCAGCACGGCGAGCGCCTCGGCCACCGCCCAGGACTCCAGCGCCTGATCGATGTCGTCGGCCGGACTGGACAGCGGGCGGAGCGCGGTTTCGGAGATCTCCCGCGGCCGAGCGGTACGGGCCCGGTAGGCGTCGACGGCCAGGTTCCTGGCAACCGTGTAGAGCCAGCGGCGGCTCGGTCCGCGATCGGGTTTCAGCGCAGCCGGGTGTTGCCAGGCACGCAACAGCGTCTCCTGGACGATGTCCTCGGCCCGTCCGCGATCGCCGTCGGTCAGCGGCACCACGAAATGCAGCAGCGCGGCGGCATGCTGATCGAAGAGATCTCGGAGCTGGTCCTCGTCCGAGCGTGGCAGGTCCACACCAGGATCACGGACCGTCGAACCGCCGGGTTCACCGCGCCGCGGCGACCGCCTGCCGGACCTGGTCGGGCGTCCACTCCGCAGCCTTCGGCTGGATCGTGCCGTTGATCAGCACCGTCGGGGTCTGGTCCACCTTGCGCTCCGCGGCGACCCGGGTGATCGAGTCGATCCAACTGCGATGCTGCATCGAGCGCACACAGTCGCCGAATTCCGGCGTGGTCAGGCCACTGGCGGTCCCGAGCTCGATCAACTGCTGGTCGCTCCACTGCAGCCCGTAGTTCTCGAACAATCCGGCATAGAACTGCTGGCCGCGGCCACCCTCGGCCGCACAGGCCATCGCGTTCGCCGCGCTGCGCGATCCGTGCTCGGGGTCGACGAAGCTCATCGGATAGAGCTCGACCTTGACGGTGCCGTCCCGCTGCAGTCCGGTGAGCGTCTCCCCCACGTTCTCGGTGAAGTCGGCGCAGTGCGGACAGCGGAAGTCCTCGTACAGGGTGAGGGTCACCGCGGCGTCCTCCTCGCCCAGCACGATCGGTTTGCCGGGGCTGATGGTGGTCGGCCCGAAGGTCGGCTGGGCCGACGGTGCCTCGGGGCTGCGGTTGGTCCGCCAGGCCTGATAGCCGATCCCGGCAACGGCGACCACCAGGACCAGGCCGACCACAACGGCCGCCAGGATCAGCCGCTGCCGGCGCCGGTCCGCCTGCTGTTCGGCGAGCCGGGCCTGCTGCTGCGTCGACCGCGCCGAGGAGGTCGCCCCGGCAGGCCGAGGCTGGTTCTTTCGGGCCGTGTTGTTTCGGGGCAGGTTCTTTCCAGCCCGGTTCTTCCGCGACGAATTGCCGCCCGAGCTAGGAGGCCTGGTTGACGGCATCGCGCAACTGCTGGGGCGTCCACTCGGCAGCGTCGGGCTTCACGGTGTCGTTGATGAAGACCGTCGGAGTGCCGGAGACCTGATCGGAGGTGGCCTGCTGGGCCGCGGAGTTCATCCAGGACTGGTACTTCATGCTGTTCACCGCCTGGACGAACTGGTCGTTCGCCTGATCGCCGCCGACCTGTTTGCCCAGGTCGATCAGCTGCTCGTTGGTCCAGTTCTTGCCGTAGTTCTCGTACAGCGCGTTGTAGTAGGCCTCGCCGAAGCCTGCCGCGGCCGCGGCGGCCATCGCATTGCCCGACCGCAGCGACCCCTGTTGGCCGTCCTCGTTGTCGATCACGGTCAGTACGTACAGCTCGACCTTGACGTCACCCTTCTTCTGCAGGTCGGTGATGGTGCCGCCGAGCTTGTTCTCGAACTGTGCACAGTGCGGGCAGCGGAAGTCCTCGTACAGCTTGATGGTGTTCTTGGCGTTCGGCTCGCCGAGCACGATCGGCTTGCCGTCGGTGATGGTGACCGGCCCCCAGCCCTTGCCGGTGTAGCTGCTCGCGGTCGGCTTGCCGAAGTTGGTGGCGTAACCGATGCCGATGCCGACCGCCGCAGCGACCACGACGATCGCCAGGATCAGCAGACCGAGGTTGCGCCGCTTCTTCTTCAGTGCCTGCTGTTGGGCCGCGACCCGGGCACGTTCCCTGGCGTTGCTGCCGGCTGCCTTCGGCGGCTTCTTCTTGCCTCCGTTGGAGCGGTTGGCGTCCGGGCTCATGCATTCTCCTTATCGAACAGGTCAGGCTCGGTCGAGCTGATGGGGCTGGTCGAAACCGCCGGTCACGGCGTCCAGGCTCAACCGGGTCACCGGCTGCAGGAACAGCCACACCGCCGCTGCCAGGAACACCAGGTCGCGGGCCAGATCGAGCCCGTAGGTGGTCTGTCCCTCGGCGACCTGACCGCCGGCGCTGAAACAGCCGCAGTCGATGTTCAGGCCGCGCGCCCAGGCCTGGATCAGGCCGATCACGAACGCCAACTGCAGCAACCCGCTCAACGCTGCGGACCACCGGGTGAACAGTCCGCTGATCAGCACCAGGCCGAGCAGGATCTCCAGGTACGGCAGCGCCCAGCCGAGCAGCTGTGCCAGCGTGTCGGGCAGCAGCTCGTAGGCACGGACAGCCGCGACCGACTGGGCGGGGTCACCGATCTTGGTCGCACCGGCGACGATCCAGACCACACCGAGTCCGACCCGGACGACCGTCCGGACCCAGGGCAGCACGACGCTCGACCGTGACGCGGTTGATGACACAGACATATCAGTGAGACAACCTCACAGCAGGGTCAGAAGTTCCCGAACGCACGGCAGAACGAACACCACCGGCGAGATCGGCGACCACCGCACGCAGTCCGGAGAGGTCGTCGGGGTCGCCGGCATCGTCGGCCTTCAGCAGCTCGCCGACCAGGGCCGATCCGACGATCGCGGCGTCGGCGAACCCGTTCACCTCCGCGGCCTGAGCGCCGTTGGAGACGCCGAGGCCGACGCCGACCAGCGCTTCCGGCCGGGCGGTGCGGACCCGTTCGACCAGCGCTGGTGCCGCGCTGGACGTCTGCTGACGTGCGCCGGTCACCCCCATCACCGAGGTCGCGTACACCCAACCGCGGCAGCTGTCGACGGTGTGCGTCAGCCGCTCGTCCGACGAACTCGGCGCCACCAGGAAGATCCGGTCCAAGCCGTACGCGTCCGACGCGGTGAACCAGGCTTCCGCCTCGTCCGGTGTCAGGTCGGGGGTGATCAGCCCCGCACCGCCGGCGGCCGCCAGATCGCGGGCGAAGGCGTCCGGACCATAGTGCTCGACCAGGTTCCAGTAGATCATCACGACCGCGGTGGTGTCGGTGTTCGCCACCGCCTCGACGGCGCCGAAGACGTCGCGGACCCGGACGCCACGCTGCAGGGCCCGGGTGCTGGCGCGTTGGATCGTCGCGCCGTCCATCACCGGATCGCTGTACGGCATGCCGATCTCGACCAGGTCGACGCCGTCATGCTCCTTGCTCCCCGAGGGGCCGACGCCGCAGAGCGTGCGCATCGCGTCGAACGAGCCGCGGACGCTGGGATAGCCGACCGGGAGGTAGCCGACCAGTGCTCCCCGACCGGCCGCCGTGGCCTCGGCGAACACCGTGCCGCTGATGCCTCGGTCGAAGGTGGGTCGGGTCGACGATCCTTCGACGGGCTCAGGACCCTGTCGAAGGGGGTTGGTGCTGTTGGCGGCGCTCATAGTTCGCTGCTCCCGGTCGCTTCGCCGTGGATGTCGGCGAACCATTTCATGGCGGTGTCCACGTCCTTGTCGCCACGACCGGACAGGCTGACCAGCAGCAGCGGGTCCTTCCTGCCCTCGGCAACGAACCGGCGAGCCAGTCGCAGCGCGCCGGCCAGGGCGTGCGCGGACTCGATCGCGGGGATGATTCCCTCGGTCTCGCTGAGTCGGCGGAACGCGTCCATCGACTCGGCATCGGTCACCGGTTCGTAGTGCGCGCGACCGGCATCGGCCAGCCAGGCGTGCTGCGGACCGACGCCCGGATAGTCCAGTCCGGCGGAGATCGAGTGGCTGTCCTTGGTCTGGCCGTCCTCGTCCTGCAGCACGTAGCTGCGGCTGCCGTGCAGTACGCCGACGCCGCCGGCGGAGATGCTGGAGGCGTGCCGACCGGTCTCGACACCGTCGCCGCCGGCCTCGAAGCCGTACAGGCCGACCTCGGCGTCGTCGATGAAGTCGGCGAAGATGCCGAGCGCGTTGGAGCCGCCACCGACACAGGCGGTGACCGCGTCGGGCAGCCGCCCGTGCCGCTGAAGCAACTGGGCGCGGGCCTCGGTGCTGATCACCCGCTGGAATTCCCGGACCACCGTCGGGAACGGGTGCGGTCCGGCGACGCTACCGATCAGGTAGTGGGTGGTATCGACGCTGGCCACCCAGTCCCGTAGGGCGTCGTTCATCGCGTCCTTCAGGGTCTGGGTGCCGGACTCGACAGCGACCACTTCGGCCCCGAGGAGCTGCATCCGGGCGACGTTCAGGGCCTGTCGCTCGGTGTCCACCTTGCCCATGTAGATCCGGCAGTCCAGGCCGAACAGCGCCGCCGCGGTGGCGGTGGCGACGCCGTGCTGCCCGGCTCCGGTCTCGGCGATCACCCGGGTCTTGCCCATCCGCTTGGTGAGCAACGCCTGGCCGAGGACGTTGTTGATCTTGTGCGAACCGGTGTGGTTCAGGTCCTCACGTTTCAGCACGATGGTGGCACCGGTGCCCTCGGCGAAACGCGGCGCCTCGGTGATCGGGGTCGGCCGGCCGGAGTAGTCCTTGCGCAGGCCGTCCAGTTCGGCCCAGAAGGTGTCGTCGGTCATCGCCCGGTCGAACTCGGTCTGGAGTTGATCAAGGGCAACGTAGAGTGCCTCCGGGACGAACTTGCCGCCGTACGGGCCGAAGTGGCCGGTCGGATCGGGCAGCTCGGTGGCGCCGGAAGACGGCGCGGCAGAGGATGCGTTGGTCATCAGAATTCCTTAGCTGCAAGGGGATGGTGGGGGTTCGACGCTGCGTTGACCTTCACCATCGACCGTGCAGGGCGACCATGATCATGGCTGCAGTCCTCAGGCCCGGTGGGCGAGCGCCGGGTGCGCACCCGCGGCGACCAGATCGGCGACGCCGAGCCGCGGGTCGCGGCCGGTGACCAGAGCCTCGCCGACCAGCACCACGTCGGCTCCGTGCCGGGCCAGCTCGATCACGTCGTGCGGACCGCGGACACCGGACTCGGCGATCTTGACGATCCCGTCCGGGATCCGCGGCGCCAGCCGGGCGAAGGTGTTCGGGTCGACCTCGAGGGTCTGCAGATTGCGGGCGTTCACCCCGATGATCTTGGCGCCGGCATCGACCGCTCGGGCGATCTCCTCCTCGGTGTGCGCCTCCACCAGCGGGGTCAGTCCGATCGACTCGGCCCGCTCGATCAACGACACCAGTTCGAAGTCGCTCAACGCGGCAACGATCAGCAACGCCAGATCGGCGCCGTTGGCACGCGCCTCGAAGAGCTGGTACGCGGTGACGATGAAGTCCTTGCGGAGCACCGGGATGTCGACCGACATCCGGACGTTGACCAGGTCCTCCAGCGAACCGCCGAACCGCCGCCGCTCGGTGAGCACCGAGATCGCCGCTGCCCCGCCGGAGGCGTAGGCCGATGCCAGAGCGGCCGGGTCCGGGATGTTGGCCAGCGCCCCCTTGCTGGGGCTGGAACGCTTGACCTCGGCGATCACCGAGACGCCGGACTCGCGGAATCGTGGCAGCGGATCCAGAGCCGGGTCGACATGCAGCACACGTTCCTTCAGACGGTCCAGACTGACCGCGGCCTGGCGTTCGGCAAGGTCCTGCCGAACACCATCGACGATGTCGTCGAGTACGCCCATGACCGTTCCTACTCCCTGTTCCCTACGATCCGTGCTGTCTGATGTCTCGGGCTGTTCGTGCTGCGTCTGCGTGCCGGCTGACCTGCTGGTGCCGGGATCGACTCATTTCTTCTTCTCGTAGAGTCCGAATCCGAGCGCCTGCATCACCAGGCCGGCGGCGATGCCCAGCACACAGAGCACCGCGCCGATCACGAAGAGCGGCCAGTTGGGGCCGAGCAGCATCGCGATCCCACCGACCAGGAATCCGACGAACACCAGCGTGACGGCGGTCCACATGGCACCCGTCTGACCGTGGTGGACATGCCGCAGCGGCCGCGAATCGAGCGGCTGCAGGGCAGGATCACGACGCACCGCGGCGGTCCGACCGGCCTCGGGGATCCGTGCTGCGTCGGTCGCGGTTGTCTCGGTCGGGGCGATCTCTGCCATCACATCCACCTCGTCTGGCACGTCAGGGGTTACAGGGTCATTGTGTCCCTACCGGCAGGGCAAGCACCAATCGGGGTCGCCGAGCGGTCAGGATCGCGGCTCGACGGTCGGGTCCTGGCCCGCGTCGATGGACTTCCAGACGGCGTCGGTGTCGATCTCGGCGTCCGGGTCGTCGGTCAGCAACGCGCTGCGGGCCGCCGCCGCGCGTCGGTCGAACCGGTCGGCCCGGCGCGGCCATCGATGGGCCCTGGCGATCACCACGACCACGCCGGCCAGCACCACCAGACAGCCGGCCGCGTAGCAGATGTTGCCGCCGGCGATGGTCAACTGATAGCTGTCGGCCAGGGTCTGCTTGCGCAGTTCGGTCAGCACCTCGCTGCGGCCCGGACGCTGGAAGGTCATCGTCACCGCGCCGATGATCGCGATCACCCCGATCAGTCCGGCGACGATCCGGCGGCCGGTCACCCGCAGCGCGAGCATCAGCAGCACCCCGGCCAGGATTGCGACGCCGAGGGCCTGCGCCACGCCACCGGTGACGTCGGTGCCGTTGAAGGTCGCCATTCTGCGACCGGCCTCGGTGGCGGCGTACCACGGCACCGATGCGCCGACCAGGACCGCGATCGCACCGACCAGCAGCAGCCCGAAGCCGACGGCCCGGCTGCGGTCGCTGTTCGGCCGTGCTGGTGTGGCGTCGGACGAAGGGCTGCCGGTCATAGGTGTTCGCCGTCTGTCATAGGTGCTCGAACGTCTCGGCGACCGACACCGCCCGGATCACGGCCGCGGCCTTGTTCTGCGATTCCTGATCCTCCGAGGCCGGCACCGAATCGGCCACGATGCCGCCGCCGGCCTGGACGTAGGCGACGCCGTCGCGGAGCACCGCGGTCCGGATCGCGATCGCCGCGTCGGCATCGCCGGCGAAGTCGAGGTAGCCGACCACGCCGCCGTACAGTCCGCGCCTGGAGACCTCCAGCTTGTCGATGATCTGCATCGCCCGCACCTTCGGCGCACCGGACAGGGTGCCGGCCGGGAACGCGGCCAGGATCACGTCCAGAGCGCTCCGATCGTCGGCGATCTCACCGACCACGGTCGATTCCAGATGCATGATGTGGCTGTATCGCCGGACCTCGGCGAATTCGATCACCTCGACGCTGCCCGGCGTACAGACCCGGCCGAGGTCATTGCGACCGAGGTCGACCAGCATCAGGTGCTCGGCCCGTTCCTTCTCGTCGGTCCGCAACTCCGCCTCGAACGCCTGGTCCTCGCGGTCGTCGGCGCCGCGCGGTTTGGATCCGGCGATCGGGTGGGTCAGTGCGGTCCGGCCTTTCACCGTGACCAGTGCCTCCGGGCTGCAGCCGACGATGTCGAAGCCGTCCATCCGCAGCAGATACATGTACGGCGACGGGTTGGTCAGCCGCAGCACCCGGTAGACGTCCAGCGCGTCGGCCGACGTCTCCACCTCGAAGCGTTGGCTGACCACGATCTGGAACGCCTCGCCGGCCTTGATCTCCTCGATCGCGGCCCGGACGGAGTCCTGGTACTCCTGCTCGTTGCGCTGCCGCCGGACCGGCAGTCGGTGCTCTCGATCGGCAGCGACCGCGGTCGGCGGGGTCGGCTTGCCGACCGCCTCGACCATCGCCTGCACCCGGGCGACCGCGTCGGCGTAGGCCTCGTCGACGCGCTCGTCGGTGTTGTCGTAGTTGATCGCATTGGCGATCAACCACAGCTCACCGGTCTCATGATCGACGACGGCCAGATCACTGGCCAGCATGAAACCGAGCTCGGGGATCTGCAGGTCGTCGACGTTGCTGTCCGGCAGCACCTCGACCCGCCGGACCGCGTCGTAGGACAGATAGCCGACCATCCCGGAGGTGAAGGACGGCAACCCGTCGATCCGCGGCGTGTGCAGCAGCTTCAGGGTCTCCTGCAGAGCCCGGACCGGGTCACCGCCGTCCGGCAGGCCGACCGGTCGATGCCCGGTCCAGTGGGCCTGGCCGTCCCGTTCGCTCAGGGTGGCGACCGAACGGACACCGATGAAGGAGTAGCGCGCCCAGACCCCGTTGTGTTCGGCCGATTCCAACAGATAGCTGCCGGTCTGGTTGGCGGCCAGCTTGAGGTACAGCCCGACCGCAGTCTCGGCGTCGACCAGCAGTCGGCGGTAGACCGGCACCACGCGGCGATCCCGGGCCATCTCCCGGAAGCCGTCCAGGCTGGGCTGCATCCCCGAGCTGGTCGGTCGGTCTGAGGTGATCGTCACTGCGCGTCCTCATTCTGTTCGCTGTGCAGGCCGTCGACATCCAACACCCGGGAGTCGAAACAGGTCCGGGTGCCGGTGTGGCAGGCCGGTCCTTCCTGGTCGACCTTGACCAGCAGGGTGTCGCCGTCGCAGTCCAACCGGACCTCGCGGACCCACTGCCGGTTGCCGCTGGTCTCCCCCTTCACCCAGTATTCCTGCCGGCTGCGGGACCAGAAGGTGCTCCGGCCACTGGTCAGGGTGCGATGCAGCGCCTCGTCGTCCATCCAGCCGACCATCAACACCTCGCCGGTGTCGTGCTGTTGGACGACGGCCGTCACCAGTCCGTCGGCGTCCCGCTTCAGCAGATCGGCGATCTGCGGGTCGAGTCCGTTCACGGGCCCGACAGTATCGACTGCGCTCACCGCGCCATTCTCCCCCATCCCGGCAGCACACCTGCAGCCGTCCCTGACGAGCGAGCCGGGCCCGTGAGGGAAGTGCAACGCAGCGGGCGGGTGTGCCGTGCGGGCCGCAGTGGGCCGAGCGACTGAGTGGTTCGCTAGCATCTGCGATTATGACTTTTGCCAAGGATGAGCGCGCCGGGTTGTGCGAGTTGCTCTCCGAGGTCGGTCCCGACGCCCCGACGCTGTGCGGCGATTGGACCACCCATGATCTTGCCGCTCATCTGTGGATCCGGGAGACCGACCCGGTCGGTGCGCCGGGGATCCTGGCCAAGCCGCTCGCCGGCCTGACCGAACGGCGGATGGCCGAGGCGAAGTCCCGGTGGTCCTATGCCGAGCTGGTCGAACGGGTCGGCAACGGGCCAGCGCGTTTCTCCGTGTTCTCCTTTCCGGGCGTCGACGAACCCGCCAACACCACCGAGTTCTTCATCCACCACGAGGACGTCCGGCGGGCCGGTGATCATCCGGCCGGTCCGCGCGATCTCGGCGACGAGGTCGAGGACTGGATGTGGCGACGGCTCAAGCTGCTGGGCCGTGCCTTCTTCCGACGCGCACCGGTCGGCGTCGTCCTGGAACGCACCCCGCTGGCCGGGTCCGGTGACGGCGACTCCGACGGCGAGCCGGAGACGATCAGGGCGCAGAACGGCACCAGGATCGTCACCGTCGTCGGCAAACCGAGCGAACTGGTGATCTTCGCCAACGGCCGTACCGGGGTCGCCGACGTCAAACTGGTCGGCGAACAGGACGCCATCGACGCCCTGCTGACCACCGACCTGTCGGTCTGACGGCAGTCCGCGCGTGCGATCGGACAACCTGCCCCGAGCTGATCACGCCGTCCTGCAGCAGGTCGGCAGCCGGCGGCTGCGGCCGCGTCACCTTCCCTACCTGGGACTCGTGCTGGTCCCGATCGACTTCGGACTCCAGTTCACCGCTGCCAGCGATGTGCTGCTGTTCTGCGTCAGCGTCGCCGCGCTGGTGCCGTTGGCGTTCCTGATCGGCGAGGCGACCGACCACGCCAGCGAGCATCTCGGCCCCGGTATCGCCGGACTGCTGAACGCCAGCTTCGGCAACGCACCCGAGTTGATCATCGCCCTGTTCTCGGTCCACCGCGGCCTGTTCGACGTCGTCCGGGGCACGCTGACAGGCAGCATCGTCAGCAATCTGTTGCTGGTGATGGGGATGTCGGCGCTGTTCGGCCGGCACGGACGGATCCAGCGACGATCGTGTGCGGCGTGGCTCGGGCTGGTGCTGTTCGGGCTGGTGCTGCTGATCGGTCCTGCGCAGCTGTATTGGGGCTCCGCCGGGGCCGAGCCGGCGCCGATGTCGGCCTGGTCCGTCGTGGTCTGTGCGGTGTTGGTGGCGACCTACGCCGCGGTCACCGTCGTGTCGGTGCTCCGGCAGCGGCGGGCCCATCAGCAGCAGCGCACCGAGCGCGATGCTCGGCAGGATTCGGCTGCAGCCGAGGAATCGGGCGGCTGGTCGCTGCCGGTCTCGCTGACCGTTCTCGGACTGGTCACGCTGGGCACCGTTGTGGTGTCGGAGGTGTTGACCGAGTCCATCCAGGACTTCGCCTCATCGGTCGGGTGGAGCCAGTTCTTCGTCGCCGCGGTGCTGGTGGCGCTGGCGGGCAACGCCACCGAACACGGCGGCGCGGTGATCCTGGCCTTCCGCGGCAAACTCGCGCTGTCGGCGGAGATCGCTTTCAGCTCCAGCGCCCAGGTCGCCACCATGGTGATTCCGGTGATCGCGCTGCTGTCTCTGGCGTTCAACCCACTGCCGTTGGCCTTTCGCCCGGCCGAGATCGTCGCGATGGCGGTGGCCGTGCTGGTCCCCGGCGCGATGCTGCTGGCACGTCGGGTGAGCCGCTGGTGGGGTGTCGTGCTGTGTGCGACCTATTTGATCATCGCGGCCGCATTCTTCGTCGTCTGATCAGCCGGCCGACCCGGGGCTTCGGACGGTCAGCCCAGCCGCATTTGCGGCCTCAGCGAGCCGCAGGTCATAGGTCAAGCAGCCAGCCAGATCTGATGCCACCTCCAACGCGGTCGCCAGGTGAATCGCATCGAGCGACCTAAGACCGACCGGCCGAAGGGACGCGGCCTGCTGACGGATCTCGTCGTCGATGTCAAAGATCGCACAGTCGCCGAGCACCTGCGCCGCACGGGGCAACGCAGCCGGATCCGAACGAGCCAATGCACGACACAACTCGACCTCAGTTAGCGCCGAAGTGAACCAGTCGCCGGGCTGGGTCGCCAACCACCGCCTCAAGTCGGCAGACTCCGGCTCGACCCGACAGAGCTTCATCAAGGCGGACGTATCGAAATAGAGCACGGCTCAACCCGACGTCTTGAGGTCAGTAACGTTCGTCGTCGCGCATGTCGAGCACGGCTTTCGTACCTGAGCTCGCCTGGTCGATCGGCTCAGTCGACAGCCGATGGTCGATTGCGGCGAACAGGGCGCGATGGTCGCGGTTTCCCGCGGACAGGCGCCCGGCAGCTATCAACTGCTCCCGACGGCTCTGCGCCGCTCCGACGGGGACGATGCGCCCGATCACTCGGCCGCGCTCGGTGATCTCGATCGTTTCACCGGCCTTCACTCGACGAAGAGTTCCGGAGGTCTCATGTGAGAGCTCGCGGATCGAGACCGTCGGTGTATCGGACATACCGCAAATGTACTACTTAAATGTGGGACATTCACGACGCATGAGCAGGTCCCGGGCTTCTCGGGGTCCTACGGATCGACGTCGTACGCTCCGATGACACCGGCCGACCGCAGAGCGGCCCGTTCGTCGGCGTCGCACCCGAACTCGTCCAGGATGCTGTCGGTGTCACCACCCGGTGTGCTCACCCGACCAGGCTCGGTCGGAGTTGCGGAGAACCGCGGCACCGGCGCGGCTACGGTGACGTCGTCGACCTCGACGAAGCTCCGGCGGACGCGGTTGTGGGCGTGGTCGGGTGCCTCGGCCAGCGTCAGCACCGGGGTCACGCAACTGTCGGTGTCGGCGAAGATCGCAGCCCACTCGTCCCGCGACCTGGTCAGCAGGATCGCCGAGAGCCACTCGGCACACGCCTCCCACTGGTCGTGGTCGAACGGATCCGGCACGTCTGCGACATCGGCGCCGAGGGTGTGCACCAATTCGGCCCAGAATTTCGGTTCCAGCGCCCCGACGGCGACGTACTTGTCGTCGGCGGTCCGATAGCAGCGGTAGTTGGGTGCGCCGCCGTCGAGCAGGTTGCGTTCGCGTTCGTCGACCCAGTGCCCGGTACCGGCGAACTGCCGGGTCATGGTGGTCAGGTAGGCCGCGCCGTCGGTCATCGCGGCGTCGACGACCTGCCCCTCGCCGGTGGCCCGGGCGTGCAGCAGGGCCGCCAGGATGCCGGTGATGATCATCATCGCGCCGCCGCCGAAGTCGGCCAGATAGTTGACCGGTGGCATCGGGCGGCGATCATGCTCACCGATCCCGTGCAGCGCCCCGCTGAGCGCCAGATAGCTGATGTCGTGGCCGGCCCGCTGGGCGAGCGGCCCGTCCTGTCCCCAGCCGGTCATCCGGCCGTACACCAGCGCCGGGTTGCGTTCCAGCGCGAGGTCCGGGCCGATCCCGAGGCGTTCGGCGACACCCGGTCGGAAGCCCTCGATCAACACGTCTGAACGCTCGACCAGCCGGAGTGCGAGGTCGGCGCCGGCGGTGGTCCGAAGATCAATACCCATCGACCGTCGGCCGCGTTCCAGTGGACCGGGTGGATATTCCAGGCCGGCGTGCGCGTCGGCTGGCCGGTCGACCTTGATCACCGACGCACCGAGATCGGCCAACATCATGCCCGCGAACGGCACCGGCCCGAGTGCCGGCAACTCCAGCACCCGGACCCCGTCCAGCGGTCCCATGATCAACGTGGGCCGGTCAGCCCAGCTTCTCCAAGATCAACTCGCGGACCCGGCCCGCGTCAGCTTGGCCGCGCATCGCCTTCATCACCGCACCGATCAGGGCACCGGCGGCCTGCACCTTGCCGGACCTGATCTTGTCGGCGATGTCCGGGTTGGCCTCGATCGCGGTGTCGACAGCCTCGCTGAGCGCGCCGTCGTCGGACACCACGGCCAGTCCCCTGGCCTCGACGACCGCCTTCGGATCGCCCTCACCGGCCAGTACGCCTTCGATCACCTGCCGGGCCAGCTTGTCGTTGATCGTCTTCGCCTCGACCAGGCCCTGCAGCTCGGCGACCTGGACCGGCGTCATCGCGACGTCCTCCAGCTCCACCCCGGTGTCGTTGGCCTTGCGGGACAGCTCACCCATCCACCACTTACGGGCCGGCTGTGCCGCCGACCCGGCGACCACGGTCGCCTCGATCAGGTCCAGCGCTCCGGCACTGATCACGTCACGCATCTCCAGCTCAGAGAAGCCCCACTCGGCCGTCAGCCGCTTGCGGCGCAGGGCCGGCTGCTCCGGCAGCGTGCCCCGCAACTCCTCCACCCATTCCCGGCTCGGTGCCACCGGCACCAGGTCGGGCTCGGGGAAGTAGCGGTAGTCCTCGGCCTGCTCCTTGCTGCGGCCGGGGCTGGTGGTGCCGGACTCCTCGGCGAAGTGCCGGGTCTCCTGGTGCACCCGCTGCCCGGAGTCCAGCAGCGCGGCCTGCCGGGTGATCTCATAGGTCAGTGCCCGTTCGATGCTGCGCAGCGAGTTGACGTTCTTGGTCTCGGTCCGCAGCCCGTACTCCTCGCGGCCGATCGGTCGCAGGCTGACGTTGGCGTCGCAACGGACCGAGCCCTGCTCCATCCGGGCGTCGGAGACCTTCAGCGCCTTGACCAGATCACGGATCATCGCGACGTAGGCCCGGGCCACCTGGGGAGCCTTCGCGCCGGTGCCCTCGATCGGCTTGGTGACGATCTCGATCAACGGGGTGCCGGCCCGGTTGTAATCCATCAGCGAGTGCGAGGCGCCCTGCAGCCGACCGTCGGCGCCGCCGACGTGCAGGGATTTGCCGGCGTCCTCCTCCATGTGCGCGCGCTCGATCTCGATGGCGTACGTCTCGCCGTCCACCTCGACCTCGACGTGACCGTCGAAGGCAATCGGCTCGTCGTACTGGGAGGTCTGGAAGTTCTTCGGGACGTCGGGATAGAAGTAGTTCTTGCGGGCGAACCGGCACCACTCGGCGATGTTGCAGTTCAGCGCCAGGCCGATCCGGATCGCGGCCTCCACGGCCTTGCCGTTGACCACCGGCAGCGAGCCGGGCAGGCCGAGGCACACCGGGCAGGTGCGGATGTTGGGCTCGCCGCCGAACTCGACCGCACAGCCGCAGAACATCTTGGTCGCGGTGTTCAGCTCGACGTGCACCTCCAGGCCGAGCACCGGGTCGAATTTGGCCAGCGCGTCGTCGTACGGCATCACCGCGTCGAGTCCTGTCGTGCTCACTTCGACACCTCCAGCTCCGGAATGCGGGCAAGCAACGGGCCACCCCAGCTCTCGGTCAGTGCCCGCTCCAAGGCGGCGCCGACCCGATACAGCCGATCGTCGGCCAGCGGTGGCGCGACGACCTGCAGGCCGACCGGCAGACCGTCCTCGGGTGCCAGCCCGACCGGGAACGAGGCGCTGGCGTTGCCGGCCAGGTTGGACGGGATGGTGCACAGGTCGTTGAGGTACATCGCCAGCGGATCGTCGACCTTCTCACCGAGCCTGAACGCCGTCGTCGGCGTGGTCGGCGACACCAGTACGTCGACCTTCTGATAGGCCGCGTCGAAGTCGTTGATGATCAAGGTCCGGACCTTCTGGGCCTGGCCGTAATAGGCGTCGTAGTAGCCGCTGGACAGCGCGTAGGTGCCGATCATGATCCGGCGCTTGACCTCGGCACCGAAGCCCGCCTCACGGGTCAGCCCCATCACCTCTTCGGCGCCGGCGATGCCGTCGTCGCCGGCCCGCAGCCCGAACCGCATGCCGTCGAACTTGGCCAGATTGGACGAGGCCTCGCTGGGCAGGATCAGGTAATAGGCGGGCATCGCGTAGCGGAAGTTCGGGCAGGACACCTCGACGATCTCCGCCCCCAGCTTGGCCAGTTGATCAACGGCCTCACCGAAGCGCTGCTCGACGCCGGCGGCGTAGCCCTCACCGGCGAACTCCTTGACGACACCGATCTTCATGCCCCTGATATCGCCGGAACGGGCGGCCTCGACGACACCGGGGACCGGCTCGTTGATCGAGGTCGAGTCGTGCGGGTCGTAACCCGCGATCACCTCGTGCAGCAGGGCCGCATCCAGCACCGTCCGCGCACAGGGGCCGGGTTGATCAAGGCTGGAGGCCAGCGCCACCAGGCCGTAGCGGGAGGTGCCGCCGTAGGTCGGCTTGACACCAACCGTGCCGGTCACCGCGGCCGGCTGCCGGATCGAGCCGCCGGTGTCGGTACCGATCGCCAGCGGAGCTTCGAAGGCGGCCAGCGACGCCGACGATCCGCCGCCGGACCCGCCCGGGATCCGATCAAGGTCCCACGGGTTGTGGGTCGGCCCGTAGGCGGAGTTCTCCGTCGAGGACCCCATCGCGAACTCGTCCATGTTGGTCTTGCCCAAGATCACCAGGTCGGCGTCGATCAACCGCTGGGTCACTGTCGCGTTGTACGGCGGCACCCAGCCTTCGAGGATCTTCGAGCCGCAGGTGGTCGGCGCCCCGGAGTAGGTCAGGACGTCCTTCAGCGCCAGGGGAACCCCGGCCAGCGGACCGACCGGCTCACCGTTGCTGATCTTGGCGTCGACCGCGGCGGCAGTCTGCAGCGCCCGCTCGGTATCGACGTGCAGGAAGGCATGGACGGCCGGCTCGACGGCGGCCATCCGGTCCAGGTGGGCCTGGGTGACCTCGACCGAGGTCACCTCCTGAGCGGCGATCTTGGCGGCGAGTTCGGCGGCGGTGTTCTTGATCAACTCGGTCATGCCTCCTCCCCCAGGATCCGCGGGACCCGGAAACGTCCGTCCTGCGCCACCGGCGCACCGGACAGCGCTTCATCCTGGGTCAGGCAGGGACGCGGCTCGTCGGCGCGGAAGACATTGCTCAACGGCAGCGGGTGTGAGGTCGGCTGGACATCGGCACCGGCGACCTCGCTGACCTGGGCGACATGCTCCAGGATCTGGTCCAGCTGCGGTGCCAGATGTTCCAACTCCTCCGGCGACAGCTCGATCCGAGCCAATCGGCCGAGGGCTGCCACCTCCTCACGGCTCAATGCCACGATCTCTCCTGTAGGTCTCGCTGCTGCCCGACGACCGGGCGTAGACATCTTAGTGGTCCGGCTCCCCCGCGCCGTTCCGCCCGGGCAGCCGGTGGCCGCCGCCGTACAGTTGGCCCGTGACCGCCTGGAGCGCCGATGCCGTCCGCCGTGCTGCCGCCGACTGGGAGTGGCTGCCCGACGGCACCCGGACCGTCGGCAGCGATCTGAAGATCCTGGACTATCCGGACTGGACCGGCGTCGGTGTCCAGGCCAAGCAGGTCGACTCCGATCGTCAGGCGAAACAGATCATCGAGGACGCCTCGGACCAGGCCCGGGCCTGGGGTCGGGACAAGATCAACTGGTGGGTCGGCGACAGCACCCGGCCGGCCGATCTGGAGGCGGAGCTGGCGGCCCGCGGCGCCGTCCATGAGGAGACGGTGGCCATCCTGGCCCTCGATCTCGGCGACTGGTCCGCGGGGAGTCGCGCGGCTGCCGGGATCACCGCCGAGCAGGTCCGGACCCGGGAGCAGTATGTCGACCTCGACGCGGTCAACGTCTCGGTCTGGGATCAGCAGCCGATCACTCCCGACCGACTCGACCGGCAGCTGGGCGAGGACGCCGCTCGCGGCGAGTTCCGGGTGATCGGCCGGTTGGACGGCGCAGCGGTCTGTACCGCCGGCTGCACAGTTGTCGACGGCGTCGCCCGGCTCTGGGGCGCGGCAACGGTCGAGTCCGCACGTCGGCGCGGCGCCTATCGGGCGGTGCTCGACCTCCGGCTGCAGCTGGCCCGCGACGCCGGCGCGACCCTGGCGCTGGTCAAGGGGCGCACCGACACCTCGGCCCCGATCCTGCGCCGGGCCGGCTTCACCGACTACGGCGAGGAACGGATCCTCGTGCTACCCCTGGGCGCCGGACCGGACTGAGCCGAGACCCTCGAGCTGCATCGAAACCGACCGCTGAGTGGGTCGGCTGCTCCCTAGCCTCTCCGGATCAGTCCCGCACAGGAAGCAGAAGGTGGCAGAACATGATGAGACGCATCGCACTCCTCGCCGCGGCAGCATTCGCCGCGCTGGCCGTTTCGGCGGCACCGGCCGCCGCATCCGGCAGTGCCGGGGTCGCTGGTCCCAACGACGGCACCGTCGACTTCCGTTCCTACGGCGACCACTTCTACATCAACGACTGGAAGGCCGACGGACACGGCGTCAAGGGCGTCCTGGAATACCGGCAGTGCACGCCCGAGGGCCGGTGTTGGTGGCACACCGAGGTGGTCGCCTTCAACAACAAGGGCTATCACGCGCCGGCAAAGCATGTGAACCTGAACATCCCCGAGGACCGCAAGGTGCGCTACTGGGCCTGCATGAGCGACGGTGGTTCCGGCGGCACCCAATCGCGCTGCGGCAAGAAGCACTACGACTACGCCTGACCGACCTCGTACGCCGATGGCGGCCGGCGGATCGGGTCAGGACAGGTCGCGGATCACGAACCCGGTCTTCAACTTGGGCGTGAAGAAGGTCGACTTCGGCGGCATCAACAGACCCTCGCGGGCGGTCCGTTCGATCTCGGCAACGCCGACCGGCCGGATCAGCACCCCGGCGACGGCGTCGCCGGAACCCACCGCCGACAGCACTTCCTCGACCCCGTGCTGATAACTCACCTCCGCGGTCAGATCGGCAAGGGTCTCCTCCAGCCAGACACCGTCGAGGGCCCGGACATCGTCGAACGCTCCCGGCTTCGGCGTCATCGTCCAGGCACCCTCGGCGGTGATCAAGGTCAGGAATCCCTCGGCTTCCATCCGGGCCAGGGTGGCCGGGTCGGGTCGGGCGTCGGGATGATCGGCGTCCAGGGCCGCCAGGTCGAAGCGATCGCCGATGGCCGATCGCAGGGTGTCAGCGGCGATGCCCCGGTAGAGCCGGTGGATGGCTGCGACACTGAGCTGATCGGCGACCAGTTCGTTGACGAAGACCAGGGTGTCCTCTGCGGCGGTGTCGGTGCGTCCGGTCGCGGTCCGGACCTCGTCGCGATAGCTGCGGGCAACCCCGTACCGGTGGTGTCCGTCGGCGATCAGCACGTCGTCGGTGCCGATCAGCTCGGTGATCGCGGCGATCCGGTCCGGGTCGGTGATGCGTTCCAGCAGATGCTCGACCCGGAAGCCGTCGGCGTCGTCGGTGACCGCGGCGACCGGTTCGCCGGGCTCGGCGAGCAGGTCGGTCAGCCCGGCAGCCAACGACAGCCCCCAGACCGGTGACAGATTGGCGCCGGTCGCCCGGGTCAGGTCGAGCCGGTCGGTGGACGCCTTCGGCGTGGTCCGTTCGTGAGGCAGGACGCCGCCGGCGCCCTCGTCGACGACCTCCAGGCCGCCGAGCACGCCGGAAATGGTCCGCTCCGCCCCGGTCGGATCGGTGAACCGGAGCCGGTAGACGGTCAATGTCGGCGCCTCGTCAGCGACCAGCACACCCTCGTCGAGCCACTGCCGGTACAGCGCACCGGCACGCGCGTAGCGATCGTCCCCGGTCGGCACGTCGATCCGGGTGATGTTGTGCGGGTCCCGGTCGTGGTGGTACCGGACCTGCTCGGCCGACAAGACGTCGTACGGCGGTGCGACGACCGCGTCGAAGTTGGTATCGGTCGGATATCTGACGGCTCGGAACGGTGTGAAGCGTGGCACGATCGCGACACTAATGGATCACCCCGGCCCCGTCGCCGGTCTTGCTGCGCGAGACCCGCGAAACACCGCGGTAATGACAGTAGGACAGGATGGTCGCCGTGTTCTTGATGAGGGTGTCGCTTCCGGATGTGCCGGGCTCGCTGGGCGCGGTGGCGTCGGCGATGGGTGCGGTCGGCGCCGACATCCTCGCCGTCGAGATCGTTCAGAAACGCGACGGGCAGGCGATCGACGACTTCGTGGTCGACGTACCGCCGGGGAAGTTGCCCGATGCCCTGATCAGCGCCTGCCAGGGCCTGGACGGGGTGGACGTGGAATGGATCTCGCGCTATCCCGAGGGCGGCGGTCTGCAGTCGGACCTGGAGACCTTGGAGCGGATGACCAACGATCCCGAGCATGCCGCCGAGACCCTGGTGTCCTCCGCACCGGCGGTGTTCCGGTCCCAGTGGGCGGTGTTGGTCGCGCTGTCCGCCGACGGTGCCGGCACGGCGACCTACAGCACGCCGATGGCGCCGGACCTGTCGTCGGAGGACCTGCAGCGGTTGGCGCCGTTCGACAGCACCCACCGGCTGAGCCTGGACGGTGAATGGATCCCCGGCTATGACGATTCGGTCGTCGTGGTGGCGCCGCTGGGTGGCGATCGGGCGATCGTCATCGGCCGGCTCGGTGGTCCCAGCTATCTCGACTCCGAGGTTGCCCGGCTCGGTCATCTCGCCCGGCTCACCAGCTGACGCCGACCGGTCACGCAGTCAGCCCTGGTTGCGGCAGCCCATCCCGAAGCCGTAGCAGCCGGTCATCATGAAGTAGACGTACCAGCCGAGCAGGAAGCAGGCCAACATGATGACCGGCAGCGCGATGCTGACGTAGATCCGCATCCGCTTCTTCTGCTTGGTGGTCGGCACCTTCTCCGGGCCCCAGTCACCGACCTCGGGCTGCACCCGGGGCGGCGTGTGCCCGTTCAGGTTGAGGTTGGAGAACGCCTTGGTCCGGAACCGGCGCCACAGCGACGGCTTCTTCACCGGCTCACCGAACGGGCCCGCTGCCCACGCCTGCGCAGGCTGGTCCTGCTGGCCGGGCTGTTGCTGCTGGCCGAGCTGGGGCTGGCTTCCGGTCGTAGACACACCGCAACTGTAGTGGCCGACCGGAGCAGGCCGGACATCCGCCGGTGGCACGGCAGGAACATCCCGGCACGCCGAACCGGATCCGCGGTCCGGGATCGTGGCTGCACTAGATTCTGTGCTCCGGCGTCGCCCACGCCCAACCTTCGTGACCTGCCCCCAGCGCGGGTCAAACGCTGAAGGCAAAGGGATCTGAAGGTCTCGGGTGATCCTTTCCTGGTCCGTGCCTCGGATCGGCCGGTCGCTGGGGGACGCCGTCCGAGGTGAGGAAGGCCAGATGACAGCGCACAGGCGTTTCAAACAACGGGTACGAGCTCGCGCGGCCAAGACCGGCGAGTCCTACACGGCAGCGCTGCGGCACTTCCGCCGAGCATCAGGAGATGCCATGTTGGAAGATCAGAACACCCGTCCGACCCACCAGCCGCAGGCCGACGGAGCCGAACCGGTCAGGCTGCGCCTGGCGGTTGCGCAGACCGAGCAACGCGAGGACCCGACCGATCCCGAGCTGTTGCGTGCCAGCGGCGCCCAGCTGCGTGAGTTGATCACCCGGGCGCACACCGCCGGCGCACGACTGGTGCAGTGTCCCGAAGGAGCACTCAGCTTCCCGCACAAGCGGGTGATGTCGTCGATCCCCGACGAGGTCGGGCCCGCGGAATGGAGCCGGGTCGACTGGGCCGCCTACGCCGACGAACTCGCCGCCGTCGCGCGCCGAGCGGGCGAACTCGGCATCTGGGTCGCGTTGCCGGCCGCCCACCGGCTGTCCGACGGACATCGTCCACACAACAGCATGTACGTGATCGATGATCATGGACGGGTACACACCCGCTACGACGAGCGGTTCATGTCAGAAACCAAGATCAACTTCATGTACACCCCCGGGACCGGTCCGGTCACCTTCGAGGTCGACGGACTGCGCGTCGGCTGTGCCCTCGGCATCGAGGCGGTGCATCCGCAGAGCTTCACCGACTACGAACAGCTCGGCGTCGACCTGGTGATGTTCTCCACGACCGGGCGAGAGACACCGTCACCGCTTCCGACGCCGTTCTACCGCAACCTCGACGTCTACTCCGGAGTGAACGGCATCTGGATCAGCATGGCATCGACGATGCCCGGCAACAGTGCCGTCTTCGGTCCCGATGTCCGCGAGCCGGTGCAGATCGCCGAGCAGTCCGGCACCGCGCTGCTCGTCACCGACGTCGAGGCCCGGACCGGCAGCACCCCGTGGCTGCACCGGCTGCGTACGGGCGTGTACGACGCCAAGCAACAGACCGAGGACACCAGAAGCCTGCAACGCACCAGCTTCTAACCCGCGCCCCGGGTGGCGGGCCCCACCCGGGACCACCGCCGCGGGGGCCGCCGTACCTCACGGCCGCCGCACCTCCGGACCGCCGCACTCGGGACCGCCGCACCTCACGGCCGCCGGACCTCGGGACCGCCGGACCTCGGGGACATTTCCCAGTACGTGTTGCGAAAATCCCCCGCGCCAGCAGGACGATTCAGTAACACGTGCTGCGACATGACCCGGGGGGGGTGTGGGCGTCCGAAAACCGTGTCACACAAGGGATGGATGACCGGTCACGCAGGGTCACGCGGCCGTTGACCTCCGAGGATCCGCGACGCTTTAGGGTTGACCACGACACTTGTATTTTGCAAGTACGCGGTCGTATGAGCCTCTTCATCACCTGCCCGGTCGAGAGTGTCGAGCGCGCGACCGCCTTCTACACTGCTCTCGGCTGGACCCTCAACCCTGAGATGTCTGATCACAACGTGTCGTGTTTCGCGATTGCGCCCGGGCAGTACGTCATGCTCGGCAGTCGTGAGATGTACGCGAACGTCGGCGGCGTGGAGGAACTGATCGGCGGACCGACCACCCCCTCGAAGGTCACGGTCTCGTTCGACCTCGGCAGCCGCCAAGCTGTCGACGAACTCATCGAGCGGGCCGGTGCCGCCGGCGGGCGGATCGGCGACACCGACGACTATCCCTTCATGTACCAACGCCAGTTCGACGACCCCGATGGCTACCACTACTCACCGTTCTGGCTGAAACCCGACGCCGACGCAACGGCGTGAGTGGCCTCGCCGCAGCCCTCGACATCGTTGGGCCCCGGTGGGCCCTCCTCATCGTCGAGCGGCTGCTCGACGGGCCGCAGCGCTACGGCGACCTGCAGCGCGACCTCGGAACGCCGACCAACATGCTCGCCACCCGCCTCCGCGAGCTCGAAGCGGCTGGCGTGCTGTCCCGTCTCCCCCTCCGGCACAACACCCGCGCCTACGCGCTGACCGATCGCGGACTCGCTCTGCGCGAAGCGATCCGTGCGCTCGAACGCTGGGGCGCCGAGCAGGACTAGAGTGCATACCCTCAGCGCTCAAGCCAGACCCTGACGGCACGCGACCCCTCGCAGGGCTCAGCCTCGATGCACGAGGCGAGTCAGGCAGGCCGCCAGAAAGGGCTCCTCGACCTACAGATCGCCGCCCGCAAGCGGTCCGTGGCGGGCAGACAGCCGATCGCAAAGCGGCAACTCTGCTGCGAGCATTCGCGTTCCACGGAGACTCACCCGGGATGTACTCAAGGGTTCCCGGTCTGCTGAATCCGTGCCGAGATACCCGGTTGCACCATCAAATCCGACTTGTTCCAGATCAGCGAGCAACGCATGGACCGCGTCGCTCCAGGACCGGTCGACCGATGTACCGTGTCGCCGACCCGAGCCAGATCATTGAGATTGCCACCCGACACCTCATCCCGTCATCACTCCCCCAAGCCATGGAACCTGGCTACACGATCACAGCTCTCGGCGCCGCTACCTGACCCGATTGTCGACCCGAGACCGGGTACTCACATCGGCAGTGACCGGCCTGGCGACTGGACGTGGTCGGGCACCGCCGGCGGAATCGGCGCATACAGATCGCGGAGCAACGAGTTCTCTGCACAGTGGCACAGGACTTCGCGATTCACCTGCAGAACCAACGTCGCGGCCGGCCGTCCCATGTCCACTGCCATCGTTCACCGGGCGCTGGCATGCACAGTCGCTGCGGCGGCCTCGACCAGGACGTTGAATCTCGTCCGAACCTCCGCTCCGGTCAGGTGGGCGGGGCCGAGGAAGTTGGCGCTGCCCGTCCAACTATCGATGTCGGGCTCCAGCCGGCTCGCCGCAAGCAACTGCCACCAGGCCAGATCATCAACGGGCGATGCCGAGCGCGATCGATACCCCTGTAGCAGTTCCTCGCCAGCCGCCGACCCGAACGACAACACCGTGCTGACATAGGCGAACCCGAGGTCAATCCCGGCGTTCCCCATGGCTGCCTCGGTCCAATCAACAACCCCGGTGATCGCGTCACCGTCGACCAGGACGTTGCTGACACTGAAGTCGTTGTGGACCAGCACACGAGGCCGCGACTCAAGCCCGTCCGGGAACGTCTGCATCACCAGCTCCAGCAGCGGGCCCGGTGCTCCGTATCGAGGTGGTCGCCCCGCCCGAAGAGCCCGCACAGTGGCAATGGTCTCGTCGGTGAGCCCGGAGACCGTGCCGACAGCATGGATGCCCGCCAGCGCCCAGCCAAGCTCGCGGGCGATATCAAGATCATCTCCCCGATACCGACGGCCAGAACACAAGCTCATCAAGACAGCAGGGGCTGCATGATCGCTACCGGGGGTTGTGCCCAGGCCGATCGGTGCCGGGACATCCACATCAGCCAACGCTGCCAGAGCCAACACCTCACCGCTGGCTGCGCGACGAGCTCGCTGAGCCGACCACTTGGGACTCGGATACTGTCGCAGCACCGCCCGTTGCCCGGATGCCGTCATCACGACGCTCAGCACAGTGGACATGCCACCTTCAAGCGCCACCTCATCGACGACCGGCGACCGAAGCACCTCTTCGGCCCATGACCGAAGTGACGAAGACATCACCCGCGCACCGTGCCATACAGACGTGACCTGGCGCAGCCGGATTGAACGTGCCTCCATCGCCCGGCAGGTCCAAGCCGCTCGTCGACGGGCTGGCCGATGACGTAAAGCAGGTGCTACATGGCGATCGGTACGATCCGTGACGGACCATCGCCGGGAGTGGGAGACCGATGTACCAGATCCTTCACACTGACCGTCTACTCCTGCGACGGTTCGAGCCCTCTGACGTCGAGAACTTGGTCGCCCTCTACACCGACCGCAAGGTGATGCGATACCTCGACAACGAAGACTGGGACCGCGCCCGGATCGAAACCGAACTCCTCCCCAGCTTCCTGACCGAATACCAGCGCTACGCCCTCTATGGGTACTTCGCCGCCGAAACCGCCGACGGATCCTTCGTTGGCCGGATCGCACTCCATCCGGTGATCATGGACCCTCAACCGAACGGCCTCTGGCGCCACGCTGAGACCGATGAGACCGAAGCAGTTTCCATTGGCTACCGGCTCTGCAGCTCACACTGGGGCCACGGATACGCCACCGAAGCCGCGGCCGCCGTGGTGCGACTGGCCTTTGATCAGTACGGCGTCAGCCAAGCCGTCGCGACCACGATGGCGGTGAACCTCGCCTCTCGCCGAGTCCTCGAACGCGTCGGATTCCGCCACACCCGAACCGTTCACCTGGACTGGGACGATCCCCTGCCCGGGAGCGAACAAGGCGAAGTCGTCTATGAACGAGAGCGATCTCCGGGATCGTAGGACGATCGTCTATCGGTCTGCGGGTGGCACGTTGCTTGTCATCCAGGTCGTGATCGCTGAGGTCGTACGTGCGCCACCGTCCGCACCATCGGCGAACCCGGACGTCGTGTGGTCCAGTCCGTCGAACTCGAGGTAGTCACAACCGCAGCCGCGCAGCGTTGGCTCAAGTCGGCGCAGCTTCCTGATCCGTGGATCACCGGTCCCGAGGTAGATCAACGTCGGCTGTTTCATCTGTCGCAGCTCGTGATGCCAGTCGTATCGTCGGAAGGCACGCCAAAACTCCAGGTTGCTGACGGGCAGCCGCGGCTCCCGTTCCAGCCGCCTCATGTCGGCATCGGACGGGTGCCCGAGCAGGTCTGCCCCGCCAGCGATCAAGGCAACCGCGCGTTCGGTGGCCCGGGCGACCATGGCCGCCATGAACGCTGTCTGGGAGAAGCCCCACACGATGAAGTTCTCAACGTGTACGGCATCGAGCACGGCAAGGACCTGGCGGTCGATCGATCCGAAGTCGTAGCGGGCCGGGCGATCGCTCGCCCCGAAACCGACCGGTTGGATCTGAAACGTTCGGAATCTGCGCGCAAGCAGCTGCGCCACCGGGAAGTCGAGCGGATGCTTGTTGTTCTTGATCAGGACGACTGCCGGACCGTCGCCGGCGACGCGGTACGCGACACGGGCACCGTCAACCTCGATCAATTGGATTGACACAAGGCCAGACCGTACGGCGTGACGCGGACACACCCCCGATTGCCGCCGATCGTCGTTCCACCGGCAGGCCCCACCAGCCGCCGACCGCGAGCGGATCTCTTACCGGTCCGCACCGGGACCGGGTCGAGCGCCCGACGGCTGAGGGGACTGGAACGCGGCTAGTCTCGCCACATGCCTGAACCGGAGCCAGAAATCGGCACCGTTGTGAGTCTTCAACTGCGCAAGTGGGACGGAACGCCGCACCGGCAGTTGACGACGACCTATCTCGGGTCCGACGATTACGGACGTTGGGTTGGCCACACGTCTCTCCTCGCAACCGACGAGCCGAACGTGGCGACCGGGAGACGTCACGTCATGCTGATCCCTCACGCCGGGCTCTTTCTCGCACACTTCAACGAACCGCCATCCCGTAACTCGATCTATGCCGACATCACCACCACCCCCGAGTTCGGCCAGGGTGACGACGGCTGGGTCGTCGCGACCGTCGACATGGACCTCGATGTCGTCCGAACCATCGACGGTCGAACCTGGATCGAAGATCAAGACGAATTCGCCGAGCACACCTCCTCGCTCGGTTATCCTGCCGATCTGGTCACGAGTTCCAGAGCTGCCGCCACCCGGTTGCTGGCCGCTGTCCGCGAGGAAGCCGAACCCTTCGCGTCGACCTGGCCTCGTTGGATCAAGCAACTGATCGTGTGACACAAGTGCCCGGATGCGATCGCTCACCGGGCAGCGACGTGACGCAACGAACGTGCCCTGTGCCCGGCTGCAAGGTCTCCAGATCGGGCTGGTTACCGGCAGCTCGTCAATCGGCCAGGAGTGCCCGGAAGAACGGCAGGACATCGGCCAGAACTTCCGACCGCACAGCCGCGCCGTCCGGGATATCGCCAAACTCGAAGTGCCCTACGTGTTGCCCCATCGATCGACCATCAGCTCCTGGGATCAGCCGTGTGTACCGCTGACCATTGACTTCTGGTGCCTCGACCTCGTCAGCGCCTCCCCACCGCACCAGCACCGGCCGGTCGATCGCAGACAGGCTCGCATCACTGAGGATTGGGCAGATTGCCTGGGCCAACAAGACTCCCGCAACGAAGCGCCGATCCCGGTAATCACCTACCGCCCGGGCATCCACCGCCGCGCGGCCGTACCTGGCGACCAGCTCAGCGTTCTCGGTCACGATGTCGGGACGGTCCGGCGGAATCGGCAGGACCGGCTCACCGTCGTACAAACGGCGGAGCTTCGCAGCATCAACTCTGGCCCCCAGAACAGCAGCAGCGGTATAGCCGCCCAGCGAGTAGCCGGCGACTGCAGCTGATCCCACCTTCTCGGTCATCTGGACGTGGTCGACAACGACCGTGAGATCGGCCGGACGCTCCCACCAGAAGGCAGCCCCCTCCGGCAGGAGTTCTTCATCGGAACTGTTGCCGTGGTGATCCACCGCCGCGACCAGGAATCCCTCGTCGCAAAGGGCTTCGGCGAGCCAGCCGAGATTGGCTGCCGCACCACCGGAACCGTGGGACAACACGACAAGCGACCGCCACCTGTCCTGCTTAGGTCGCCACAGCAGGGTCCGCACCGGCGGCGGACCAGGACGCCGCCATGCCCGCCGTGTCTCGTCGAACAGGTTCAGCCCTCAGTGACCGTCATGCAGACAAGCTATGAAAATGTCGGCCACCGGCACCAACACAAACCCGCCCGCAAGGATCGGCTTCCGGGATGCCCAACGCGTGAGTGTTTGGCCGTGAGCGGGGCCGTTGGAGTCGCCGGAGCCCTCGTCGCATCCCGGGCACGGCGAGAGGTACAGGCGCCGGCACTCCCCCGAGGCCGCTTCCCTTGTGCACGCTCATGCCGATGAGCGGGCGGGGTGTGCACTGGGTGAACAGGGAAGGTCTTGTTGATCCATACCTCAACCTACGCTTGCCCTTGCCAGTCGGCTGCCGCGCACAGAAGGACCCGTGGATGCTACGTCGAATGGATCGGGAGCCTATTGCTGTGGCTCACCCAGGCGCGCCCCCTGCTCGAGCTCGGCGGCGAGACCTTCACCTGTCGCGGCTCGGGCGAGAGCGCGCCCCAGCGCAGGTGCCTGCTTGAACAGATTGTGACCGGCCACGAACAGGACAGAGCCTGCCTCCCACACGGCCACGCCGTCCTCGCTCCATGGGAGGTCGGTCACCCAGCAATGAAGGAAGTCGCGCGGCTCTGGGTGGAGACCGGGCAGCGCGCGTGTCACGTATTCGCGCGCGCGTTCGTCCAGCGATCGAATCGCCGCAGGGTCGATGAACGTTCCGTCGTCGCGGACGCCGACGGTTTCGCTGAGTCCGACCGAATAACTGCTGTTGCCCGGTAGCGGCGTCGCGTACACGCCGACTTCGCCGAAGACGCCGCTGCTGTCCTGCAGGCACGCGACTCGTGCCGGGGCGGCGGCTTTCACGTCGAAGGTCAGCCGGACGTGTGCGGCAAGGCGAACCGGCAGCGACAGGCCGACGCTGCGGGCCAGGCGGGCGGTTTCGCGGCCGGCGCACACGACCACCTTGGAGTAGACAGCCCGGTCGGTGACGCTGCGCACCTCGACCGTCCCATCGGCGCGGGGATCGATGGAGATGACCTCTGCGGTGGTGACGGCATCTGCGAGGGCACCCGCGAGTGCCGTGATCGCGGTGCGGGTGCGGATCGCGCCGCCCGACTCGTCGAGCACCGCTGACCCCGAGTACCCAGCGAGCAGCGGCATCCGTTGGGCGAGCTCGGCTGCGTCGATCTCGTACGCTTTCACGCCGCCGACCTGGTCGAGCACCCGCAGCCGCGCCAGGGCGCTGTCTCCGATCGCCACGACACCGTCTGATGAGACCAGCTCGACGTCGAAGTGTTCGGCCCACTCATCCCATACGCCGCGGCTTTCGCGCGCGAAAGCGACGAGTCGCGGGTCGTCGTGGGCATGCCGGAAGATCCGCGACTCGCCTGCGGACTGACCAGTTCCGGGCAGACCGGCCTCGTACAAGCGCACCGGCACGCCCTGCTCTCGCAGCGCGTACGCCGTCGACAGACCGACGATCCCGCCCCCGATCACTGCTACCTCGGGTGAACGCGTCGGGGCAACGTCGTCGTCAGTTCCTGTCATCGCGGTTCCTCGATCTGTTAGGGATGTGCGATGGGCCGCAAGAGAAGGGGCCGCTGCCACGACGTCAACGGGCTGTGTCAGCCCGAAGTCACCGCGTGCAGCGACCCCTCATGTCGGGGTCAGTACTCCCGGTCTGTGGTGTCAGGCGGGGAGTTTGGAGCCCAGTACGTCGAGCTTCTCGATCGTCGGTTCGGAGAACAACGTGCCGGTCTGCTCGCCGAGAGCTACCGCAACAGGGCCGGACAGGTGGGCGTCACGTCCGGCGTCATCGGGGAACACGTCGAAGATCCCGAAGGAGGAGGGCCCGAGGCGGATCGCGAACCACGCGGTGGTCGCCTGCTCGTCCTCGACAAGCGCACGGCCGCTGTCAAGGAACTCCTTCACGTCGTCCTCCTTGCCGGGCAACGCGTCAAACCTGACCAGCAATCCCTTGGTCACACTCATGACTTCTCCTCTTCCTTTGTCGTGGTGCCCGCGAGTTGGGACACTATCGCCTCGGAGAACGCCGGCAGGTCCTCGGGCGAGCGGCTGGTGATGAGATTCTTGTCGACCACGACCTCCTGGTCGACGACGTCGGCGCCGGCGTTGCGCAGGTCGGTGCGAATGCTCGGGAAGGACGTCAGGGTGCGACCGGTGGCCACGCCGGCCTCGATCAACGTCCACGGCCCGTGACAGATCGCCGCCACTGGCTTGCCGCTCTCGACGAAGTCGCGGACGAAGGAAACGGCGCCCTCGTCGACCCGGAGCTTGTCGGGGTTCACCGTGCCGCCCGGAAGCACCAAGGCGTCGTAGTCGGCCACCGAGGCGTCGGCGACCAGCCCGTCGACGGTGAACGTGCCCGCTTCATCCAGGTCGTTCTTACGGGCCTTGATCTCGCCGTCGTGGATCGAGAGGACCTCGGTCCGAGCGCCGGCCCTGTCCAGAGCCTCGCGGGGTTGCTCGAGTTCGACGCGCTCGACCCCGTCCGCGGCGAGGATCGCGACTCTCTTGCCCTGCAGATCTGCTGCCATGTCAGTTTGTCTTCTTTCCGTCGGACATGCCCGGCTTGATGACGACCTTGGTCCAGCCCTCGGACCTGGAGTCGAAGTTCCTGTAGGCGTCGGCGGCCTGGTCCAGCGAGATCTCGTGGGAGACGATCCAGGACGGCTTCGCCTTGTCAGCCGCGATCAGGTCACGCAGCCGGCGGTTGTACTTCTTGACCGGGCACTGACCGTTGCCCATGGTCTGTCCCTTGAACCAGTGGGTGCCGAAGTCGATGGCCGCCTTGCCCTGCTTGGCCAATTCGCCCTTGGCCCCCGGGTCCTGGGGGACGAACACGCCGACGGTGCCGATCCCGCCGGTGAAACGCACCGAGTTGATGAGCATGTTCAAGGTGGCAGCCGGGTCTTCGTTCCCCTGCGGGTCGTGGGCCTGGTAGCCCACGCACTCGCAGCCACGGTCGGCTCCGAGCCCCATGGTCTCGTCCAGCACAGCCTGCACGGGGTCGGTCTTGGAGTCGTCGATGGCGATCGCTCCGATCTGCTCGGCCAGCGCGAGCCGGTCGGGGTGGCGATCGACCACCATGACCTTCGCGGCGCCCTTGATCGTCGCGGACAGCGCAGCCATCAGACCCACCGGACCGGCTCCAGCGATCACGACGCTGTCGCCCGGGATCACGCCGGCCATCTCGGTGGCGTGGTAACCGGTGGGGAAGATGTCGGAGAGCATGACGTAGTCGTTCTCCTTGTCCTGCGCGTCTTCACCCAGGCGCAGTGCGTTGTGGTCGCCGAAGGGCACCCGGAGCAGTTCTGCCTGCCCGCCGCCGTACGGGCCCATTTCGGCGAAGCCGTAGGCCGCACCGGCGGCCGATGGGTCAGGTTGCGTCGTCAGGCAGTAGTTCGTGAGCCCGCGCTCGCAGTTCTTGCAGAACCCGCACGAGATGTTGAACGGCAGCACGACCCGGTCGCCCACCTTGATCTTCTCTACTCCCTTGCCGATCTCCACCACCTCTCCCATGTTCTCGTGGCCGAACGTCCGGCCCTTCTCGAAGGAGGTCCGCCCCTCGTACATGTGCAGGTCCGAGCCGCAAATGTTCGTCGTTGTGATCTTGACCAGCACATCGGTGGGCCGTTCGATCTCGGCGTCCGGAACGTCCGTGACCGCGACATCCTTGGGTCCCTGATAGACGACAGCCTTCATGGCGAATCTCCAATCGTTGCGTCGGTGACTCCGAGCAGTCCAC
Source organism: Microlunatus soli (assembly GCF_900105385.1). Classification (NCBI taxonomy): domain Bacteria; kingdom Bacillati; phylum Actinomycetota; class Actinomycetes; order Propionibacteriales; family Propionibacteriaceae; genus Microlunatus; species Microlunatus soli. The sequence goes on along the minus strand of NZ_LT629772.1, from coordinate 6,121,159 downwards.
GCTCGTCGCCGACCACCAAGAAGTCATGAGCGCACCAGGCCAAAGTCCCGGGGCATGATTTGGTTCGAGTGCACAACTCCCCGCGGGTGGGTGCGCTGGGCAAGGGGTACGGTGAGCGCGACGCTGCCCCCGAGAGTTGATGAGGACCGATGAGCTATCACGGACTCGGACTGGATCCCGGGATACATCCGTGCTGCATGTACCGAGGCGTCGCCGCTCAGTGCGACGATCTGTGGGGTCCCTACGGCACAGGGGGACCCCGGGCGAGCCGGCCAGGGATCAAGAGATGACCGTCTGCGAGCCCGCCACAACCGGAACCGTGGTGCCAA